>NZ_JBSFEP010000015.1:0-217264 GCF_053594495.1 Streptomyces sp. NPDC001920
TACGAGGGCTTCCGCCCGGCACGCCGAGAGCACGCACCATACGCCGCGGGGCCCGCCCTCCGGGCGGACGACGGGACTTTGCGGACACGACCTAGCGGTCGGCGGGGGCGGCCGGGTCCGTGGTGGCTGCCGTCTGCCACGCCGGCCGTGCCTCCGCCGCTCGCGCCGGCCCCGCGTTGGCCGCCAGGACCAGCGTCACCACGGCGACCACGGCGGCGGCGACACCTCGGGTGTAACGCTCGGTGGTGCTGGTGCGTTCGAGCACGGCGACCTCTCAGCGGCAATGTATTAAGCACGTTTAATACACGGTTTAACCTAGGGGTCGTCCCAGCCGAACGGCAAGGGTCACAGGGGGAGTTGGGGCCATGGCCGAGCGTGACGACCCGGAGGTCATCGGGCGCCGGGTACAGCAGCTGCGCGCCGAAAGGGGGCTCACCCAGCGCCAGTTGGCGGAGCCCGCCTACACGCCCGCGTACGTCTCCACGCTGGAGGCCGGCCGGGTGCGGCCCTCCGACGACGCGCTCAGGCATCTCGCGGAGCGGCTCGGCGTAGGCTTCGACGAGCTCGCGACCGGACGTCCGGCCCGTCTCGCCACCGATCTGCGCCTCCGGCTCACCGAGGCGCAGCGCACGTTGGCCGTCGGACAGGCCGAGACCGCGGCGGAGCAGTACACGGCCCTGCTCGCCGAGGCGCGCGAGCACCGACTCGTCGAGGCGGAGGCCGTCGCGCTGCTCGGACTCGGCGAGTGCGGCATCGACACGGGCGAACTGACCGAGGCCCGCAGGTACTTCGAACTGGCCGAGCGGGCCCTCGCGGACGCACCCCTGCCCGCCCGGGTGCCGGCCCTGCGCGGCCGCGCCGTCTCGCACTACCTGGCCGGTGAACTCCGGTACGCCGTCTATCTGTTGGAGTCCACCCTCGACGAACTGAACCGCGGCGGACTGCACGACCCCGACGCCCTGCTCCTGCTCTACACCGCGGTCATCGGCCCCTACATGGACATGGGCGCCCACGCCCGCGCCGCCCAGGCCGCCGAGTACGCCCTCGCCCTCGCCCCGCAGGCCGGCGACCCGGCCCTGGTCGCCCGGATGCACCGCTCCGTCGCCCGCACCCTCCTCGCCGAAGGACGGATCGCCGAGGCCGACGCCTCCCTCGCCAAGGCCGCCGAACTGTACCGGCAGCTCCAGATCCGCACCGAGCTGGCCAACTGCCACTGGATGCGCGGCTACGTCTACGCCCAGAACGGCGAGCTGGAGCGGGCCGAGGCCGAACTGCGCCAAGCCCGGACCATGCTCACCGCCCAGCGCGCCGCCCTCTACACCAGCCAGGTCGCCGTCGAACTCGCCGACGTGCTGCACCGGCGCGGCAGCTCCGGCGAGGCAGCCGCCCTCCTGCACGAGGTGCTCAGCGACCTCAGCCCCGAGCGCGGCGCCCTGCACTCCGCCGCCGCCCACCGCCTCCTCGGCATCATCGCCGAGGACGCCCGTGACACCGAGGCCGCCGAGGAGCACTACGTACGCGCGCTGAGCCTGCTGGAACGCGCGGGCGCGGCAGGCGACCTCGCCGACCTGTGCCGGCTCCTCGGCGACCTGCTGCGCCGCACCGGCAGGGTGGAGGCGGCCCTGGACGCGTACCGCACGGGCCTGGGCCACCGCACGGCCCCCGGCACCACGACCCTCGGCCCCGCGCCCGCACAGCCTCCGCTGTAAGGCCCCGGGGTGGTGCCCGGCCCCGGCCGGGTTAGCCTGCGCGGGAGCGGTGAGAACGATGGGGCGGGCGCGTGGAGAACCAACGGACGGTGGCCGACGGCCTGCGCATGGCCGTGCGCGCGCTGGTGTACGCGGTGTTCGGCGGTGCCGCGCTCCTCGTCATCGCCACCGTCGCCTCGGTCCTCGGCCCCGCGCTCGCGCTCGACCTGTACACCCCGCCCGTCGCCGCCTGGTGGACCGTCTTCACCGCGATCGCCGTGCAGGGCGTGCCCTTCCTGCTCCTCGGCACCGTCGTGTCGGCGGCGATCGGGGCCTTCGTCCCGGAGAAGGTCTTCAGCCGGCTGCTGCCCCGCAACCAGGCGCTCGCCGTGCCCGTCGCCGGCGCGGCCGGCGTCGTCCTGCCGGGCTGCGAGTGCGCGTCGGTACCGGTGGCCGGGAGCCTGATGCGGCGTGGCGTGGCCCCGGCCGCCGCCCTCGCCTTCCTGCTGTCCGCACCCGCCATCAACCCGGTCGTCCTGGTGGCCACGTCCGTCGCCTTCCCCGGGCAGCCGGAGATGGTCCTCGGCCGCCTGGTCGCCTCGCTCGCCACGGCCCTGGTGATGGGCTGGCTCTGGCTCCGGTTCGGCCGCGAGGAGTGGCTGCGGCCACCCGCACGGCACGCCGACCCGGCCGCCTCCGGCCTGCGCGCCTTCACCGCCGGTCTCCAGCACGACTTCCTGCATGCGGGCGGCTTCCTCGTCGTCGGCGCGGCGGCCGCGGCGACCTTCGACATCGTGGTGCCGCGCTCGGTCCTGGACCTCTTCACCGACTCGCCCTGGCTGTCGGTGCTGCTGCTGGCGCTGCTGGCGGTCGTGCTGTGCGTGTGCAGCGAGGCGGACGCGTTCGTCGCCGCTTCGCTGAGCGGGTTCTCACCGACCGCGCGGCTGGCCTTCATGGTCGTCGGGCCGATGGTGGACCTGAAGCTGATGGCGCTGCAGGCGGGGACGTTCGGGCGTTCCTTCGCGCTGCGGTTCTCTTCGGTGACCTGGGTGGTGGCCGTGGTGAGCAGCGTGCTGGTGGGATGGTGGCTGCTGTGAGGCGCTACGGCCCGGCCGTCCTGCTGCTCCTGACGGGCGCGGCGATCCTGCGGATCTCCCTGTTCGGCGAGCTGTACCTGCGCTACGTCCAGCAGTCGCTGCGGCCGTACCTGGTGCTGTCCGGCCTGGTGCTGGTCGCGCTGGCGGTGGCGGCGGCGGTCGTACGCCCGCGGGAACGGCACGCGGGTCCCGGGAACATCCCGCACGGTGGCCCCGAGCCCGAGCCCGAGCCGGGGCCCGAGCACCGGCCAGGGCAGGGGGACCGCCACGGGCACGATCACGGCCACAGCCCGCGTATCGCCTGGCTCCTCGCCCTCCCCGCCCTCGCCCTCCTGCTGTTCCCGCCCCCCGCCCTCGGCTCCTACAGCGCCGAACGCGAGGCGGCGCGACGGGCGGCGCAGGGCGTCGGGACGTTCCCCGCGCTCCCGGCCGGGGATCCAGTGGAGCTGACGCTGGCGGAGTTCGGCTCGCGGGCGGTCTACGACAGCGGACGGTCACTGGCGGGCCGCACGGTCCGGCTCACCGGCTTCGTCACCCGCGACGCCGACGGCACCTGGTACGTCACCCGCCTCCAGATCGCCTGCTGCGCGGCCGACGCCACCGTGGACAAGGTCGAGGTCCGGGGCGTCCAGGCGCCTTTGGCCGACACCTGGATCGCCGTCACCGGCACCTGGCGGGCCAAGGGCGCGCTCGGCACGGACGAGGCCTGGCCACCGGTCCTGGACGCCGCTTCGGTGCGGCGGGTCGAGCCGCCCGCGAACCCGTACGAGAGGCGGTGAAGGCGGGGTTCGCCGCGCCGGCCGGGGGGTTTCACGGGGCAGGGCACGGGTAGTCGGGCGTCGTTCGAGACGAGCGATCGAGGCCGCGTGGGTCTGGGACGAGGCATGCCGTTCCGCGCTCGGGACGAGGAGGCTGCCATGCAGCCCGAAGACGATCACCGGGGTGAACGGGGGCAGGAGACGGTCGGCGCGGGCGTGCGGGGCGCGGGGCCCGGAGAGATTCCCGCGCGGCTGTGCCACGTCGCGGTGGAGCTGCTGCCCGTCACGGGCGCGAGCGTGTCGCTGCACAGCGACGGCATGCCCGTCCAGCTGGGCGCGAGCAGTCCGCAGGCCGCCTATGTGACCGAGCTCCAGGCCACCCTCGGGGACGGTCCCTGCCAGTCCGCCGCGCTGAGCGGGGCGCCCGTGCTCGCCCGCGACCTGACGGGAGGCGGGGACGTCCTGCGCTGGCCGGTCTTCGCCCAGCAGGCCACGGCCGTCGGAGTGCGGGCGGTGTACTCGATACCGCTCGGCAACGAGACGGTGTGCGTGGGCACCCTCGACCTCTACCGCGACACCCCCGGCGACCTCACCGACCGGGACCTGCGCACGGCGCGGCTGGTGGCCGGGATGATGACCGTGGCGCTGATGGCGCTGCCCCGCGCGGAGGAGGCGGGCGGCGACCCGGAGGACGAGCGGTGGCTGAGCGGACTGGCCGCCGACCAGGACCGGCTCTACCAGGCCACCGGCATGATGATGGCCCAGCTCGGCATCGGCACGGACGAGGCGCTGGCCCGGCTGCGCGGCCACGCCTTCGCGCACGGGCGTACGGCACTGGACGTGGCGCGGGACGTGGTGGCGCACCGGTTGCGGTTCGACAGGGATTAGCCGGCGTCCGGCCGGTCCGGCCCGCCCCGTGGCGTGCGGGCCCCGGCCCGGTGCCTAGGATCGACGGTCATGGACACAACGGGGCTGATTTTCGTGGCCGTCGCGCTCGTGATGCTGCTCGGCGTCGAGAGCCGGATGGGCCGTGCCGACAAGCGGGTTGCCAGAGTGGAGCGCAAACTCGACCTGATCATGGACCACTTGGGGTTGCGTGACGAGGACCCGAGGATGGACGAGGTCGTGGCGCTCGCGCGGGAGGGCAAGAAGATCCCGGCCATCAAGGCCTACCGGGAGATCACCGGGGCGGGACTGAAGGAGGCCAAGGACGCGGTGGAGCGCATCGTCTAGAGGCCGCCGTGCCGTAGGCCCTGTCGTCGAATTCCGGGCCCGCCCTGCGGGCGGACGGCGGGAATGTGACGACAGGGCCTTTGCCGCGCGCCGCGTTCACACGCTCGCCCGGCCCCGCTTGCGCACCTCCGCCAGCCGTTGGACGCCCACCTCAAGGGCCGTCCGGGTGGCGTCGGCCGACACCTCGCCGAGGCCCCCGGTGGTGACGACGATCGCGTCGTCGCCCACACGGACGGCGGCCACGTCGAAGGTGAGGGTGGGTGCCTCCTCGTCCTCGGAGACGGCGCCGAGGACGATCCGCAGGCCCTGCCGGGCGTCCCCGACCTCCGGCAGCTCGACTCCCCTGACCCATACGGTCATCGGCCCGCCCCGCGCGGTGGCCGCGAACCGCCCGCACTCGCTCGACAGCCCGTCGAGCCAGGCCAGTGCCCGGTCCACGTCCGCCGGCCGGTGCGCGACGACCTGGTAGCGCAACTGCGCCTCGTCCCCCTGGTCGTCCAGGCCCACCGACGCGCGGACATGGGCGTCGGGGCCGAAGAGCTCCTCCGCGTAGAGGCTGTCGAGGAGCCGGCCGCACTCCTCGGACTCGGTGGTCGCCTTCAGCATGGTTTCCCGCCAGGTGGCGAACCCCTCGGTGGGCACCCAGGGCTCCCCGAGGTCGGCCTCGCCGATGAGGGCCGCCCTGGCCTGGGCCTGGGTGAGCGTGGGGTCGGCGGCGGGCACCCGCGGCGCGCCGGTGGTGCCCGCGGGGGAGGCGGGGGCGCGTACGTCATCGGCCGCCCGGTCCAGCCCGACGGCGGAGCAGGCGGACGCGGTCAGCAGGGCGCCCGCGGTGAGCGTCGAGGCGATGACTGCGCGGGCCGGGGGACGGGGCATCGGGGACCTCCTGCGCTGGGACCGTGGGCGCGCTCAAGATCGGGGTACGTGTTCTCAAGGCACCACCAAGGAAGGGTGACCACCAGCGCGCCGGTCCGTCCGGGTGACGCGGCCCGCCCGCGCGGGTCCGTACCCCGCCGTTCCCGGCGAGGCGTGTCAGGGGCGGGGCGCTCCCGGTGCCCGCCGCGATGCCGGGGGGCCGGCTGGTCTGGTCCGCGCCGGGCCGCGGCGGCCGGACGGCTCGCGGGTGACGTAGGGGGCCGCCCGCGGCCCCTCCCCCGCTCCAGGCGGGCGTCGACGGTGCGGTCGGAGCAGGGGCCCGTGCCCGAGGCGTGGACGCCGTGGCCCTCGTCGCCCTCGACGGACGGCATCCGCGAGCCCTGCGGGGAGGGGAACCGGAGGCCCGATCGCCGTGCGGGCACCGCAAAATCACCGCGACACCCGCACCCCGCCGCTGTTACGGTCGCCCCATGAAGCGCGCCATGCCGTCTGTGACGACGACGCCGGACCCCGTCCCGGCGCGCTGACAGCTGAGCGAATCCGAAGCCCCGGGGCGAGCCGCCCCGGGGCTTCGTCGTGTGGGTGCTCGCTTCCGGCCCGACCCAGGGAGCCACCGTGCAGGAACCCACCCCGCAGCGACCCTCCGTCCACGACCACCGCCGCCTCGGTCGCGAACTCGGCCTCTTCGACACCGACCCCCTGATGGGCGCAGGCCTCCCCTACTGGCTGCCCGACGGCGCCACCCTCCGGCAGGTGCTGGAGGAGTACGTCCGCGAGACCGAACGCCGGGCCGGCTACCGGCACGTGTACTCACCCGTGCTGGGCAAACGGGAGTTGTACGAGATCTCCGGGCACTGGTCCCACTACAGCGACGACATGTTCCCGCCGATGGACCTGGGCGGCGGGGGAAACACCGCCGAACAGGTCGTCCTGCGCCCCAGCCTGTGCCCGCACCACGCCCTGATCTACCGCTCCCGCTCCCGCAGCTACCGTGAACTGCCCTACCGCATGGCCGAGTTGGGGGGCATGTACCGCTCGGAGCTGTCCGGGGTGCTCGGCGGCCTCACCCGGGTGCGGGCCATCCACCTCAACGACGCCCACATCTTCTGCACCCTCGACCAGGCCGTCGAGGAGGCTCGCGCCGCACTCCGGCTCATCGCCCGCGCCTACGCCGACCTCGGCATCCGTGCCGCCCGACACCGTCTCTCCCTGCCGGGCGAGAGCGGCAAGTACGTGGCCGATCCGGTGCTGTGGCGCCGGGCCACCGCGCTGCTGCGCGAGGTCCTCGACGGGTCCGGCATCCCGTACGAGGCCGTCGAGGGCGAGGCCGCGTTCTACGGGCCCAAGATCGATGTGCAGATCACCGACGCGGCCGGCCGCGAGGCGACCCTGTCCACCGTGCAGATCGACTTCCACCAGCCCGAACGCTTCGACCTGCACTACATCGGCCCCGACGGCGCCAGGCACCGCCCGGTGATGGTCCACCGCAGCGTCATCGGCAGCGTCGAACGCGCCGTCGCCCACCTCGTCGAGCAGCACGGCGGCGCCTTCCCGGTGTGGCTGGCCCCCGTGCAGCTGGTGATCCTCCCCGTGTCGGACGCCCAGGCCGACCAGGCGCGGCGACTGCTGCGCGCCGCCCTCGACCGGGGACTGCGCGCCGAGCTCGCCGGCCCCGAGGACGGCACCCTGGGCGCCCGGGTCCGGGCGTCCCGCCTGGTGCCGTACCAGGCGGTCATCGGGGAACGCGAGTCCGCGGCGGACGGCGGCCTCGTGGCCGTACGGCTGCGGGACGGGCGCAGCCCCGGGGCCCTGTCCGGTGCGGAGCTGATCGGCCGGATCGCCGACCGGGCCGCCGCGCGCGGCCCGGAGCTGTGGGAGTGAGCGGGACATCCGCGGCGCCCGCAGGCCGTAAGGTCGCTCCCGCAGGGCCGCCGCCCGTGAGAGGAGCCTGTCGTGACGAACGACGGTCAGCCCGTCCCGGTGATCATCGACTGCGACACCGGCGTCGACGACGCCCTGGCACTGCTGTTCGCCGTCCGCCACCCGGGCCTCGACCTGCGCGCGGTCACCTGCGTGGCCGGCAACACGGACGTGGACGGCGTCGTACGCAACACCCTGACCGTCCTGGAGACGGCCGGCGCCCCCGACGTCCCCGTGGCCCGGGGAGCCGGACGCCCGCTGGTCGAGCCCCCGCGCTCGGCACGGCACGTGCACGGCGAGGACGGCATGGGCGACCTCGGCCTGCCCGGCCCGACCCGCGCCCCGGCCGAGGTGGACGCGGTCACCCTGCTGCGCCGCGAGATCCTCGCCTCCCCGCGCCCGGTGACCCTCGTCCCCACCGCCCCGCTCACCAACATCGCCCTGCTGCTGCGCACGCACCCCGAGGTCACCGCGAACATCGAGCGGATCGTCTTCATGGGCGGCGCGGTGGCCACCGGGAACGCCACGCCGGTCGCGGAGTTCAACGTGTGGCACGACCCGGAGGCGGCCGCGATCCTGCTCACGGCCGGCGTGCCGATCACCATGTACGGCCTGGACGTCTTCCAGCGGGTCGTGGTGCCCGGGGCGGACGTGCGGCGCCTGCGCGAGAGCGAGGAGCCCGGCGCCCGGCTCGCCGGCGACCTGCTGTCCCACCGCCCGGCCACCCCCGACCTCGCCGCCGATCTGCTGTCCCGCGACCCGCCGGCCTCCGGCGTCACCGCCGACCCGGAGGCCGGCGGCATCGGCGACGCCGGTGCGGTCTGCGCGGTCGTGGACCCGGCGGGCATCACCACCCGCCTGCTGCCGGTGGAGGTCTCCCTCGCCCCCGGTCCGACCCGCGGCCAGACCATCGTCGACCGCCGCCCGCGCCACGGCGAGTCCGAGATCCACGCCGGCCATCGCGAGCAGCCGCTGGTGGACGTGGCCCTGGGCGTCGACGTCGACCGGTTCGTGAAGCTGTACCTGGGGACCGTGGCCGGTCTCTGACGGCCGGTCGGACCGGCGGCGAGGGCCAGTGCCCGTCGTCCGGATCATGCCGGCGTCCGAACGACGGACCCCAGGGTGACCGAATGCCGCCTTGTCCGTACAAGTGCGGTTCGGTCACTGTCGGGGGCACAGTGAGGCACCGCCTCGCGCCCACATCCCCCCACCACCCGATGACCGACCACCATCGGAGACCCCATGCTGCGGGTGCACTTCACCGCCGACGACCTCGCGCGCGTGCGCGTCGCCGCCGCCCCCGACCCCCTCTGGGAGATCGCCACCAGCTTCCAGACACTGATCAGCGCGGACGCCCCGCTGCTCTTCGACGAGTGGCGCAGGCTGGTGCGGCGCCGGGTGGGCTCGGTGCACACCCTGCTCGCCGCGCTGCTGCCGCCGCGGGGCTACTTCCCGGACTTCCTCACACCCGACCCGCGCGGCTCGTTCGACCTGCCGGCCGCGGTCGACGCCGTGCTCGGCACGCCCCGGACCCGGCTCCGCCGCGACCTCGCCCTGCTCGCCGCCTCCCCGGCCCGGCCGCCGCGTCCGCTACCACCCGGCATCCGTGCCCTGGCCGACGGCGAACCCGAGGCGCTGCGCGGCCTGGGCGCCGCCCTGCACGCCTATCACCGGGCCGCGCTCGCCCCCTTCTGGCCCCGGATCCGGGCCCAGATCGACGCGGACCGGGCCGTCCGCGCCCGGGCGGTGCTGGAGGGCGGCACCGACGGGCTGCTGGCGGGCTTCCGGCCGGTACTGCGCTGGCGGCCGCCCGTCCTGGAGGCCGACTATCCCGTCGACCGCGAACTGCGGCTGCACGGCAGGGGGTTGCTGCTGCAGCCGTCCTTCTTCTGTCTGCGCCGACCCCTGACCCTGGCCGTCGACGAAGGGACGCCGGTCCTGGTCCACCCGATCCAGCACACCCTGGGCTGGGCCGGGGAGCCCGGCCCGGTCCGGGTCGGCACGGCGGCCGGCGGCGCGGAACTCGGGGCGCTCATCGGCCGGACCAGGGCCGCCCTCCTGGAGGACGTCGTCGCGGGCCGTACGACCGGCGAACTCGCCCTGCGCTTCGGCATCTCCGACGCGGCGGTGAGCCAGCACACCGCGGTACTGCGCCGGGCCGGCCTGCTGGTGAGCGTCCGCCGCGGCAGGAACGTCCTGCACACCATCACCCCGACGGGCCTCGCCCTGATCTCCGGCGCGGTGCACCGCCCGGTCGACGCCTGAGCTCCGGCTTCCGTTTAAGGCTGGGCTTCAAGGTGTGGCAGGGGGAGGAGGGGCGCTGACAGCCTGAGGGCGACCAAGCTCCACACCACACAGGGGGAGTTCACTCTCATGCGTCTACGTTCCCTTCTCGGTACGGCCGTCACCGCCGCGGGCATGCTGGCCGTGGGACTGGCCCCGGGTGCCGGCGCCGCGCCGGCCACCGGTGACGTGAGCACCCGGGCGAACGCGCCGACGGTGTCGCCGGCCGCGGACTTCTTCTACACGCCGGGCCCCGGCTACGAGTGCCCGACCGGGAACCTGTGCGCCCGCGTCTGGGACCCGACGAGGAACACGTACAAGGTGTTCAAGTTCTACCGCTGCGCCACGTACGCGCTGTCGTACTGGAACGGCACGGGCGGCTACGCCAACTTCCAGACCGGCAGCCGCGCGACGGCGACCTTCTACGGCTCGTCCGGCAACGTCCTGAGGAACGTCCCGATCGACGAGCAGAACACCAGCTACGACTGGGGGCCGGTGTACCGGATCCGCAACTGCTACTGACGTCCCACCGTGCAGCCGAAGGGCCCGGGGACGGCACCCCGGGCCCTTCGGCTGCCGGATGGTCAGGAACGCGCCGTACGACGCCGCTTCGACGCCACCACGAACGCCGCGCCGCCCGCGACGAGCACCACCGCGCCGATGGCGATCGGGCCGGTCGCGCTGCTGCCGCCGGTCTCCGCGAGGTTGTCACCGCCGCCGTTGGGCTTCGGGGCCGGGGGAGTCGTCGACTCGGAAGGCTCCGGGGTCGGGGTCTCGGTCGACGGGGTCTCGGAGGCCGGCGGCGTGGTCTCCTCCGGCGGGGTCGAGGGCTCCTCGGACTCCGGCTCCGACGGCTCCGCCGGCGGCGTGGTCGGCGGCTCCTCGGTGGCCGGGGGCTTGCTCGTGCAGTCCTTCGTGCCGCCGTTCCAGGCCGCGATCAGCTTGTCCTTGATCACCGGACGGTCCGGGCCCTTGGGCAGCTCGCCGTGCTCGAAGCCGTCGTTCGCGTCGAGCTTGCCGTCGAACTTCACCGCGCCGCGGTACAGGTCGATCTGCCCGAAGCAGCCCGCGTCCGGGACGGCGATGTCGAGGGTGCCGGTCGCGCCGGGCTTGACCGTGACCGTGTCGAAGTCGACGAAGACCTGCTCACCGGAGGTGGCGAAGGTCGGGCCGTGGGCGAGGTAGGACGCGAGCGAGGCGGTGCAGGTCGTGGCGTCGGCGGCGGCGCGCACCGTGAGGTGGACCTTGCCGTCGTCGCTGACCTTCAGGTTCTGGTCGTCGACCTTGACGGAGTCGTAGAAGTTCGTGCCGTCGAGCGAGAACTGGCAGCGGTCGGTGGCCGTCTCCGTGCCGGCGCCGGTGCCGGGCTGGTAGGAGCCGCCGGACTTCCAGCCGTCGCCGCCGGGCGTGCCGGTGGCCCAGGCACCGGAGGCGGAGGCGACGGTGGCCGCGCACAGGGCGAGTGACGCGGCGCCCGTCCCCAGCAGGCGTCGCGCGATGACACGTCTCGCTATGGACATGCGTATCCCATTCTTGGCGTGTGCATGGTGGGGGGACAGAACACCCCCATGGTCGAAGAAACACTGGGCTCATTGGTCACCTGCGCCACAGCGTGAGCACATGGTGGGTCCCCTGGTAGAACGCTGTCAACCTGCGGCGATACAAGCCCTGTTCGCGGTGTCATCACAATTTCGCCACACAAGGAAGCAACCACTCCGGGGGGCTCAGAGGTTCACGTTTCCGGTGATATGGACAGAGTTCTGGTTATCGCCTGTACGGACCGCCGCACCGCAGAGGAGTACGCGTGACCGTCCGCACCACCACGCCCGCGACCCCCGACCTCTCCTCCAAGGACCCCGACTGGTGGCGCCAGGCCGTCATCTACCAGATCTACCCCCGCAGCTTCGCCGACGGCGACGGCGACGGGCTCGGGGACCTCAAGGGCGTCACCCAGCGCCTGAACCACCTCGCCGCGCTCGGCGTGGACGCCCTGTGGCTCAGCCCCTTCTACCCCTCCGAGCTGGCCGACGGAGGCTACGACGTCGCCGACTACCGCGACGTCGACCCGCGTCTGGGCACCCTCGACGACTTCGACGCCATGACCGCCGAGGCCCACCGGCTCGGCCTGAAGGTGATCGTCGACCTCGTCCCCAACCACACCTCCCACCAGCACGTCTGGTTCCAGGAGGCGCTGCGCTCCGGCCCCGGCTCCGCCGCCCGGGACCGCTACGTCTTCCGGGACGGCCGCGGCCCGCACGGCGAACTCCCGCCCACCGACTGGCAGTCCGTGTTCGGCGGCAGCGCCTGGCACCGGGTCCCCGACGGCCAGTGGTACCTGCACCTGTTCACCCCGCAGCAGCCCGACCTGAACTGGGAGAACGAGGAGGTCCGCGCCGACTTCCGCACCACCCTGCGCTTCTGGTGCGACCGCGGCGTCGACGGCTTCCGCGTCGACGTGGCGCACGCCCTCGCCAAGGACCTGAGCGAGCCGCTGCGCGACCTCGGCGCCCCGGAGCTCAGCCGCGAGGACGCGCTGCCCGGCTTCCCGCCCGGCACCCACCCCTTCTACGACCGCGACGAGGTCCACGAGATCTACCGCGACTGGCGCAAGATCCTCGACGCCTACCGCCCGCCCCGCATGGCGGTCGCCGAAGCCTGGGTCAACCCGAGCGCCCGCCGCGCGCTGTACGCCCGTCCGGACGAACTGGGCCAGGCCTTCAACTTCGAGTACCTCCAGGCCGGCTGGGACGCGGCGGAACTGCGCCGGATCATCACCGACTCCCTGGCCACCGCCCGCGCCGCCGGAGCCTCGGCCACCTGGGTGCTGTCCAACCACGACGTCGTACGCCACGCCTCCCGCCTGATGCTCCCGCCCGGCACCGACGACAACGCCTGGCTGCTGTCCGGCGGTCACGCGCCGGAAGTCGACGCGTCGGCGGGCCTGCGCCGCGCCCGCGCCGCCACCCTCCTCATGCTGGCGCTGCCCGGTTCGTCGTACGTCTACCAGGGCGAGGAACTCGGCCTGCCCGAGGTCGCCGACCTGCCCGTCGAGGTCCTCCAGGACCCCGTCTGGGAGCAGACGGGACGTGTGCGCAAGGGCCGCGACGGCTGCCGGGTGCCGTTGCCGTGGACGACGACGGGCCCGTCGTACGGCTTCGGCGCGGGCGGGGCCTGGCTGCCGCAGCCCCCGGCGTTCGCGGCGTACGCCGTCGAGGCCCAGGACGGCGTCGAGGGCTCCACCTTGGAGCTGTACCGCAGGGCCCTGCGCCTGCGCCGCAAGCTCCTGCAGGGCGAGGAACTCCACTGGGCGCCGGACGGCCCGCCCGGAGTGCTGCACTTCGCACGCTCGGACGGCTGGCGGTGCGTGGCCAACCTCTCCGGCGCGCCGGTGCCGTTGCCGCCCGGTGAGGTGCTGATCGGCAGCGCGCCGCTGGAGGGCGGCCTGCTGGGGCCGGACACGACGGTCTGGCTGGCGTAGCCGGGCGGGCCGCCGACGGGCCGGGCCCCGGGCCCGCCTGGCGGCACCGGTCGACTCCGTCCGGGTGACAGGCACGGGCCGCGCGCGTGGCGAGACGGGCGGCGCGGCCCGGCTGCCCAAGGATCCGGACGCGTGGCACGCACCTTCGACGAGCTGGTCGCCATGCAGCGGGCGGCCGACCAGGCGCACACCAGGGTCGAGGAACTACGGGACCGGTACGGGCCGCCCGCCCATACGCCGTGGACCCAGCTCCAGACCGAAACCTACGAGACGGCCTGGCGGGCCTGGCGCGATCTCGCCCGCGACGTGCAGAGCGCGGTGACCGAGTACGCGAAGCAGCAGGGCACCTCGCGCAACGAGGCCGAGGAGGACGTCAAGAAGGCCGTACGGCATGCGAAGCCCGAGGGCGAGGGCTGACACGACCGGCCGTGGGCGGCGCCCGGACGGGTGGTGGGCGCCGCGGCCCTGGCCCGTACGGCCGAACTCCGCACGTCGGGGACGGGAACACGCCGTGAGAATCGCAGACAGTGCTGTTGCCGACGCGTGTGAGGAGCTCCGCCGACGATGAGCAGGTACGCAAAGACCTCGGTGCTCGGGTCGCTCGCCGTCGCGGGCGCGCTGGTGATGTCCGGTACGGCGTACGGGGGAGAGGGCACGGTCGGACTGCTCGGCCGTGGCCTCGGTCCGGTCGTCGACAGCCTCGGGCCGGCCGGCGGCCCCCGCCCCGTCGACCGTGATCTGTGGGCGTCCGCGACCATCGAGCCCGGGCGCGAGGGCATCGTCGAGGTCGGCGGGTACGACGGGGCGGCGCTGAAGGCGGGTTCCACACTGACCCTGACGGCGCCCGCGCGGACACGGGTGACCGGGGTGCCGTACCCGACGGGCGCGTACCGGGCCTCCGTGGCGCTGGGCGGGGGCAGCGGGACGTACACGTTCGTGGGAACCCCCTCCTCGGCGGGGGAGCCGGTGCCGGGTTCCGCCGCCGAGGCGGACGCGGCGGCCGGGGAGGCGTGGAAGGGCCGTACCTTCCCCTTCGTGCTGTCGGTCCGTCCGGACGCCGAGCCCGGCACCCGGCTGCCGGACTGCACCCTGGTCCTGAGGGACGCCGAGGGCGTGGTGCGGGAGCGGGGCACCTGCACCGTCACGGTCGGGCTGCCCGCACCGACCCTGTCCCGGCCCCACTCGGGCGTCCCGTTGGGCGCCTCGCCGCAGGCGGCGGGGACGGCCTACCCGGGCGCCCAGGTGACGGTGCGCGACGCGGGCGAGAACGAGGTCTGCGCGACGACCGCCGCCCCCGACGGCACCTGGTCCTGCGTACCCGGCCTCGCCCTCACGCCGGGCCCGGGCCGCCTCCAGGCGACGGCGACCCTGAACGGGGTCAGCGCGACGAGCGAACAGATCAACATCACCGTGGCCGGGCGGCCGCACACCGTGTCGGACGGCGAGGGCGATCCGCTCCGGCGCAGTCCGACACGGTGACCCGCGCTCAGTAGCGCACCGCCCGTGCCACCTCCGCCCGTACCTCGCCGCTCAGATCACGCGTGCTGCGCGCGGTGCCCGTCCCCGATCCGCCGGCGGCCACGTCGGCCACGGTCACCACGGCCGCGTCGAGCAGATTGCCGTCCTCGTCCCGGAAGTCGATCTGCGCCGCGAAGGACCGCGTCGAGTCGGTCGTGTTCCGTACGGTGACCTGCACGGTGGCCCGGCCGTCGGCGTCGGTCGTCGGCTCGCCCAGCCGCACCGCGTCCCTGGCGTCGACACCGCCCTTGATGTCGTCCAGCTTGCGGCCCGCCTCCGCGGTGGCCGAGGCGAAGGCCGACGCCGCCTTGCTGGCCGCCGAGGAGGGGGTCTCGTCCTCGGAGCAGGCGGTCAGGACGGCGGCGGCCACGGCAGCGGTGGTCGCGAGGATCGTGGTCGTCGTCCACCGCGTCCGGTGACCGGGCATGGTGCCTCCAGGGGATGTGGTCCGGTTCGGGCCGGTGAGCCGCTCGTACGGGCTCCTCCCCAGTGAAGGTCCCCGCGCCCGCGCCCGCACCCCGGTCGTCACCCGATCGGCCTTTCCCCCGTGGTGACCGCGCCCTCGCGGTCCGATGGTCGTACCGACCGCAGAACACGATCGCGGAACACGCGAGAAGTGGGGTACGGCAGCCATGAGCCAGCAGCAGCCGCAGTCGCAGTCGCGAGCGACCGACGCCGCCCACAGCCCCTCGGGAACCTCCGGGCCACCGGACTCACGCGCCGCCCACCCGGAGCGGCCCTGGGCCGAGGGCGGACCCGCCCCGGCCCCGAGCCCCGCCCCCGCGCCCGGCTGGGCGACCGGCGGTCTCGTCTTCGCCGGTGTCCTGATGGTGGTGAACGGCCTGCTGGCCGTCCTCCAGGGCATCTCCGCGATCGCCGAGGACGATGTGTACGGCCGTATCGGCGACTACGTCTTCGAGATGAACCTCACCGGGTGGGGCTGGACCCTGCTCGTCCTCGGCGTCGTGGTGGCGGCGGTCGGCTTCGGCATCCTCAGGGGCGCCTGGTGGGCCCGGGTCACCGGCATCTTCGTGGCGTCCCTCGGGCTGGTGCTGCACTTCCTCTTCCTGCCGTACACGCCCGCCTGGTCGGTGATCATGGTCGGTATCGACTTCTTCGTGATCCTGGCCCTCGCCCTGGCCCCGGACGTCCCGGAGACCGACGCCACGGACTCCCGAGGCTCCGCTAGCGCTTCGCGGCGCGAGCACGCCTGAGCAGCTCGCCGATCCTGGCCTGGTCCTTGCGGCCGTTCAGCTCTGCCAGCAGCTCGTCCGGGCAGAGCTCGTAGAAGTCGCCCCAGAACCGGCGGCCGTGGTTGTCCCAGATGCGGTAGCCGCCGGGCACCCCCCGGGCCACATAGCGTCGTCTGCTCAATCCGCCCCCTGACCTGACACGCCCGGCGGGTGCTGGGCGTTCCGGTCAGGGTGACACGGTGTGACCGTCCCGGCACCCGAATATCCCGGTGCGGTGCGGTGCGGACACCCCCCAGGCGGTCAGATGCCGCCGCCTCCGAAGGACCCGCTCTTGCCGGGCTGCCAGCGCCTGCGGTGCTGGTCCTCGCTGCGCCTGCTGCCCGCGTGGTGCAGTTCGTGCGGCAGGAGCCGTTCCTTGCCCTCCGCGTGCGGCACCTCGTCCGGCTCCCTCACCTCGCGGACCTCATGGACCGGCCCGGTGTCGGGGAGGTGTGGCTGCTCCTCGGCCTTGGGCCGGGGCAGTTCTCGATCACGGACCCGCATGCCGAGCTGCACGGCCCAGATCAGTGCGCCTGCGATGAACAGGCCACCCACGAAGGCGGCGATCACGTTGAACACTTCGCCCGACGCGGCCGCTAGTACAAAGGTCGCCGTACTCATGCCCCAATTATCACCGAAACGGACGAATAGGCGCCTTGAGAGACGGCCTCCTTCAACTCACCGCCGGGTCCCCCGCCCCGCCCGCCTCCTCGTCACCCAGTTCCTGGAACAGGGTCAGCTGGAGCGCGCCGGGAGCCTCCAGGCGGGAGTTGAGGGAGTTCCAGGGTGTCCGGGTCGGCTCGGCGAGGACCTCCGCTCCGGCCGCCGCCAGCCGGGCCGTGGCGGCGGTGGAGTCGTCCACCTGGAAGGCGACCCGGATGTGGCCGGCCACCCTGCGGCCCACCTCGACCTCGTCGATGAACCCGGCGTGATGGGGATCGGTCAGCTCCAGGGTGGCCCGCCCGGCGTCGAGGATGGTGACCCGGCCGTCCGCCGAGGCGAACGCGGCCTGCTCGGGGAGGCCGAGCACATCCCGGTAGAAGCGCAGCGCCTCGTCGTAGTCGGCCGCGGTGACGACCAGGCGCAGTTCGCGTACGGGGGGTCGGGCCGGTGTGCCGGACATGGGGGCTCCTCCTCGCCGCCTCGCAGCCGTCGGCTCTCCGACGGTCGTGCCAGGGGAACCGTGGCGCCCGGTGATCTGATTCCCCACGGGGCCGGCGGACCTGCTCCGGCGGTCGCGTCGCGAGGTTCCCACCTGAACGGGCCGCCGCCCGCACCGAACCGGCCGGGCGGTGGCCCCGGGCCCCTTGACGCGGCCCGGTTCCACCACCCGGCGGGGTGTCAGCCGGCGTTCTTGCCGAGCAGCTTGTTCATCTCCCGGATCTCGGCGGTCTGGGTGGTGATGATCGTGTCCGCCAACTCGCGCGCCGGACCGTACTCACCCTTCTTCTTCTCGGTGGTGGCCATCTCCACCGCGCCCTCGTGGTGCTCGATCATCATGGTCAGGAACATGGTGTCGAAGCCCTTGCCGGACGCCTTCATCAGCTGGTCCATGGCCTTGCCGTCCATCATCCCGGCCATGCCGGAACCGTCGGAGTGACCGCCGGAGTGGTCCATGCCGGGGGACGCCGAGGGCACGTCCTCGCCCCAGGTCTTCAGCCACCCCGACATGGTGGCGATCTCCGGGGCCTGGGCCTTCTCGATGCGGGCGGCGAGGTCCTCGACCTGGGCCGAGGAGGCGCGGTCGGCGGCCATCTCCGCCATCTGCACGGCCTGCTGGTGGTGCGGGATCATGCCCTGCGCGAAGGTGACGTCCTGGTCGTTGTGGGCGGCGGCCTGCGCGTTCGACGAGGAGGGCTTGCCGGCCGGAGCGGCGGAGCCGGAGCCGCCGTCGCCACCGCAGGCGGCGAGGACGAGGGCGGTGGTGGCCGCCGTCGCGGTCAGGGCGGCGCGGCGGGCGAGGGTACGTGTGCTGGTCATGCTGAGAACTCCTGCGGGGTACGGGTGTCGCCGCGCTCGCCCTGAGGGCGTTCCAGGCGCGGCATGGGCATGGCTGACCGCCGTGCGCCCGTGGGTCACGGGGACGGCTCGGCCTTGTCCTAGGTCCGCAGGATCTGCAGTTCGGCCAGTGAGGGCGGCGCGCGCCCGCCCTTCGGGGGCGCGGCCACAAAACGACCGCCGAGGTCCACGCCGACGGCCGCCCCGGACGGATCGGGCACCAGGGCCGGCAGCACCGGGCCCGCCCCGACGGCACCGGAGGCGCAGGTCGGATCGGCGTGCAGGGCGTGGCCGCCGCCGGCATCGCCGCCGTGGCAGACGGATTCGTCGGTCGGGGGCTGCGTAGGGGCGCTCGCGGCGTGCGCGTGGGGGTGAGGGGCGGAGGCGGCGGCGAACGCGTCGCCGGGTGCGAGCCCGTGCATCGCGAACAGCCCGGCGAGCAGCCCGAGCAGCACGAGCACGCGCCACGGCCCCGTGATGGGGAGCCGTGGCGCATGGTGGCGCTGCGCGCGGGCCGTCATGCCCTCATCGTACGTACGCGGTCCGCGGTCGGTTCACACGCGCCGTGCGTCGCGGACCGCGACCTGGGTGCCCCCGTGGGCCACGACGAGCCGCCCGGCGGAGGCGAAGGACCACCTCAGGGGATCGTGTTGCCTTCGGAATCATGAGTCCCGACGTAAGGCCGCATGGGCGCGCCCCCACGCCGTCCCCGGTCCGCCCCCGCGTCGGCGACGGACTTTGCCTTCTCTTTACAACCCGCCCACCGGCCGCCTCGTCTCTCCGCTCGACCCGTCACCCAGGCCCGCCACAGACCGGGCGAACGACGAAAGAGAGCGACCCCATGCGCCGCACCCTCCTCAGTGCCGCGGCACTGACCTGCACCGCCCTGCTGGCGAGCACCGCCCCCGCCTTCGCCACCACGGGCACGCCCACTCCGGCACCCGCCACGCCGACCACCGCCCCCTCGGCCACCGCCGCACCGACGCCCACCGCCGAACCGAGCGCCCGGCCGAGCACCAGCGCGTCCCCCGTCCCCACGGCACCGCCCTCCGCCGAACCGACCCGGGCCCCGGGCGGCGGCCAGGTCTCCCGCGTACCGTCCGGCGCGCCCGACACCGGGGTGACCGCGTCGACCTCGGGATCCGCCACCCCGGGCGGCGGGCTGGTCGCCGGGGGTGCGGCCGCGCTCCTGCTGGCCGGCGGCGCGACCACGTTCGTCGTCCGGCGCCGGCGGGCCACCGGGGAATGACCTCCCTGTCCAGGCGCGCGTTCGGCACGGCCGCGCTGGCCTCGGTGCTGGTGGGCTGCGGTGGCGACGCGGCGGAGCGGGACACGCAGGCGGGCTCCCGCAGGAGGAGGGGCGCGGAGCCGTCCGGGAAGGACGCCTCCCCCTCGTCCGGCGCGAACTCCCCGCGCATCCTCGGCCGTTCGGACCCGGTCCGCCTGAGGATCCCGGCGATCGCGGTCGACACCCCGGTCATACGGCTGGGGCTGGCGCCGGACGGCACCGTGGAGGTGCCGCCGATCACCGCCGACGACCGTGTGGGCTGGTACCGGCACTCACCGACGCCGGGTCAGATCGGCCCGTGCGTCGTGCTCGGCCATGTCACGGTCGGCAGGTACGGGGACGGGGTGTTCCGGCGGCTGGACCGCCTGCATCGCGGCGACCGCATCGTCGTGGGCCGCGAGGACGGCGCCGCGGCCGAGTTCGCCGTCAGCGCCGTACGGACCGTGGCCAAGGCGGACTTCCCGGCGCGGGACGTCTACGGGGACGTGGCCCGCCCCGAACTGCGGCTGATCACGTGCGGGGGCCCGCGCAAGGGCGACGAGTACCGGGACAACGTGATCGTCTTCGCCGAGCTGAACGCCACGTCCCCCTGACATCTCCCGCCAGGCCGGCACGGACGGGGTGCCGGGGCCGCGGAACGTACGCCGACGGCCCGGCATCTCCTCCTGCGCAGGCTTCCTCACGACCATGGAGCGCGTTGAAACGGTCCCGCGACACGGCAGCGTCCGAGCTGTTCGCCGCCCTGTATCCACGCCTCGCAGGCTGGTGCCGCCGTCTCGTCGACGACGACGAGACGGCCCACGAGATCGCCTCCGAGGCGTTCACCAGGCTGTGGGCGCGGTGGAGCCGGGTGGACGAGCCGCGCGGCTTCCTCTACGTCACCGCGGCCAACCTGGTGCGGGACCACTGGCGCAAGCTGGAGCGTGAGCGCAGGGCGATGCGGCGGGTCTCCTCGGAAGCGGCCGTCAACTGCCATACGGAACAGGCGGATCCGTCCGTACGCCTGCTGGTCCAGTCGCTGCCGGAGCGACTGCGCGTCCCGATCCTCCTGCACTACTACGCTGACATGCCGATCCGGGAGGTGTCCGTGCTGACCGGACGCAAGGAAGGAACCGTCAAGGCCGACCTCCACGCGGCCCGCGAACTGCTCCGCGCCCACCTGAGGAGAAGCCTTGACCACACGCTTTGACGACGAGGAGGAGGGCCTCGAGTTCGCCGCGGACGACCCCTTGGCGGTGATCCTGCGGCCCCCCTCGCCCGAGCACCTCGCCCCGCCCCCCGGCCGCTACGAGACGATCCGCCGGACGGCCTCCCGGCGCCGTCTGCTGCGTACGGCGGCGGGTCTGGGCGCGGCCTGCGCGGTCACCGCCCTGCTCGCGGTGCCGCTGTACCTCGCCAGGCCCGACACCTCCCCGTCCCCGGCGCCCCCGCTGGCCCCGGCGCCCACGAGCACACCGACGACCACCTACGAACCGTCACCGCACCCCACCCCGGCGCCGACCTCCGGCACGGGCACACCCACCCCGACGGTGCCGCCGAGGCCGGCCGACTCCGCCACGCCCACGAGCGACGGGGCCGGCGGGCCCCGGACCCCGAGCGGCTCGCTCCCCACCTCCGAGCCGTCGACCTCCGCGCCGACACCGACCTCACCGGCCACCCGGACGCCGCCGACGGCACGGGCCGAACCGTCGGCGGACCCGGCCGCGGCCACGCCGGACGTCAGTACCGGAAGCCGATGACCCCGAAGCCCGGGCGCTGCACCGCGTGCCTCATCCAGCCGAGGCACTGCATGACGGCCTCCACGACCTCGGGCTCCAGCGGCGGCGCCTGACCCGACGCGTCGACCGCGCGCTTGGTCGCCTCGAACTGCTCCAGCGCCCGCGCGATGTCCTCGGGCCCCCACTGGCCGCAGCCCGGTACGTAGGTGTACGGCAGGGGAGCGGGCAGGCCGCTGTAGCCGAACTCCTCGACGGACACCGCGGTGATGCCCAGCGCCTTCAGCCCCTGGTCGACCTGCGTCAGCCAGTCCCCCCGATGCGGTGTGAAGCAACTGTTGTCCAGGAACGATCCGGTGAGCGAGCACAGCCGCTCATAGGCGTAGCCGTACTGGAACGCGTGATCCTCGTCCTCGCTGAAGGGGCCCCCGTGGACGACCGCGCGCAGCGCCTCGTACGCCGTGGGGGCGCCCTGGTCGATCTCATGGCGGAAGTCGCGGTCGGACCGCTCCAGCCGGTCCCCGAAGCTGTCGCGGATCACGTGCAGCAACTGCTCGTCGCGGGATCCGACCAGGGCCCGCGTGGCGGCCACGTCCAGCAGATAGACGCTGAGAGAAGAACTCATACGACGAACCTAGGCCACGCCACTGACAATCGGTCCGCGGCGAACTGCGCCCCCGCACGCGGATCCTGACGCCCACCGGGTCGGCGCGCCGTGCCGGGGAGCCGAAGCACCACCGGCCCCGGGACCGTCGAGGAAGCGGCGCCCGGCGCCTGTCCTCCCGGTGCGGTTGCGCCGCCCGCCCACGGCCCCAAGCATGGGCTCGGGGGAACACGGCAGGGGCGGCCCGGGAGGACGACCGGCATGACAGACGACGACCCGCCGCTGCGCTGCCTGGTCACCGGTGCCACCGGGTATCTGGGCGGCCGGCTCGTACCCGAACTGCTCGCGGCCGGGTACTCCGTGCGCTGTCTGGCCCGCTCACCGGGCAAGCTGCGGGACCATCCGTGGGCCGGGCAGGCGGAGGCGGTCCGCGGGGACGTCACGGACGAGGAGTCCGTACGCGCGGCGATGGAGGGCATGGACGTCGCGTACTACCTGGTCCACGCCCTGGGCACCGGGCCTGGCTTCGAGGAGACGGACCGGCGCGCGGCCCGGGTCTTCGGCGAGCAGGCGCGCGCCGCGGGAGTCCGGCGGATCGTCTACCTGGGCGGGCTGGCCCCCGCCGGGGTCCCCGAGCACGCGCTCTCGCCCCACCTGCGCTCCCGCACCGAGGTCGGCCGGATCCTCCTGGCCTCGGGGGTCCCGACCGCCGTCCTGCGGGCCGCGGTGACCATCGGGTCGGGTTCGGCCTCGTTCGAGATGCTGCGGTATCTGACCGAGCGGCTTCCCGTGATGGTGACCCCGAGCTGGGTGCGCACCCGTATCCAGCCGATCGCCGTCCGCGACGTGCTCCGCCTCCTGGTGGGGTGCGCGCGGCTGCCGTACGACGTGAACCGCGCCTTCGACATCGGCGGGCCGGACGTCCTCACCTACGAGCAGATGATGCGCCGGTACGCCGTCGCCGCCGGACTGCGCAGGCGTGTCATCCTGCCCGTCCCGCTGCTCACCCCCCGGCTGTCCAGCCTCTGGGTCGGGCTGGTCACGCCGGTGCCGGGCGGCCTGGCCCGCCCGCTGGTGGAGTCGCTCAGGCACGAAGTGGTGTGCGCGGAACGGGACATCGTCCGGTACGTGCCGGACCCGCCGGAGGGCCCGGTCGGCCTCGACCAGGCGATCCGGCTGGCCCTGCGCCGTGTGCAGGACGCGGACGTGGCCACCCGGTGGTCCTCGGCGTCGACCCCGTACGCCCCCAGCGACCCGCTGCCCACGGACCCCGACTGGGCGGGCGGCAGCCTCTACACGGATCACCGTGAGCGCACGGTCGCGGCGTCCCCGCAGGCGCTGTGGCGGGTGGTCGAGGCGATCGGCGGCGAGAACGGCTGGTACTCCTCGCCGCTGGCCTGGTCCCTGCGTGGATGGCTGGACACGCTGGTGGGCGGGGTGGGGCTGCGCCGGGGCCGCCGCGACGCGACCCGGCTGCGGATCGGCGACAGCCTGGACTTCTGGCGGGTGGAGGAGATCGAGCGGGGCAGGCTGCTGCGGCTGCGCGCGGAGATGCGGCTGCCGGGTCTGGCCTGGCTGGAGATGTCCGTCGAGAAGGATCCGCGAGGGCGTACGGTCTACCGGCAGCGGGCGCTGTTCCACCCGCACGGCCTGGCCGGACACGCGTACTGGTGGGGCGTGGCGCCCTTCCACGCGGCCATCTTCGGCGGGATGGCCCGCAACATCGCCGCCGCGGCGGAGTCGACCGCGTTGCGCTGAGGGCGGCCGGGGGCCCGAAGGACCGGCGTGCCGGCGCCCATGCAGGCACCGGCGTGAGGCCCCAGGCAGGCACCGGCGTGAGGCCCCAGGCCGGCACCGGCGTGAGGCCCCCTCAGCCGGCCCCGTGGGGAGCCCGCCGTGCCGTGCTCTCGCGCACGACGAGCCGGGTCGGGACGAGCGTCGTGCCGTGCGCGGCACCGTCGTGCCGCATCTTGATCAGGACGCCCTCGACGCAGAGGCGGCCCACCTCGGCGAAGTCCTGGTGGATCGTGGTCAGCGGGGGCAGGAAGGACGCGGCCTCGGGGATGTCGTCGAAGCCGATCACGCTGACGTCGTCGGGCACCCTGCGGCCGCGCTCGTGCAGGGCGCGCAGCAGCCCGAGCGCCATCTGGTCGTTGGCGGCGAACACCGCCGTGCACTCCCGCTCCTCCGCGAGCCGCAGACCGGCCCGGTAGCCGGACTCGGCCGACCAGTCGCCGCGCACCAGGGGCGGTGGGACCGCGCCCGCCGCCACGAGGGTGCCGTGCCAGGCGTCGGCGCGGCGCTGGGCGGCGAAGGAGCCCTCCGGCCCGGCCAGGTGCCACACCGTGTCGTGACCGAGGTCCAGCAGATGCCGTACGGCCTCGCGGGCGCCGCCCGCCTGGTCGGTGTCGACGACGGTGTAGCGGTCGCCGGCGTCCGAGTCGGCGACCACGACCTGGACGCCGGGCGGCAGCGAGATGGTCGCCGCGTCGAGCAGATGGATCTCCATGATGACGATGACCGCGTCCACGGCCAGTTCCCCGAGGCGGGAGAAGGCGCCGTTGACCTCGTCCTGGGTGGGCACGGCGAGGGGCAGCAGCGTGACGGCGTACCCGTGCTCGGCGGCGCAGGTGGCGATCGCCTCCAGGGTGCGGATGTTGCCCATGGTGGACAGCGAGAAGGTGATCACGCCGAGGGTGCGGAACTCCCCGCGGCGCAGGGCCCGTGCGGCGCTGTTGGGCCGGTAGCCCAGCTCGCGCATGGCGTCCAGGACCTGTCGGCGGGTCTCCTCGGTCACCCCGGGGAAGCCGTTGGAGACGCGGGAGACCGTCTGGGAGGAGACGCCGGCGAGCTGTGCGACGTCGGCCATGGAGGCGCCCTGGCGGGGACGGGCGGCACGTTTCCTCGTACGGCCTCCGGCCCGGCCCGTGCCCACCGGGGCCTTGTCACCGTCCACTGCACCCACCTGCCCTCGCCCCTTCACCCCGCGACCGGCGTGAACTTTCGGTCCGGAACGACTCCTTGACCCCTGAGATTCGGACAGTGTAGACATCCGGCCAGTGGATGTTTACGTAAACATCGCCTAGTCGGAATCGTACGAGAAGGCGCCAAACCCGCACCAGTCGCATCACGTAGGTCCCGTTCTCTGCGTCCGCCGGACACCCGGCACGCAGAAGAGTTGGAGTACTCGACATGGCACACCGCACCCGCAAGAGAAGGCTCCTCGGGGCCATCGGCGTCACCCTGGCGACCGGCACCGTCCTGGCCACGACCACCCTGCCCGCCGCGCACGCCGAGACGACGTCTCAGGCGGCCGCCGCGGTGACGGTCCGGCCCGACCCCTCCTACAAGCAGGAGAGGTTCGAGGGCTGGGGCACCAGTCTGGTCTGGTTCGCCAACGCCACCGGCGACTACCCGCCCGCGATACGCGAGAAGCTGTACAAGCTGCTCTTCGGCGACGAGGGCCTCGCCCTGAACATCGCCCGCTACAACATCGGCGGCGGCAACGCCCCGGACGTCAAGGACTACCTGCGCGCGGGCGGCGCGGTCGAGGGCTGGTGGAAGGCGCCGGCGGGCACCACCCGCGAGGACGTCGACTGGTGGGACGCCGAGGACCCGGGCGACTGGAACAGGAACGCCGACAGGACGCAGCGCTGGTGGGTCGACCGCATCAAGAAGGACATCACCCACTGGGAGACCTTCAGCAACTCGCCGCCCTGGTTCATGACCGAGAGCGGCTACGTCTCCGGCAACTTCGACGCGGGCAAGGACCAGTTGAAGCCCGAGTCCGTCGAGGACTTCGCCGAATACCTGGTGGGTGCCACCGAGCGGCTGGAGAAGGCGCACGGCATCAAGGTCGACACCCTCGACCCCTTCAACGAGCCGAACACCGACTACTGGGGCACCAGGCTCGGCCCGGACGGCGAGCCCACCGGTGGCCGCCAGGAAGGCGCCCACATGGGCCCCGAGCTCCAGCAGAAGGTGCTCCGCGCGCTGGCCCCGGTCCTGGAGAAGTCCCGTACGCACGCGGAGATATCCGCGATGGACGAGACCAACCCCGGCACCTTCGCCACCAACTGGAACTCCTACCCCCAGGAGGTCCGCGACCTGGTCGGCCAGATGAACGTCCACACCTACGGCACCGGCGGGCGCACCACCGTCCGCGACCTGGCCAAGGCCGCCGGCAAGCCGCTGTGGATGAGCGAGGTCGAGGGCGACTGGGGCGACGGCCAGAGCTTCACCGACATGCGGCCGGGCCTGGGCCTCGCCCAGCGCATCGTCGACGACCTGCGCGAACTGGAGCCCCGCGCCTGGGTGTTCTGGCAGCCCGTCGAGGACTACGACAACATGAAGCCGGGCGGTGAGTCGGCGAAGGGCGGCAACTGGGGCGAGATCCAGCTGCCGTTCAGCTGCACCTCCAAGGACACCCTGGAGACCTGCCCGGTCCACACCAACACCAAGTTCGACACCGCCCGTAACTTCACGCACTACATCAAGCCCGGCGACCGGCTGATCAAGACGAACGACACCTCCAGCACCGCGGCCGTCTCCCGCAAGGGCGACGCGGCGACCGTCGTCCACGTCAACAGCACCGCCGAGGCGCGTGACGTCACGCTCGACCTGTCGAAGTTCGGCCGGGTCTCCTCCCGCGCCACCGTCACCCCGGTGGTGACCAGCGCCGACGGCAAGCTGGAGAAGCAGAAGCCGGTCCGGGTCGGCGGCAAGCAGGCCACGGTGACCGTGCCGGCCCAGTCGGTGACGTCCTTCCTCGTCAGGGGTGTCTCGGGGGTCGCCGGGGACGCGGCCGAACTGCGCGAGGGCCGCACCTACCGGCTGACCGGCGTCCAGAGCGGCAAGGACCTCAGCCTCGCCGACAACGGCACCGGACTGGTCATCAAGAGCGCGAACGCCTCCGACCCGAGCGGCGGGCGGTGGCGGGTGGAGAAGATCACCGGCAGCGACAACCGCAAGCGGTACGTCCTGTCCGAGGCGACCGAGGACAAGCGCCTGGCGGTGCGTGACGGCGCGCTGGTGGCCGAGCCCGACGAGGGCCGTCGCGACAGCGCCGCCCAGTGGATCATGTCCACCACCGGCGACGGCACCTGGACCCTCGTCAACGCCGGCACCGGCCGCCTCGCGGACGTGGGCGGCCAGTCCACCGACGAGGGCGCCGCGGTGGGCGTCTGGCTGCCCAACTCCGGCACGAACCAGCGCTGGAAGGTCACCGACGTCACCGGAGGGTGACGACAGCGCTCCTGCCTCCGTGACACCCCCGCCCGCCGCCGTACCGACATCCCTCGGCGGTCGTGGCGGGGGTGTCGTGTCCTCGGCTGTCGTCGATGACGCCGCTCCCCGGTCGACGCGGGAGTGAAGGCGGCGACAGCACGGCCCGCGGTCTCGCGCAGCTGTCACCCGTCCGGTGCGGTCCGAGCGTCCACGGGACGTCCGAGCAAGGCGGCCATCGTCTCGGCGGCCCGTACGGCGGCGTCCCCGCAGCAGTTGTTGAACAGCACGTGGAGCCGCTCGACCCGGTCGGCGAGAACGCGCAGGCGCGGCAGCCATTCGGCGAGCTCGTCGCCGCCGTAGGTGTGCCGGAACCGTTCCTCCTTGCTTCCGGTGCCCCAGGCCGCACTGCGTCCGTGGAACCGGACGACCGACAGCCGGGAGGAGGTGACGGGCGTCACGGGCGGTATGGAGGACGGGAGCGTCCGGTTCATGTCGACGGCCACGGTCGCCATGCCGTACCGGGTGAGCAGCGCGCACGTGTCGCGCTCCTGTCCCTCCCGCCACCACGCCGGGTGCCGGAACTCCACGGCGAGGGGC
Source organism: Streptomyces sp. NPDC001920 (assembly GCF_053594495.1). NCBI lineage: Bacteria > Bacillati > Actinomycetota > Actinomycetes > Kitasatosporales > Streptomycetaceae > Streptomyces > Streptomyces sp. NPDC001920. The sequence continues at coordinate 27,512 of NZ_JBSFEP010000015.1, forward strand.
CAGCCTCGGGTGCGCCGGGCGGTGGCCGCCAGGAACGCCTCGGCCTCGGGCCCCGGCCGGAACCACGGGGGGAACTGGAACAGCACGCACCCCAGCCGGCCGGCCTGCCGCAGCGGCGCGATCCCGGCGGCGAACCGCGCCCACACCGCGTCGAGCACCCCCGGATCCCGGGCGTTCGGGGGCAGGCCGTCCGGCATCACCGCACTGCGGGTGGGGTGCCCGGTCAGCAGGGAGAAGGCCTTCACGTCGAAGACGAACCCGTCCGGGGTCCGCTCCACCCACAGCCGGCTGTTCCGTTCACCGGGCAGGGCGTAGTACGACGCGTCGACCTCCACGACGGCGAAGCGCTCCGCGTAGTGCCGTAACCGCCCTTCGGCGTCCCGCCGCCCCGCCGGGTACCAGCCGCTGTTCACCAGCGCCCGGTCGGTCCACGAGCACGTGCCCACGAGGATCTCGCCCATGGCGTGCGGTTACCCAGTCCGCCTACCGGCAGACAACCCTTCCGTCCGCCGTCGCGTCAGTCCACAACGGGACCGACCGGAACGCCAGTTCACATCCTTCTCATGACCGATGAAATCCGCCCGCCTGTTCGATAACATGATCGACCTTACGATGATCGTTCTCATTTACTAACAAATCGGCTGATGAATTGATATCCAGAGCATCGCGGTCTTTCTCGCGAATCAACGTCAAAACCCTGTTCGTCGCGTGGCGTCGGCCGAGGGTGCTGCTGTGGACCGCGGCGACCGTGGTGGCGGTCGGATTCCTCGTCGCACTGGAGATCGCCGCACGGGGCTACGGTGTTCCGGGCCCGGTCACCAATCAGGCACGGGAGGCGATATTCGCCCCCAAGTCAGGTTTCCTGCTGTATGCCGGCATGGCCCTGATGATGGTGGTTCTCACCTGGCGACAGCGGTTCATCGCCCTGGGCGCCGCGATCGGCGTCGATCTAGTCTTCCTGCTGGTGCGTTGGGCGGCCGACCTGAAGACGACCGACGGCCATCCCTTCGGCAACGGCGCGTTGTGGGTGATCCTCGGCGCCGCGGTCGTCGCCGTCACCCGCCGCACCGGCCGGGAACGCCTCCTGCTGCTCAAGGGTGTCGGGCTGGGCCTGTTGCTGGTGGCCGGCCGCAAGACCGGCGACACCTGGCTGCTCATCACCTCCAAGACCCGCCCCACCGTGCTCGACCAGTACGTGGCGACCGCCGACCACGCCCTGGGCAACCCGTCCTGGCTGGTGGGCCGGATGGTCCGGGCGACCGGCCCGGTCGGCGCCCACGTCCTCGACTGGGTCTACGTGCAGCTCGCGGTCGCCGCCGTCGTCGTCGCGCTGTACCAGCTGCGCCACGTGGCGGCCGAACGCCGTTTCCCGCGCCACCATCTGGTGCGTACGTTCCTGGTGATCGGCCTGCTCGGGCCGGGCATCTACATGATCTTCCCGGTCGTCGGACCGATCTTCGCCTACGGGCCCGGCGCGATGGGCACCGGCGGCGGGCAGTGGGCACTGGCCAACCTGTGGCCGGACGTGCCGCCGCCGGCCGGGGGACCGCAGCCGATGCCGTACGACGGGATCACCCCGCGCAACTGCATGCCCAGCCTGCACACGGCGTGGGCCACGGCGATCTTCATCCACTCCCGCAAGGGCCCGCGCGCCCTGCGTTTCGCGGGAACCTTCTGGCTCGTGGCCACACTCGGCGCGACGCTGGGATTCGGCTACCACTACGGCGTGGATCTCGTGGCCGGCGTGGTCTTCGTGATCACGATCGAGGCGGCACTGCGCGCACTCGACCGCGGCTGGGGCCGGGCGGGAATACAGCTGGTCGCCTACGGGGCGACCGTGTTCGCCGCGCTTTTGCTGTCGTACCGCTTTCTGCCGGGGGAAATGGCCGCCCACCCGTGGCTTTTCGGCCCCCTTCTCATTCTGGCCATGGCCTCGGTGGTGTACGGCTATCTGCGGACCACCAGGCAGTGGGAGCCGAATGCCGCACCGGTGAGGCAACCCGCACCACAGCCCGAATTGGTGTGAGGGTCCCGCTACAACAGAACATTGGTGAGGAAGATGTTCCAGTCGTCGCTTCCGACCCAGCCGGGGCCTTGCGGGGCGGCGGACAGCACCAGTGCGGTCATGGCAACGGCCAGGGCGGCGACGACACGACGCTTCACGGTTCCTCCTCGTTGGCGGCAGTACGCACCACCCTGCGCCGCCCCGGCCGCCCCGCCCGCCGGACACGCTGCTCGGCGCGTGCCACGTCCCACGGTCGGCGGGCCCGTGTCACTCGGTGAGCCCGGCCTTCACGCGGCCAGGACGCCCGCCGGGCGGGCGTCCTGGCCGCGTCGGTCGGGATCCGGCGTACCGCCCGCCCGGTGCGCGACGCCGACATGATCCAAACGGCAGGCCCTAGCCGCCCACGTACCAGCTGAAGCCGCCGTTGCTGGCGGCGACGGCCAGGAGCACGAGCCACAGGACCACGTCGATGACGCCGAGGACGATGCCGGCCTTCGCCATTCCGGCGCCGTTCCTGACCGCTGCCTGACGGCGGGCGACGGCGCCGAGGACGATGGCCACGGGGCCCAGAACGATGTTCAGGATGAACAGGCCGACGATGCCGCAGCACAGGCTCGCGATCGCCAGGCCGTTGGTGCGCGATCCGGAGGACGCGGCAGACGAACCACCGTAACTCGCCATGGGGTACTCCCGGTTGTCGGTTGAACGGACTGAGCGGGCCGCACGCTCCTTGCTGTTGGCTTGCCCGTTCCGAGTGCCCCTTCGAGGCGCCCTCATGTCCGCGTCCCCTTGCGCCCCCTCACTTTCCACTCCGGAAAAACTTCACTTGCGACATCGGAAAGTCAGCCCTACTCTTTCCGTCATGGAAAATGATGCGGGCCTCCCCGACCGTCCCTCCCCTCCCACCTCGCAGGAGGCGCTGGCCACCCTGGCCGAAGCCGCTCGCATCCGGGCCTCGGCCAACGCTCTGTCGGCGACGCCATGGCCGACCTGGTTCGCCACCGTCCTCACCGCGTACATCGCGGCGTTCCCCCTCGCCTACGGAGGGATGCTCGCCGACGAGCGGTGGCTGCTGCCGAGGGCCGCCTGGGCGACGGTGCTGCCGGTCATCACCGCGGCGTTCCTGACGCTGTACGTCATCGCCGCCCGGTCCTGGAAGCAGCGCACCGGCGTGGCCCTGCGGCTCGACGTGCTGCCCAAGCGCGCGACCGTTCCCCTGACGATCGGCATGCCCGTACTGCTGGTGGGGTCGGCCTGGGCGTTCCGTGCCACCGGCCAGGCATGGTGGCTCGTCACCGCCTCGGTGATCGCGGCCGCGGTGTCCGTGGGCTTCCACCTCGCTTTCGTACGGCTGCACCGGAAGACGTCGTGACCGGCCGGCCCACCGACCCGATGGACGGCTTCGACAACCTGATCCACTCACCCAACCGGCTGCGGGTCTGCGCCCTGCTCGACACCGTCGGCGAGGCCGAGTTCGCCGTACTGCAGGAGCAACTCGACCTGTCCGCATCCGTGTTGAGCAAGCACGCCGGAGCCCTGATCGAGGCCGGTTACGTCGAGCAGCGCAAGGCCGTCCGCGACACCCGGCAACGCGTCTGGCTGCGCCTGACCCCGCGGGGACGCAAGGCGTACCACGGCCACCTCGCCGCTCTCCGGGCGATCGTCGGACCATAGGCACCCTCCCGGCAGGGCTCCGGGCCGCCGCCCCACACCGGCCCGGACCGCCCCACCCCTCTCACCGCAGCGCGCTTCTGCCCTGCCACTCGCTCCACGAGAGGTTCCACGCGCCGAAGCCGTTGCCGGGCGCGACCACGCCCTTGGTGTCCTTGCCGGTGATCTCGAACGGGTCGCCCGCCCGCACCTGCCCGTAGAACCAGGCCGCGTCCGCGTCGCTCATTCCTATGCACCCGGAACTGCGGTTGGCTCGGCCGAACCAGCGGGCGTTCCACGGGGCGGCGTGCGCGTACATGCCCGACCAGGTCAGCCGCATCGAGTGGTCGACCATCTTGTTGTAGGCGTCGGCGAGGCCCACCGTCTCGGAGTTCATGTTGATCGTGCCCTCCTTGGCCATCAGCACGGCCGTTCCGCGCCAGGAGCGCTTGTCACCGCCGGGCCTTCCGCCGGATACGGGTATACGCCGGACGGTCTCGCCGTCGCGGACGAGGGTGAGCCGATGCCTGTCGAGGTCGACCTCGACGATCTGCCGGGCGCCGATGGTGAACGTGGTCGTGTAGTCGCGTACGAACCAGCCGCCGTCCGCGCCCGAGTCGGTGCCGTTCAACTCGGCGTTCAGGGTGACCTTCGTCCCGGGCTTCCAGTACGTCCTGGGCCGCCAGTCCACCCGGTCCCTGCCCGACCAGTCGCGTATCCAGCCCCAGGAGCCCTCGGTACCGTTCGATGTGGTGATCTTCAGCTGCCTCTCGACCTCGGCCCGGTTCCTGACCGGATGGTCGAAGACCAGCGAGACCGGCTGGGCGACCCCCACCGTGGAGCCGGTGCCCGGTCGCCAGTCGACCTTGTTGACCTTGTCCGCCGGAGCCGTGGTGAAAGCGGCCTTGGTGCTCTTGGCGGTGCCGCCCTCGGTCCGGGTCGCCACCGTCACCTCGTACGCAGTGCCGGGCACCGCCTTGCGGTCGGACACCCAAGACCGGCCGTCGGCGGCGACCTCGCCGGCGAGTCCGCGGCCCTGGGCGTCGGTGACGGTCACCGAGGTGAGTCTGCCGCCCGAGGCCGTGACCTTCACGGGCTCGCCCGCCGGGACCCGTTCTCCCTCGGGCGTGACGGTGACCGTGACCGGGCGGTCGTCGGCGCTCGGCCTCTCCTCGACGTCCGGGTCACCGGGCGAGCCGCTCGACGAGCAGGCGGCGAGCGGCGCCAGCAGAGCGGCCACGACGGCGGCCCGGACGCGGACATGGGCGAGTGCACGGGAGCGCGGCAGGACGCGTGGGCGCGACAACGGGACCTCCGGAAAGGAAGGGAACGGGGTGGGTGAGTCGGCGATGTCGTGACTGTAGAGCCGGAAAACCCGAGGTCAGCCGCTTCCGGGCAATGTGACGGCGACTGGTGAGGAACGGTCATGGTCCGGTCACATTCGCCGGACGGAGCGGTCATGGACCGCTGTGAGCCTCCTGTGTGTCCCCGCGACGGCCACGGGGAGAAGGAGAGGCTCAGACTGTGTCAGCACTGCTCGTGCCGCCCAGCCGCGTGTGCCAAGCACGGAACCGCGGCTTCGCCCTGCGCACCATCACCGCGCAGACGTACCGCGCCTTCCTCGCCTCCCCCGAAGGCGCCGCCCTCGGTGCCGGCTTCCTGCAGTGCCCGTCTTGGGCCGACGTCAAGGAGGGCTGGCGGGCCCAACTGCTCGGCTGGGGGCCGGATCCGGAGGCGGGCGCCCTGTCGGGCGTGGCCCTGGTGCTGCTGCGGCAGTTCCCCGGCACCCGCAAGTACTTCGCCTACCTCCCCGAAGGGCCTGTCGCCGACTGGACCGACCCCGGCATCGACGGCTGGCTCGGCCCGCTCCTCGAACACCTTCGCAGCGCGGGCGCCTTCGCCGTGCGCATCGGCCCGTCGCCCGCCTACCGGCGCTGGGACGCCGCCCTGCTCAAGCCGCTCACCGGACCGGGCCGGCGCCTGGGCGACGTCCTCGCCAGCGAGGTCGACCCGCTCGGCGCCGCCGTCGCCGACCGGCTGCGGGCCCGGGGCTGGCGCCGCTGCGGCGGTGACGGGACCGGGGAGGACACGGACGCCCAGCCCCGCCACGTCTTCCATGTGCCGCTCGCCGGCCGCAGCACCGAGGACCTGTGGCGCGGGCTCAACCAGGAGTGGCGACGCAACGTCCGCCGAGCCCAGAAGGAGGGCGTGGAGGTGGTGGTGGGCAGTGCGGCCGAACTCCCCGAGTTCTACCGGCTGCTCGGCATCACCGAACGCCGCGACGGCTTCCGGCTCGGCCGCTCGCTCGCCTACTACGAGCGTCAGTACGCGGCGCTCAACACCGAGGAACCGGGCCGGATGAAGCTGTACCTCGCCCGGCACCGCGGGGAGATCCTGGCCGCCCACACGCTGATCACGGTGGGCCGCAGGGCCTGGTACCAGACCGGCGCCTCCGCCGACCACCGCCGCGAGGTCCGCCCCTCCAACGCCCTGCAGTGGCGAATGATGCAGGACGCCCACGCCCTCGGCGCCGACGTGTACGACATGCGCGGGGTACCCTCCACTCTCGATCCTGAGGAACGTGCGTACGGACTGCTGCGGTGGAAGCTCGGCACCGGTGGACAGGTCGTCGAGACGTTGGGGGAATGGGAGAGACCCTTGGGCGGCAGCGCCAACCACACGCTTCACCGCGCCTTCCAGGCGTACCTGAACCGCCGATGAGGCAGCCGACGGCGGATACGCCGACGACCACGCCGGCCGGCACGGACAGCACGGGGGAGGCGGCGAAGGCGGTCTCCGCGGCACGCGGCAGCGCCGTCATGGCCGCCGGATCCGTCGTAGGCCGCGCCACCGGCTTCGCCAGGTCCGCCGTGGTCGCGGCGGCGATCGGCACCATCGGGCCGGTCGCCGACGGCTACGCGGTCGGCAACGCCCTGCCCACCATCGTCTACATGCTGCTCCTGGGCGGCGCGTTGAACGCCGTCTTCGTGCCCGAACTGGTCAGGGCCGCCAAGGAGCACGACGACGGGGGCGCCGCGTACACCGACCGGCTCGTCACCGTCTGCGTCGTCGCCCTGCTGGCGATCACCGCGACCGCCGTGTGGGCGGCGCCCGCGATCGTCGACGCGTACACCGACTACTCCGGCGAACAGGCGGCCATGACGACCGCGTTCGCCCGCTACTGCCTGCCGCAGATCTTCTTCCTCGGACTGTTCACGCTGCTCGGGCAGGTACTCAACGCACGTGGCCGGTTCGGCGCGATGATGTGGGCGCCGGTCCTGAACAACGTCGTCGTCATGACGGTGTTCGGTCTGTACCTCGCCCTGGCCGTGGGCGGCGGGGACGGCGAGGACCTGCTCACCCCCACCGAGACCGCCGTGCTCGGCTGGGGCACGACCGCCGGTATCGCCGTCCAGGCCCTCGCCCTCGTCCCCGCGCTGCGCGCGGCCCGCTTCCGCTGGCGGCCCCGCTTCGACTGGCGTGGCAGCGGACTGACCCGCCCCTTGCGCGCGGCCGGCTGGCTGGTGCTGCTGGTTCTGGCCAACCAGGCCGCCTACTGGGTCACCACCCGGCTCGCCACCACCGCGGGCCTCGACGGCGGCCCCGGATACGGCGCCTACAACAACGCCTACGTCCTGTGGGTCGTACCGCACGGCGTCATCACGGTCTCCGTGGTGACCGCGCTGATGCCCCGGATGAGCGCGGCCGCCGCCGACGGGGACACCGCCGCCGTGCGGCGCGACGTCTCCCACGCCCTGCGCGTCAGCGCCTCGGCCGTCGTACCCGCCGCCTGCGCGCTGTTCGCCCTCGCCCATCCGGTGATGGCCCTCGTCTTCGGATACGGCAGGACCAGCGCCGACGACACGGCCGCCATGGCCGGGATCCTGATGGCCTTCGCGCCGGGGCTCGTCGCCCTGTCGGGCCAGTACGTCCTGTCCCGCGCGTTCTACGCGCTCTCCGACACCCGTACGCCGTTCCTGCTCAACCTCGTGATCGTCGCCCTCAATGCGGGAGGGTCCCTGGCCGCCGCCCACCTGCTGCCGGCGCGCTGGGCCGTGACGGGCATGGCGGCGGCGTACGCGCTGGCGCTGTGCGCGGGTTGGGCGGTGACCGGCCGGGTGCTGAGCCGCAGGCTCGGCGTCGTACGCCCCCTGCGTTCGTCCGCCCTCGGCGCGCACGCGCGGCTGGTGCTCGCCGCCGTGCCCGCCACCGCGCTGGGCCACCTCGCGGCCCGGGGCGCCGCCCCGGCGGGGGCTCTGGCCGCCTGTGCCGCCGGCGCGGCCGTCGTCGTGCTCGTCTTCGCCCTGCTCGCCCGCCCGTTGCGCCTCACCGAACTCGCCGCGCTGCTCTCCGGCGTACGCCGGCGCTTGTCCCGGTCCTGACCACCACCGAGGGAGAACCGCAGATGCCCCGCGTGCTCCTCATCGAGGACGACCCTTCCGTACGCGAGGGGGTCGAACTCGGTCTGCGCCGCCGCGGCCACGAGGTACGGGCGGCCGCCACCGGCGAGGCCGGCCTCGCCGCGCTGGCCGAGTTCCGCCCCGATCTGCTGCTGCTGGACCTGATGCTGCCCGGAATGAACGGCGTCCAGGTCTGCCGGCAGGTCCGCGAGCGCAGCCAGTTGCCGATCATCATGCTCACCGCACGCGGCGACGACTTCGACGTCGTCATCGGCCTGGAGGCCGGTGCCGACGACTACATCGTCAAGCCCGCCCGCACCGAGGTGATCGAGGCCCGGATCCGTGCCGTGCTGCGCCGCCTGGACGACACCGCCCCGGGCCGCCCGGCCATCGAGGTCCACGGCGAACTCGCCATCGACCGGGTCGGACTGAACGTCACCAAAGCCGGCCGGCCGCTCGCGCTCGCCCCCTCGGAGCTCAGGCTCCTGCTGCACCTGAGCGCCGCGCCCGAGCAGGTGTTCAGCAGGCAGCAGCTGCTGGAGCACGTCTGGGAGCACAGCTACCACGCCGACGCCCGTCTGGTCGACGCGTGCGTGGCACGTCTGCGCGGCAAGATCGAGGACGAGGCCGGCAGCCCCCGCTACGTCCAGACACTGCGGGGCTTCGGTTACCGCTTCGGCCCGCTGTGACCACCGGCTCCGCCCCTGGCCGGTCGCGGGTCCGGGCGTTCGGGCTGCGCACCCGGCTGCTGCTGGCGTTCCTGCTGGTCGCCGCCGTCAGCGCGGGCACCACGGCAGCGCTGACCTACCGTGAGGCCCGCAACGCCATGCTGCAGACCGCTCAGGACACGGCGGTCACGTCGTTCCGCGACCAGGTGCAGCAGACGGCCTTCGGCCTGCCCGTGCAGGGAGGGGAGGACCTGGAGTCGGTGCTGCGGGACATCGCCCGCAAGGGCAAGCCGCACCCCTGGGTGGTGTTCGCCGAATACGGTTCGGTCCGCGCCTCCTCGGGCGAGAACCCCGTCTCCACCGTCATCACCCCCGAACTGCGGCGCGCCGCACGCGCCAACCCCCACGGCAGTTTCGAACGGGTCGTCAAGGACGGCGTTCCCTACCTGACCATCGCCATGCCCATGGTCTTCAAGACGGGCCCGTACGACGTGCTGCCCAGCGGACTCGTCCTGTACGCCGTCATGCGGATGACCGACGAGCAGGTCAACGTCGACGCCCTCCTGATGGCCGCCCGGGACGGCGCCCTGCCCGGCCTCGCCGTCGCGCTGGTCCCCGCCCTGATCGCCGCGCGCAGCGTGCTGCGCCCGGTACGGGAACTGCGCCGCGCGGCCCTGAGCATGGGCAGCGGCCGGCTCGACACCAGGATCCCGGTGCGCGGCAGCGACGAACTGGCCGACCTGGCGCGCACCTTCAACGAGTCCGCGGCCCAACTCGAAGACTCGGTACGGGAACTGCGCGAGGCCGAGGCCCGTGCCCGCCGTTTCGCCTCCGACGTCTCGCACGAACTGCGCACCCCCCTCGCCGGGATGCTCGCCGTCACCGAGGTCCTCGACGAGGACGCGGACCACCTGGACGCCGACACCGCACGCGCGGTCCGGCTGGTCAGCGCGGAGACCGGCAAGCTCGCCGTGCTCGTCGAGGACCTGATGGAGATCTCCCGCTTCGACGCGCGCGCCGCCGAGCTGAACACCGACGAGGTCGACGTCGCCGAGGCCATCCGCAAGACCCTGGTGAACCGGCACTGGACCGACGACCGCGTCCGCACCGACCTCCCCGACGGCGTCCGCGCCCGGCTCGACCCGCGCCGCTTCGACATCGTGATCGCCAACCTCGTGGGCAACGCCCTGCGGCACGGCAGCGCGCCGGTCACGGTACGACTGCGCACCGAGACCCGCTCGCCGGGTACGCCCGTGCTGATCACCGAGGTCACGGACAGCGGCCCCGGCATCCGCTCCGAGTCGCTCCCGCACATCTTCGACCGCTTCTACAAGGCCGACGCGGCCCGCACCCGCTCGGCGGGCAGCGGCCTGGGGCTGGCGATCACCCAGGAGAACGTGAAGCTGCACGGCGGAACGATCCACGCCGGGAACCTGCCCGGGAAAGGCGCCGTCTTCACCGTGGAGATACCGCTCCACACGGAGGAGGCCGGCGGATGAGGCGTGCGCGGACGCGCCGGGGTGCGGCGGCCGCCGTCGCCGTCGCGGCGGCCGTACCGCTGCTCGGCGGCTGCGGCATCCCGGAGACCGACGTCATCGAGGCCGGCGGTCCCGCCAGCTTCCAGGCGTTCCTCGACCGCGACCACGACATGCTGCTCTTCTTCCGGTCCCCGGACGGGCGCCTGACGCCCGTGATCCGGTCGCCCGAGCCCGAGGGCGGGTTCGGCGACGCGTACGACCTGCCGGGCTCCGCGGACCGCGACCCCGGCGGGACAGCCGGTCCGGTGCCGACGGAGAAGGTCGTCATGGCACTGCTCGCCGGTCCGCTGAAGGAAGACCGGACCGCAGGTCTGAGCACCTCCCTGCCCGCCGCCCGCCCCGGCGGCACCGTCGAGGTCGAGCCCTTCCCGGGCGGCCGGGTCACGGCCCGTCTGCCGCTCGCCCTGAAGGGCCTGGACACCACCGCTCTGCACCAGCTGACCTGCACGATCGCCTACAGCCGGAGCGCCGACGGGCGGGCCGTCGTCGAGCTGACGGGACAGGACGGGACCAGGAGGTCCGGGACCTGCGGGCTCACCCCCGCCGGCACCGTCGAGCCGCGCCGCGGGGACGGCCGATGAGTGGGCGGGGTGTACGGGGCCCCGGTGGGGACCCCGGCCCGGCCGGATCCGGGGCTCAGCGCACCGGGAAGCCGAAGGAATAGCCCTGCTCCCTGAGCGAGGGGAGGACCCGGCGCAGCGCCTCCACGGTCTGCGAGCGGTCACCGCCCGCGTCGTGGAAGAGGATCGTCGGCCCGTTGGGCAGCTCCCGTTCGACGGTGGCGACCATCGCGTCCGCGCCCGGCCGCTCGAAGTCCTTGGAGTCCACGTTCCAGCCCAGCGGGCGCATGCCCCGGGAGGCGGCCAGCTTGCGGCTGTAGGGGGTGAAGGCCCCGCCGGGCGCCCTGTAGTACATGGGGCGTACGCCCCCGGACGCCTCGGTGATCATGCGTTCGGCATCGAGGATCTGCTGCGACTGGTACGCCTCGGACTTCCTGTCCATGGTGGTGTCGTGCGACACCGAGTGGTCGCACAGCCGGTGCCCCGCCGCGACCACCTTCTTCACCAGGTCCGGGTGGGCCTGCGCCTGCGTCCCCACCATGCAGAACGTGGCCTTCGCCCCGTTCTCCCGCAGTACGTCGAGCATCTGCGGGGTCCACACGGGGTCGGGGCCGTCGTCGATGGTGATGTTGACGCCGCGCGGCCCCTTGTCCGAGGCGTGCGCGATGCTCACCGCGACCGGCTTGACGTCACTGCCCGGCTCGGCCGACGCGGTCGCCCTCGGCGACGAGCCGCCCACGGCTCCGGCCTGGGCGGTCCACGCCGCCGCCCCCGCCGCGAGCACCGTCACCCCGAGCGCCGCCCCGATCACCTTGCCGTACCAGCCCCGCCCACCGCCGTGCCGTGCCATGTCCGCCCCCGCCCTCGCGCAGTTCCTCACCGACCCTCGGCCGACTTGCGGCCACCTGGCAGGACGAGGGAAGGCGGCCACGGGATGCGTCCGTTACCGATCACGGACAATCCCGGAGGAGTTCAGGGACAACTCGGCGGGCGGCGAGGGAACCACAGCGCCCGCGGCGCGGCACCGGGGCATGGGCCCGGCGCGGGCGGGACCGGTCTCAGGGCCGGCCCGACGGGTCGGCCGGCTCACGGAACCCCCGAGGGCGCACGGACCCCCGTCGCGGCGCACTCCTGCGGGGGCGAGGCGCGTTCCGGCGTCAGCGGCGCCCGGCGGCGCCAACGGGCGGTGCGGGCGGTGCGGCCCCAGCCGGGCGGTGCGGGCGGAACCGCCCCAGCCGGGCGGTGCGGGCCGTACCGCCCACGTACCCGCCGCGGCTCCTTGCCGAACCGCCCCGCAGGGACGTGGTGCGGGTACGACCCGCCCGTGTACCGGGTGCCACTTCCTCCGGCCCTCACACGGAGAACCGCGCCTCACCTGGCTCGCCCTCGGACCGGCCTCGGCGAGCGTCGGCACGCGGGCGGCCGTCAGCGCGTCGCACGGATCCGCGGCGGTTGTCGGTGACCAGGGGGCGCCGCGACCGACGCGCCGGGTGGGACGACGCGCCGGCTACGGGCATCCGGTGGGTATGGGCCCCGTCCGGGGAGCTGCCGTCGGCCGACGTGCCGGTGACGTCCGTCCCCCGATCCCGTCCCGAGCGGCTCCTGGCGGTTCGCTTCCGGGGCGCCCCGAGGACGCCCGCGGGCCTCACTGGTCCGAGTAGCCGATGTCCCCGACGGTCCACGCGCTCACGTCCTCCAGCGCGACGCGGTACATGCCTCCCGTGTCGGGGATGCCGAAGCTTCCCTGGAGGATCCGGGCCATGTGGAAGTGGAGGTGGGCGGGGCCGTCGTCGTGCTCCGGGCGACGGTCGCCGCCGCCGTGGGACGGGGTGAAGGCGGCGGCGAACCGTCCCAGGTGCTCGGAGTCCCGCAGGACTTCGGCCACACGTTCCTTCCAGAGGGCTTCCGGGGCCAGCCGTCCCGTGATGACGGCTCCCGGAATCACCACGGTCAGGGACATCTGACTGGTGTGCTGCGACTCCACCATCGCGGCGATCGTGGCGAGCAGGTGGTCAGGGCGCTTCATGCCTCAGGAGCCTAGTCCGACGAGGGGTGTCGGCGCAGCGGCAGCAAACGAGCCGTCACCAGCCCAGTACACCCTCGTCAGGCCGTACCTGCGCGGCCGGTGCGACGGGAGGCGCGTCGTGGCAGGTGAAGCCGAGTCGGGTCAGCGCCCGGCGCATCTCGCCCGAGGTGAAGTCGCGACGGTCCTGCCGGGTGATCACTTCCCCGACCTGCATCACGGGATAGACCCGGCGTCCGATGGTGACGGCCACACCGGTGACCGGTTCGGGCTCGATGCCGCTCATCGACTGCTCGACCTCACCCTTGACCAGGTCGAAGGGGAAACTCGCGATGACACAACGCATGGCTGCCTCCACGGGGTTGGGGGGTAACACGGATGGGATCGACGGTGCTGCGGCCGGTCAGCGACCGGGGCGAGGGCCTCTCCTCTTCGTCGGGTCGGTGAGGACGAGCGGCGGGACGTGCCGACCGCGGGGCGCGGATCGGCGTGCCCGGCTAGGCGTTGTTCCTCGGTGCGGAGCGCCGGGTCCTGGAGGCGCCCCGCCCGGCCCCGCCGCCGGCGGTCCGGCCCCGCCGGCCGCGACCGGAGGCCCGCTCCCGCCGGTTCGCGTCGGGGGAGCCCGTGCGCGCGCCCTGTGCGGCGGCGGCCGGTGGGGTGAGGGTGACGGGCACACCGGAGGGAGTCCGGGCGCCGGTGATGCGCTGCAGTTCGGCCTCGCCGGGACGGATCCGGGCGGTGCGCGGGGTGATGCCGGCGTCGGCCATCAGACGGTCCACCGCGCGGCGCTGGTGGGGCAGGACGAGGGTGACGACGGTGCCGGACTCGCCGGCGCGGGCGGTACGGCCGCCGCGGTGCAGGTAGTCCTTGTGGTCGCCGGGAGGGTCGACGTTCACGACGAGGTCGAGGTCGTCGACGTGGATCCCGCGGGCGGCGACGTTGGTGGCCACCAGGGCCGTCACATGGCCGTCCTTGAACTGGGCGAGCGTCCGGTTGCGCTGGGGCTGGGACTTGCCGCCGTGCAGGGCCGAGGCGCGTACGCCGACGGACAGCAGATGCTTGGCGAGCCGGTCGGCCGCGTGCTTGGTGTCCAGGAACATGATCACCCGCCCGTCACGGGCGGCGATCTCGGTCGCGGTGGCGTGCTTGTCGTCGTCGTGCACGTGCAGCAGATGGTGCTCCATGGTGCTGACGGCGCCCGCGGACGGGTCGACCGAGTGCACCACGGGGTCGTGGAGGTAGCGGCGCACCAGGAGGTCGATGTTGCGGTCCAGGGTGGCCGAGAACAGCAACCGCTGGCCGTCGGGACCCACTTGGTCGAGCAGCGCGGTCACCTGCGGCATGAAGCCCATGTCGGCCATCTGGTCGGCTTCGTCCAGGACGGTGACGGCGACCTGGTCCAGTCGGCAGTCGCCCCGCTCTATGAGGTCCTTGAGGCGGCCGGGTGTCGCCACGACGACCTCGGCGCCGCCGCGCAGGGCGCTCGCCTGACGGCCGATCGCCATGCCGCCCACGACGGTGGCGAGGCGCAGGCCCAGGGCGCGGGCGTAGGGGGAGAGCGCGTCGGTGACCTGCTGCGCCAGTTCCCGGGTGGGTACGAGGACGAGGGCGAGCGGCTGCCGGGGCTGGGCCCGCTGTCCGTCCAGCCGCGCCAGCACGGGCAGGCCGAAGGCGAGGGTCTTGCCGGAGCCGGTGCGCCCGCGGCCCAGCACGTCCCGTCCGGTCAGGGCGTTCGGCAGCGTGGCCGCCTGGATCGGGAAGGGCACCGTCACGCCCTCGGCGCCCAGCGCGGTCAGCAGACGTGCGGGCATGTCCAGCTCGGCGAACGTGGCGACCGGTGGGAGCGGCTCGGTGAGCGTGACGGGGAGGGCGAACTCCTGTGGGCGTGTCGTGGCCCGTGCCCGGGGGCCGCTGTTTCGCCCGGTGTCCGAACGCCGGCTCTGCCGGCCCTTCTCCTGGGCGCGGACGTGGCCGGAGCCGCGGCCGGCACGGCGGGGGGTGCGGTTCATGGAGGGAACCTTCCTCGATGCGGCGTATCGAGGAATTCCTTCCGGCGGCGCGAGCCGCACGAGGATTCACAAGAATGGGCCGACAGACATGCGAAGCAAGCCCTCACGGCGCTGTGGCCGGGGCTTTTCGCAAGAGTGAAAAATCCGGGAATCCGGGGGTCTACGGAAAGCAATGAGCTGGGGCCCGCACCCCTAGAGTGCGGGCCCCAGTCACGTGGTGCGCGTCAGCGTCAGGCGGGAACGATGTTCTCGGCCTGCGGGCCCTTCTGGCCCTGCGTGACGTCGAAGGTAACCTTCTGGCCTTCCTGAAGCTCGCGGAAGCCGCTGGTGGCGATGTTCGAGTAGTGGGCGAACACGTCAGCGCCGCCACCGTCCTGCTCGATGAAGCCGAAGCCCTTTTCCGCGTTGAACCACTTCACGGTGCCAGATGCCATATTGAATCTCCCTTGGGGGGCAGTGCCGGATTCCGCACTTTACGGATCCGAGTCGCCGCGATGATCACCCCTCCGGAAGAATCCGGAAAGCTCTGCAAAGAATCAATCTCTGGCAACCAAAACTGCAACTGCTATCACGTTAACACAGGTCGGGTGGAATCCGGCGAGCGGTTTTCGTGATCGATCAGGAATTCTCATCCCGCCGGACCAGGTAATTCTGCAGCGGCGAGACTAGATATCCGTGCTGCGCTCGTCCAGCTCCCGGCGCAGGTGCCGGTTCTGGCGCAGGGCGTCCTCCAACTGGTCCTCCAGCGAGACGATGCGGCACGCGGCCTCGACGGGAGTGCCCTGGTCGACGAGCTCACGGGCGCGGGCGGCGATACGCAACTGGCGGCGGGAGTACCGGCGGTGGCCGCCTTCCGAGCGCAGGGGAGTGATCAGTTCGGCTTCTCCGACGGCCCGGAGGAAGGCGGGGGTGGTGCCGAGAACATCGGCGGCCCGCCCCATGGTGAACGCGGGGTAGTCGTCGTCGTCGAGGTTCCCGTTGACCGGGGCGTCGTCAGCCGGCATGGCACCTTCGTTCGGGGGCACGGCCACAGGCCGGGCGTGCACGGCACCCGTGCTCCGAAGGAGCCGGCACCACCCACCCGGTGCGACAACCCTAACTCCGGCAGGCACGAGGATGTGGTCCCGCCATGGCAGACTTTCCCCTGCCGCGCGGGTAGGAGTGCGCACCGGAGCAGGGCACCGGCGAACGCCCGGGGACCGTACGGTCATCCGGCCGGCGATCACCTCCGCGGGGGTGACCGCCGCGCGAGTCGACGATCACCTCAGCCGGGGATCTCCGGGGCGTACTCGTTGCGCCCCCACTCGGAGGAACCGAGCGGATAGGTGTACGCGGGCCGTCCCACGTTGCCGCTCGTGCGGAACGGCTTGCCGTGGTCGTCGATGCGTACGGTGCCCTGCTGGTCACCGCTGGACCAGTCCAGCTCCAGGTACCAACTCACGTTGTGCGCACGCGCGTCGGCGAAGATGTAGAAGACCTCGGGGTCGGACTCGCTCACCCGGTACGGGAAGTCGCGTTGACCGGCCTTGGGGGAGAGCGCGGGCCGCCCGGCATCGAGGTCCACCTCGAACGCCGTCGTCTCCACCCCGCCACCGCACCCGACGCCCATCTCGAAGTCGTTCCAGGCCAGCGGCTCGCTCTTCTCCACCACCCGCACATGCAGATCGTCCAGGACGACGGTGGCCGCCCCGGTGCCCTGCACGTTGAGCGCGAGCATCTGCTGCCCGGCGGCGACCCCGCCGAGCGCGTGGACCCACCCGCGCGCGTCCGGCTCACCCGGAGGCGGGGGCACCTGCTCGGGCTTCCGGTCGACCAGGTAGTGCTGACTGCACGGGCTTTCCCACTTGTACGGGTTGACGGTGACGGCCGGCGCGGTGGCCCCGTCCTCGGAACCCCCGCCCCGGGCCGCCCCGCCCCCAGCGCTGCGCGAGGCGGACACCGAACCGGCGGCCGCGGGGGTGCCGCTGCGCGAGGCGGACGGCGAGGCCGATCCGCCCTTGGCGTCGGCCGACTCGGATGCGCCCGGCTTGGTGACGCCGGAGTCGACGGACCGGGAGGCAGCCCCCACGGTCCGCTTCCCGCCCTGGTCGTCCTCGCCCCCGCCGGGCACGAGACTCACCACGAGCGCCGCCGACACGAGGGCGGCGGCCGCGGCGGCCCCGGTCAGGGCGACGGTGCGCCGCCGCGCCACGGGGGCCTGCGCCCGGGGCCTGCGCCCGTCGTCGGGAACGGCCTCGGCGGCCGCTTCGGGCCCATCCGCCCCGGTCCCGGCCTCCGCCGTCCCGGCCCCCACCGCGGCCCGCGGTTCGTCCTCCGCAGGGGCCCCGCCCGCCTTCTGCCCCCGCCGGGCATCCGCCAGAACCCACCGCCGATGCAGTTCCACCAGTTCCTCGGGCGTCGCCCTGCACACCCGCGCGAACCGTTCCACGGGTGCGTAGTCCGTCGGTACGGCGTCCCCGTTGACGTACCGGTGCAGCGTGGACGCACTCGTGTGCAGCCGCTTGCCGAGCACCCCGTAACTGAGTCCGGACCGCTCCTTCAACCGGCCCAGTAACTGCGCGAACTCGTCCCCAGCCACCGTTCCTCCCTCTGCCCGCGTTCCGGGCCCCCGTTCCAGGGGCAGGTCATTCCCCCAGGTCAGAGCTATCACAGGCGTTCCAGCGTCCCTGATGCCCCGGCAGCCGTGGCGGTCGGGACGGATCGCCGCACAAGCTTGGGCCATCCAAGCACGCCGCTCCCGGCACCCGGTCGAGCGGCCCGCGTCAACACCCTTACCGCACCTGGGGATTCACATGTCCACACGCACCCACCGCACCCGTATGCTCCTCGCCGCCGCGCTCACGGCCGCCACGCTGACACTGACGGCGTGCGCCGGCGGAGCAGGCGTCCAGGACGAGGGCCCCTCGACGGGAGCCGCGTCCACTGCTTCCACCACGCCCTCCGCAAAGGCGAGCGGAGCAGCCTCCGCCGGGGGTTCGACAGGTGGTGCGGCGGATTCGAGCGGCGCAGCGGGTGGCACGGGCTCGTCGGGATCCACGGGCTCGCCGGGCGCCGCGGACTCGCCGCGTGCCACGGGCGCCGAGGAGCCGGAGCCCGTCTCGGGCCCCTGCTCCGGCGCCGTCACCCGGACGACCGCCACGGAGGTCACCCGCCCCCTGAACCACCTTCTCCTCACCGTCACCAACACCGGCTCGAAGAACTGCGACCTCACCGGCTACCCGGCGGTCAAGTTCGACGGTGCCCAGTCCGTCCCGTCGGCCTTCGAGGACTCCAAGCCGCAGGCGGTGGTCACGCTGGCCCCCGGCGAGTCGGGCTACGCGAGCGTCCTTCTCTCGGCGGCGGACGGCAGCGGCTCCAACGGCTACACCGCCAAGTCCCTCACGGTCCACTTCGGCAAGGGCACGAGCGCCGCCGCCCGCCCGTCGCTGCCCGCGAAGGGCGTGTACGTCGACGACTCGATCCGGGTCTCGTACTGGCAGTCCACCATGGCCGACGCCCTGGCCTGGTGACGCACCGGCCGAGGCCCCGGGGGCGGTCGCGCCGCGGCCGGAGGCGTGCTGTCCTGGAATCAGCCAGGAGTACACGCCGATGCGTCACAGCCGGACCGCCGCCTTCGCCTCCGCCCGGTCTCCCGCGCCGACCGGAGCGGGCGGAGGGCTGCTGCCGGCCAGGGATCTCGCCGGCGCCTGGTTCCTGATCGTCCTGATCGCGGTGCCCGCCTGGGCGCTGACGCTCGGGCAGGCCCGGGACATGGGCGTGGAACCGGGCACGATGGGGATCGCCCTGCCGCTGTTCCTGCTGCTGTGGGTGACGATGACGGCGGCCATGATGCTGCCGTCCATGGCGCCGGTGGCCCTCACCTGGGTGCGCGGGATCGGCCGGCAGTCCTCCGGCTGGTCGCGGACCGCGCGCACCATCGAGTTCGTGGGCGGGTACCTGCTGGTGTGGACCGCCTTCGGCCTGCTCGTCCACGCGGCTCTGGCCCTCACCGGCGGCCTGG
Source organism: Streptomyces sp. NPDC001920 (assembly GCF_053594495.1). Lineage (NCBI taxonomy): Bacteria > Bacillati > Actinomycetota > Actinomycetes > Kitasatosporales > Streptomycetaceae > Streptomyces > Streptomyces sp. NPDC001920. The sequence continues at coordinate 46,365 of NZ_JBSFEP010000015.1, forward strand.
TGGACGACCATCCGTCCGCCGGACGCTGGATCGGTGCGCTGGCCTTCCTGCTCGCGGGCTTCTACCAGCTCGGCCCGCTGAAATACGTCTGCCTGCGGCACTGCCGCGACCCCATGGGCCACCTGGTGCGCTACGCCGGATTCCGGCGGCCGGCCCGCGACCTGCGGGTGGGAGTCCATCACGGCGCCTACTGCGTCGGCTGCTGCGCGGGACTGATGGTCGTCCTGATCCCGCTCGGCGTGATGAACATGGCGGCGATGGCCGGACTCGCCGTGGTGATCTTCGTGGAGAAGCTGTGGTCCCGTGGTCCGCTGCTCGCCCGGGCCGTCGGCGTCACGTTCCTCGTGCTCGCCGTGCTCGCACCGTTCCAGGACTGGTTGCTGCCGGGACTGCGGGCGTCGATGCCGTCGATGGGAGGTGCGTGACTCAGCCGGCCGGCCTCCTGGGCCGGGTCCGCGAAGTCCCGCCTACTCGGGACCGCTCCACTCGAAGGGGAAGTGCTTGCTGGACTTCCCCGAGCGTTCCCAGGAGAAGCCGAACGCGTCGACGCGGTCGGCGGTGGCCCGGCCCCAGGTGGCGATTTGACCCGGTCCGACCTCGGCGCCCGGGGCGTTGTGAACCTGGACGCGTGCGCCGTCCGGTGTCGTCGGGCCGGTCAGCGCCTCGGCCGTGGCGGTCACCCGGCCGGGAACCTCGGCCCGCCAGGTGGCGAGGTCCTCGTCGATCTCGACGTGGACGGGGGCGAAGTCCATGCCGCGCATCTCGGGGTGGAACATCTCCCCGAACTGCGCCGGCCACCCGCCCGCCTCACCGCCGAAGATCGCCCCGAGCGCGCGCCGCTGCTGCTCGTCGGCCCGCTCGTCGAGGAAGACCGCGGCGTAGGGTTCGGTGTGCGTGCCGGCCCAGGGGTTGCCGACGAACGAGCCGAGCATCAGGACGTTGAGGCCGTCGAGCCGCACGTCACCGAAGGTGCCTTCCCGGATGTGCCACACGAGCACGCCTTCGCAGTCGCCGTAGGTCGGGGGCTGGGCGAACGTACAGGGGCACGGTATGGCGCACTTGCACACGTCGAACCAGTCACCGACCAGGTGCCAGCGTGTACCGGTGCTCACTTGATCCGTCATCTCGCTTCCCTCCTGCCGAGCCCGAGGGAGCTCCGTCGCAGCGGCGAGACCGCGCGTCCCGAGCGCGCACCCGGGACGACCGGGCGGCCTCCCTTCCAGCTTGCACCCGGCGTCCTGACGGAGGAATCCCCGGAGGCCAGGGGCGGGGTGAGCGTGCGGCTGCCGCAGTCGCCCGTGGCGCCGCCGTCGGTGCGGTGAGGCCGGCTGCGCGTGCCCGTGCCGGCCTGCCGACCGTCCTGCCCGGCGGTGCGGGCCGCCGGCCGTCCGCGGGTCCTCGTCGCACCCGCTCCCCGTCAGCAGCCCACCCTGTCCTCGACGAGCTGTCCCTCGATCACGTTCGCGGCCCGCCGGGTGCCGCCCTCGGCGCGCACCTCGGACCACAGCCATGCCGAACGGGTGGCGACCTGCGGGTCACCGATGAGTTCCAGGAGGGCCGAACGCAACGCCGGCGCCGTGATGTCCGCGGCGTCGACCCGGCGGGCGACGCCCAGTTCGACGAGCCGGTCGGCGTGGAGGCCCTGGGCGGGCCCGTTCGGTACGGCGATCATCGGCACCCCGGCGTACAGGCCCTCACCGCAGCTGTCCACACCGGTGTGCGTCACCCACACATCGGCCTGCTCGAGGATCGTCGACGGCGTCCCCCACGGCCGCACTTCGAAGTTGGGGGGAACCCGCTCGGCCACCTCGCTGCCACCGCCCGTCTGCAGCACCACATGCCAGCCCGGGAGATCCGCGAACGCCGCCATGCACCGGTGGTGGACCTCCCGCGCTCCGAGGCTCCCGGAGCCGGCCAGTGAAACCAGCAGCACCTTCTGCACCCCGGCCGGCCGCATCCAGCCGTCCTGCTCCTGCCCGGCGCCGAAGCACGGGCCGACGAACGTCACCGCCTCGGTGTCGACCCGGTCCACATGCGGCTGCATGGCACGCGGGATCAGGGCCAGCACACGCCGCGGGCGGCCGGTGAACTCCTCCACGTTCGTGGTCGTCGCACCGCACCGCGTCAGCCAGGCGGCGAACCGCGCGCGGTGGGCGAGCCCTCCGGGCAACTGGGCGAAAGCCGCGCCCATCTCCTCCTGGGCCCCCTCCCAGGCCACGTGCGCCGAGGAGAGCTGGACGCAGCCGCGGCCCTGCGCCTCGGCCAGCGCGCGACCCGCGTGCGCGCCGGCGTCGTAGAGGTACAGGTCGGCGGGATCGCCGTCGTACGCGGCGCGCAGCTGGGGGAGTACGGCCATCGCCTCGTCGAGGAAGAGGGAGGCGGAGGCGATGGGGTCCCGCGGCCAGTCGCGCTCGGCGACCGGAAGAGTGGACGTGATGCCGACCAGCTCGGCGCCGGTGGGAGTGATCAGCTCGGCGACGGAGGCGGCGGTGGCGTACGTGACGCGATGACCACGGGCCACCAGCTCACGGATGATCTCCAGGCTGGGCAGCACATGGCCGGCCAGAGGCGTGCCGATCATGGCGATATGGGCAGGACGGGGCATATCCGGACTTCCTTGGATAGGGGTCTACGTCACGGAAACGCCGAGGAGCCCGACGGGGAAACGCAGCCCTCGGACCGAACCGCCCCCACGCCGCGTCGGCCGGCTTCTACGCCGGCTCGGTCGGCTGCCCGGCGGCCTCGTGATCGCCGGCGCTGACCAGCCCTGTCTCGTAGGCGACGATGACGGCCTGGACACGGTCACGGAGTGCGAGCTTGGCAAGGATGCGGGCGACGTGCGTCTTGACGGTCGTCTCGGCCAGGTGGAGGCGGGCGGCGAGTTCGGTGTTGCTCAGCCCGCGGGCCAGGAGGCCGAAGACCTCCAGTTCGCGCGGGGTGAGCGAGGCGAGGTCGCGGTGGAGGGCGGCGTCGCCGCTGCCGCGCTGGGTGCCGTGCCGGTGTTCGGTTGCGGCGAACCGCTCCACGAGACGGCGGGTGATGGCGGGCGCGAGGAGAGCGTCGCCGGTACGGACCGTGCGGACGGCCGCGGTCAGCTGCTCAGGAGTGACGTCCTTGAGGAGGAAGCCACTGGCCCCGGCGGACAGGGCCGCGTAGACGTACCGGTCGAGGTCGAAGGTGGTCAGGATGATGACGCGGGGCTCGCCGGGGGCGCCGCCGAGGATGCGGCGGGTGGCCTCCAGACCGTCCATCTCGGGCATCCGGACGTCCATCAGGACCACGTCGGGACGGGTGCGGCGGACCGCGTCGACCGCTTCGATCCCGTTGGTCGCCTCGGCCACGACGTCGATGCCGTCGGCGCCGAGGATCAGTCGGAAGCCGGTGCGGACCAGGGTCTGGTCGTCGGCGAGGAGCACCCGCAGCGGCTCGGTCACGGTGTCTCCAAGGGGATCAGGGCCTCCACACGGAAGCCACCGGTCAGGCGTCGGCCGGTGTTCAGGGTTCCGTCGTAGACGGCGAGGCGCTCACGCAGACCGATCAGGCCCCTGCCGCTCCCGGCGGTCCCGACCGGGTGCCCACCGGTGTCGGTGACTTCCACCCGGAGCCGCTGCGGGCCGTACTCGACGGTCACGGCGGCGGTGGCGCCGGACGCGTGCTTCACGGTGTTGGTCAGGGCTTCCTGGACCACGCGGTACGCGGCGAGTTCAAGGCCGGGCGGGAGCGGACGGGGCTCGCCGGTCACCGTCAGGCCGACCGGCACTCCGGTGTCCCGGACCCGTCCGACCAGCCTGTGAAGTTGGTCCAGGCCGGGTTGCGGGGCCAACGCGGCGGCCGTGTCGGCCAGGTCTGCACCGGTGTGCGTCCCCTCGCCCTCGTCGGCCGGGGTGAGCAGTCCCATGACGTGGCGCAGCTCGGTCATCGCCGCCCGCCCGCCGGCCTCGACGGCGAGCAGCGCCTCGCCGGCCTGCTCGGGGGAGGTCTTCATGATCTTGCGGGCGGCGCCCGCCTGAATGATCATCACGCTGACGTTGTGCGTGACGACGTCGTGCAGTTCGCGGGCGATCCTGGCCCGCTCGTGCTCGACCGCCCGGCGCAGCGCCTCGGCCTGTTCACGTTCCAGGGCGGAGAGCCGGGCGCGGCCCTCGTCGGTTCGGAGTTTCCAGGTGCGCAGTCCGACGGCGGCCACGGACATCGGGATCAGGATCAGCAGCGCGATGTATGCGTTGGGGACGATCGGTGTCACCGAGTTCCCCGAGGTGCCGATCAGGACGACCGACACCGGCAGCGCCGCCAGGGTCGCCACCCGGTACGGGCTGTACACGGCGGCGCTGTAGACGGCGATGACGAACGCGTAGAAGGTCAGCCGCATCACGCTCTGCGGGGTCGCGAGGGTCGCGGCCGTCACGACGCACAGCACGGCGAGCGGGTAGCGGCGGCGCAGCGCCAGGGCACCCGAGGCGATGACCGCGAGGGTCACCATGAAGGCCGCCCCGCCCGGGCCGGACGGTCGCGGCATCACGTACTGCACGCCGGGTGCGATCTCCCGCACCACGACGACGTCGACGTTGTCGATGCCGTAGTAGACGGTGGCGACTCCGAGTACCAGTGCCACCACCGCGTCGAACTGCCAGGCGCGCCGGGTGGGCCGCGCCGGCGGGCCGCTCGGGAGGCCGGCGTCGCGGACCGCCCGGCGGGCGGCTTCCCGCAGCCGGCGCAGCGTCGCACGTAAGTCCGTCACCGGCTCATTGTCGCCGCCGCGCCGATCCGCGGAGTCCGTCCCGGCGGTCATTTCCGCCCCACCGGATACACCACCCGCCTACATCGCAGGGATGACGTTCCCGGGGCTCGTCCCGGCGCGGTACCGCGATGGGTCCGGGCGGGGGACGCGTGCGGGCCGGGTCCGCTCCTAGCGTTCAGGCAGCCGACTGCCTGTGATCGAGGAGCCTTTCATGACCATGCCGGTGCTCGAACTGCGCGAGGTGAGCCGTCGGTACGACGACGGCCCGCCCGCTCTGCACGAGGTGTCGCTGACCGTGCAGCCCGGCGAAGCCGTCGCGATCCTCGGCCCCTCCGGCAGCGGCAAGTCCACCCTGCTCAATCTGATCGCGGGCCTCGACCGGCCCGACGCGGGGACCGTCACCGTGGACGGGGTGCGGGTGGACCGGCTGGGCGAAGCCGGATCGGCGCTCCACCGGCGGTCGAGGATCGGCATGGTCTTCCAGTTCTTCAACCTGCTCGACGATCTGACCGTCACCGACAACGTCGTCCTGCCCGCGCGTCTTGCGGGTATGGCACGGGCCGAGGCAGCCCGCCGGGCGGCGGAACTGATGGAACTGCTGGGCATCGACCGGCATGCCCGTGCCTACCCGGGGCGGCTGTCCGGCGGCGAGCGGCAGCGCGTCGCGGTGGCCCGGGCGCTGATGAACCGGCCGGCACTGATCCTGGCCGACGAGCCGACCGGGGCACTGGACACGGCCGCGGGGCAGGACGTCAGCAGGCTCCTCGCCAGCCTCAATGGTGAGGGCCAGACCGTCGTCGTGGTCACCCACGACCTGGCTCTGGCCCGGTCCTGCACCCACCGTACGGTCCGGATCGCCGACGGCCGGATCACCGAAGACGTCCGGTCGCAGGACATCGGGCCACAGGACATCGGGCGACAGGACATCGCGCGACAGGACATCGGGCGACAGGACATCGGGCCACAGGACCTCCGGTCGCAGAACGACGGCTCGCGGGCCCTCGGCTCACAGGCCCTCGGCTCACAGGTCGTCACCCCCAAGGCCGTCCGATGAGCGCGCTCGGCAAGGTGGTGCGCTCGGGGGTGGGGCGACGCCGGGTGCAGACGCTGGTGATCGGGCTCGCCACGATGATGGCGGTGGCCGCCTCCGTCCTCGGCGGAACGCTGCTCGTGGTGTCCGGCGCGCCCTTCGACGACGCCTTCGCCGAGCAGCACGGCGCGCATCTGTCCATGCGGTTCGACGCGGGCAAGGTGAGTGCCGGGCAGCTGTCGAAGTCCAGGGACGCCGAAGGGATGAGCAGCGCGGCCGGGCCGTTCCGCGCGGTGACGGTCACCCCGCGGTCGGGTGAGGCGGGCCCCGGGTGGCCGATGACCGTGGTCGGCCGGGGCGATCCCGGCCGGGACGTGGACGAGGTGGCACTGCTCGACGGGCGGTGGCCAAGGCGCTCCGGCGAGATCGTGCTGTCCGCCGACTCCTCGCTGATCCCGGCCATGGGCACGGAGGTCGCCTTCCCCGGTCTGCCCGGCCGTCCGGCGCTGACGGTGGTCGGTGTGGCCCGCTCGGTCACGCGGACCGCCGACGCCTGGGTGGTGCCGTCCCAGATGCCCGCGCTCACCGCACCCGGCAGCGGCGGCTACCAGATGCTCTACCGCTTCACCGACGCGGGCACAGCCGCGCGGATCACCGCGGGCGGCAGCGCCGTGACGCGGTCCCTGCCGCCGGGATCGGCAGTCGGCGAGCAGTCATGGCTCACCGTGCGCAAGTCCGCCGAGCGGGACACCGCCCTCTACGTTCCGTTCCTGGCCGCGTTCGGCGCCCTGGGCCTGGTCATGTCCGTGCTCATCGTCGGCAACGTCGTGGCGTCGGCCGTCGGCACCGCCGCGCGTCGTATCGGCATCCTCAAGGCCGTCGGCTTCACCCCGGCCCAGGTCGTGCGGGCCTACGTGGGCCAGGCGCTGATCCCGGCCGCCGTCGGCACGGTCCTCGGTGTCCTCGCCGGCCACCTGCTCGCCGTCCCGGTACTGGCCGAGGCCCAGGAGGTCTACGGCACCTCGTCCTTGGCCGTCACCCCCTGGGTCGACCTGGCGGTGATCGCCGGGGTGCTCGGCCTCGTGGCGGCGACCGCGTGGGCGAGTGCCTGGCGGGCCGGCCGGCTGCGTACGGTCGACGCGCTCGCCGTCGGGCGCACCGCTTCGGCGAGGCGCGGCCGGTGGGCGGTCCGCCTGGCCGGACGGCTGCCGCTGCCGCAGCCGGTCGCGCTGGGCCTGGCCCGGCCCTTCGCGCGGCCCGTTCGCGCGCTGGCCATGGGCACGGCGATCCTGTTCGGCACCGTCGCCGTCACGTTCACCGTGGGGATGGGCGCCTCGCTCGGCCAGGTGATGAAAGCCAAAGCCCACGACGCCGCCGATGTCGTCGTCCCCCCGCCCCCGCCGGACTTCGGACCCGGGGGTCCCGCCCCCGTGAAGCGGCCCGAGGCCGATCCCGCCGCGGTCGTCGCGCGCATGGAGGCCGTCGCCGGAACCGGGAAGTACTACAGCGCCTCGACGGTACGGGCGGCCGTGTCCGGCCTGACCGGCATCGTCGACGTGATCGCCTTCACCGGCGACGCTTCCTGGGGCGGCTACACGATGGTCTCGGGCCGCTGGATCGACAAGCCGGGCGAGGCCGTGGTCCCGACCCCCTTCCTGACCACCACCGGCACCCGCGTCGGTGACACCGTCACCCTGAACGGCCTGGCCGAACCGGTCACGGCCCGGATCGTCGGCGAGGTCCTCGACCCCCGCAACGACGGCATGCAGGTCTTCACCGATGCCTCGACCCTCTCGGCCGCCCATCCCGACCTGACGGAGACGAGTCATCACATCGCGCTCACGGCAGGCACCGACGTGACCGGCTACGTCGACGAGCTGAACAGGAAGTTGGCCCCGCTGGGGGCCACCGCTCGGGCAGGCGGCCTCGACACCGGCGGCGACATGGTCGTCACGCTCAACACGCTGTCCCTGATCCTCACGCTGATGCTCGTCGCCGTCGCCGCGCTCGGCGTGCTGAACGGCGTGCTGCTCGACACCCGTGAACGGGTCCGGGAGATCGGTGTCCACAAGGCGCTCGGCATGACCCCCCGGCAGACCGTCACGATGGTCCTCACCTCGGTCATCGTGACCGGACTGGTCGCGGGCACTGTGGGCGTGCCGCTCGGCGTGACCCTGCACGGCTGGGTCGTGCCCGCGATGGGCGACAGTGTGGGGCTCCGCCTCCCCGGTTCCGTCATCGCCGTCTACGACGTGGCCGAACTGCTCCCCCTCGCACTCGGCGGCCTGCTCATCGCCGCCCTGGGCGCACTCCCACCCGCCGGCTGGGCCGCCGGTGCCCGCACCGCGACCGCTCTGCGCACCGAATAGCAGGCCGGGGGGCTGCGCCTGCGGCAGGTCGGCGAAGCAACCTGGCCAGGCCCGGCTCCGCCGGTCGTGCGGACCGCGTATGCGATCTTGAGGGCCACGAGCAGCCCATGGCAGGCTCACGCCGCTGCCCCGCTGCCCCGCTGCCCCGCTGCCCCGCTGCCCCGCTGCCCCGCTGCCCCGCTGCCCCGCTGCCCCGCTGCCCCGCTGCCCCCGTCGCTCGGGACTCCGCCCGCCACCGCGCATCGCAGCTTCACGGCAGGGAGGAGGGAGTACGGCAGCCGGTGGCGGACGAGACGGATCTGCGTGCGGCGCCTTCCCCGCCGCACGCGACCGCTGATCACCACGGACAGCAAAAGGCCCAGGTCGCTGCGGGGACGACCGGGCGGCCGGGCGGCAAGGCGCCCAGGCCCCCCGCGTCACCCCCGCGAGCCTGCGCGCGTCCTCACACCACGGCGCCTGAATCCCGCGCCCGCCCGCCTCGCTCCAGCGGACCGCGCGCCCCGCTGTCCTGGCTGCGCCCGGGGCGCACCGGCGGCGCGGGGTGGCTGCCCTCCAGCTGCACGGCGATCGGCACGGCGGTGAACACCGTCGACGCCATGCCGATCACCACGCCGGCGATCAGCGCCACCGAGAAGTCGGCGAGCGAGTCACCGCCGAGTACGGCCAGGGCCGCCAGGATGAACAGCGCGCCCATACCGGTGTTCACCGTGCGCGGCAGCGTCTGGACGACGGCCTTGTTCGCGGTGGTCTCCAGGTCCGCCGCCGGTTCGCGGCGGCGCGCCTCGCGCACCCGGTCGAAGACCACGACGGTGTCGTTGACGGAGTACCCGATGACCGTGAGGAGGGCCGCCAGGAAGACGCTGTCGACGGGCTTGCCGAGCCAGGCGAACAGGCCCACCACCAGCAGCACGTCATGCACCATGGCCGAGACCGCCGCGGCGGCGAACGTCCACCGGAACCGCACGCTGAGGTAGATCAACTGGGCCGCGACGGCGATGCCGAGCGCGATGAGCGCGTGCCGGCGCAGTTCGTCGCCGAGACTCGGGCCGATCAACTCGTCCCGCTCGACGGTGACCTCGCCGCCCTCCTTCGCCAGCGCCGTTCTGATCGTGTGCTGCTCGTCGTTGCTCAGCTCACCGGTGCGTACCGAGATGTCCCCGTTCCCCGACTCCTGCACCACCGCGCGCGGGAACCCGGCGTCGGTGACGGCCGCCCGCGCCGCGTCCACGTCCACGGGCCTGCTGGTGCTGTACTCCACCAGGCGCCCGCCGGTGAACTCCACCCCGAAGTCCAGTCCGCGCAGGCCGATCCCGGCGACGGCGACCACGATCAGCAGCGCACTGAGGCCGAGCCAGCGGCGCCGGTGGTGCACCAGGCGGGGCCTGCGCTGCGCGAGCCAGGCACGCACGCGGCCGGTGGAGGTGATCCCGGTCAGGCCGGGCCGGTCCCGCACGAAGCGGCGCCGGATCGCGAAGTCGGCGAGGACCCGGGTGATCACCAGGGCCGAGATCATCGAGACGAGGACACCGATGGAGAGCGTGACGCCGAAGCCCTTGACGGGTCCGGTGGCGAAGAAGAAGAGCAGCCCGGCCGCGAGCAGCGTGGTCACATTCGAGTCGACCACCGCGCTCCAGGTCTTGGCGAAGCCGGTGCGCAGCGGCTTGTCCAGGTGCGCCGAGGCGGCCGGTGCCGACTTCAGGGCGCGGACTCCCGGATATTCCTCGCGGGCACGTTCGAAGACCAGCACGTTCGCGTCCACCGCCATGCCGATCGCCAGGACGAAACCGGCGAGTCCGGGCAGTGTCAGGGTCGCGCCCAGGGCGACCAGCGCGGCGTAGGAGATCAGCGCGTACAGCACGAGCGCGAGGGTGGCCAGGGCGCCCAGCAGCCGGTAGACGACGAGGATGAACAGCCCCGTCAGGGCGAGCCCGATGATCGCGGCCTGGGCGCTGGCGGCGATGGCGTCGGCACCGAGCGTGGGGCCGACGGTGCGCTGCTCCACGATCTCCACGGGCACCGGCAGCGCACCGCCCTTGACGAGCGCGGCCAGCTCGCGAGCCTCTTCCCGGTCGAAGTCGCCGGTGATCTGCGTGGAGCCGCCGGAGATGCCGACCTTGCACGCCACGTCCGCGTTGACGCCGGGTGCCGAGAGGACCTTGCCGTCCAGGACGATGGCGACACGCCGCTCCGGGGCGCCCTGCGGGGCACAGGCCGCCGCCCCGGTGATCCGTGCCCAGTCCTTGCCTGCTTGCCCGCGGAAGGTGAGGTTGACCGTCCAGCCCGACATCGTCTGCTGGTCGAGCACCGCCTCGGCGTCCTTGACGCCTTCGCCGGTGAGCGCGGTGGGCCCGAGTTCGAGATACGCCCCCTTCTGGTCGGGGTCGGCCAGGGTGCGCGAGCCGTCCTCGGCCGGCTCGCCCTTCTTCTCCTCCCGCTCGTCCGTCACGCCCCGCACCGGGTGGACGGTCAACTGCGCGGTGCGGCCGATGACGTCGGCGGCCTCGCGCGGATCCTGCAGGCCGGGCAGCTCGACGAAGATCCGCTGCTGCCCGGACCGGTACAGGGTCGGCTCGGACACGCCGAGCGCGTCGACCCGCTGGCGGAGCACCTCCAGGGCCCGCTGGGTCGATTCGGGATCGGCCTCGACGTCGGGTGAGTCCTTGGTCTCCAGGACGATCTGGGTGCCGCCGCGCAGGTCGAGGCCGAGGCGGGCGGACTGGGTGAGAGCGAAGAAGAGCGAGGCGGCGATCACACCTAGGGCGACGATCGCCCGCCACATGGGCGCGCGGGACATGAGTTCTCCACGATGGGCAGGCAGACGGAACCGACGTCTGCGCCGGGCGCGGAGGCGAACGGTCAGGCGTCGGTACGGACTTCGGTGCTCCATCGGGACGGCGGTCCGCGCGGCCGGCACACGTGCCCGCCCCGGCTCGCTCCCGCGGCCGCGACCACCACGGCGACGGCGGGCCCGCCGACAGCGCGGTGCGGGGCTGCGTCCCCGGTGCCGGGGCCCAGGAAGCCGTGGACCGGGTACGGCACGGCGGGGGTGTGGGCGTGGGGGAGCGCGAGGTGCGCCACGGTGACGGGCCGCTGCGCGTCGGCGGTCGCGGACGCCTGCGCGGTCGCCGTCGCGGCCGTGCCCGTCGAGGACAGGCGGGACGCCGACTTGGCCGACACCGGCAGCAGGAAGGTCAGGACCGCGAGCAGCGCGGAGAGCACGACGGCGGCCGGACGCGTGCGGTGTGCGCGGTGCTGCTGCACGCCCCTCGCCCCCCGGTCAAGTCGCCGTACGGAATCAGCAGTCGGGTGCTGCGAGCCGACGCTCGGCTCTTTGGCCGTCAATGACACGAACGCCGTCGGGCGCCGGGGGGTTCCCGACTCACCGCCGGATGCTGCTGTCGGCGGTGCTCGCCGGTGCGGTGGCACCAAAGTCGCGGGGCGGGGGAGGACGCGGCGGGGGTTCGCCCCTTTGTGTGCCGGCCAGGGCAGCCCGAGCTGGAACGGCCGCGACGGGGTGTGCCCGAAGGGGCCGCGCTTCGGGCTCGCCGCGGCCCGGGAGCAGCCGGGCCGCGGCGAGTGAGTGACCCGCGGGAGGGCTCAGCCGCCGGTGAGGGAGATGGCCAGGTCCGTGATGTTCAGGGGGAACTTGGACGTGACGGCGTCGGACACGAGCGTGGCCTCGCCGGTGAAGAGGTTGACGCTGTAGAGGGAGGGCCTGTTGGCGCCGGAGGCGGTGAGAGTGGCGAAGGCGGCGTTGCTGACCGTCTTGCCGCCCGACAGGGTGCTGAAGACGTCCATGCCCGCGTTGATCTGCGCGTCGATGCCGAGGCTGCCGGTCGGCGCCAGCGTGCCGTTGTTGGCCGGGGACTGGATGACGACCTGGTCGCTGGTCGTGTTGATGTCGAACAGCGTGGTCGCGGTGGTCCCGTTGAGGTCGTTGTTCGTGTAGGCGGCGGCGGAGACGCCCTTGGTCGTGCCCTCGGTCGGCGGGGTGGTGAGGTTCAGGTCCTGGATGGTCGTGTGGTCGTTGAGGTTGTGCCGCAGGTTCTGGCCATTGTCGCTGATCACACGCAGCCGGTCGGCGGCCGGGTTGAAGTCGACGCCGAAGTTCGTGCCGTTCAGCGAGTACTGGAGCTGGGACACCTTGGTGATCACGACGTCCGTGGTGGCCGGCGGGGTCTTGATCGTGTAGATGCCGCCCTTGTCGCCGACGCCGTACATCAGGCCGTTCTGCACCCGGAAGTCGATGCCGATCAGAGCCGTGTCGCCACTGAGCCCGATGACGTCCCTGACCCAGTCGAGCACGTTCGGCCGGTCGGTGGTGAACGTGGCCATCTGGGTGCCGTCACCGGTGATCCCGAACGCGCGCAGGCCGGGAGTGGCGGCGGGAGCGGCCGAGCCGCTGCCCGGCGCGCTCAGGATGAGGGCTGTCGACGTGGCCATGACCGCCACCGCTGCCGCGATTCTCTTTCCCGTCCGTACTTTCATCGGTGTTTCCCTCCCGTTTGACAAGCACCATTGAGTGGCGCTCGGATGAGAGATTCCCGTACCGATTCCCGCGCTGATCCGGAGTGGTGGCCGGAATGAATGCTGACGCGTTCCCCCACGGGCCGGTACGCGGTTCCCATTAAGGCCAGTTCACAGTGCCTCCACAAGTGGAACGGGCGACAGGAATGCCCTGATCCAGGGATTTTGCGCACTGTGACAAAGTGCCCCAGACACGGTCGTCTCCGATGTGCGCAGAGTGATAAATACCGTCCGGATTTCCCCTGCCGGATTCTTCGGCCGAAATGGGATGCTCGCGCCCATGGGGAGCTTCTTCGCCGAGTTGGCCCGGCAGGCGTCGGCCAACGCGCGCCGGGAGGTCGAGGCGTACGCGCGCGAGATCCCGGAGTTCGGTTTCCTGGACACGGACTCCCGGGCACGGGCCGAGACGCTGGAGTACGCGCTGTGGCTGCGCCGCCGTACAGTGGAACTGTCGCCGGACAGCAGCGAATTGAGCGACGACGACCTCGGCTGCATCACGGCGATGGGCGAGTCGCGGGCCACAGCGGGGATGTCGCTGGATGCGCGGCAGCGGGTCCTGCGACTGCACACGTCACTCATGCTGCGCGAGATCAACGAAGCGACCGAAGCTCAGCGCGGTGCCGGCGTCGATGAACTCATGCGGATGATGAGCTGGTTCGCCCCGCAGGGAGAACGCGGTATCCGTGCCTACAGTCAGGGATTCGTGACGGCGCTGCGACACCGTCTGCCGTACGTCGAGCAGGCCGCCCTGCTGACCCGGTCGTTGCTGAACGACGACCCGATATCGGCGGAACTCGCTTCGGCCCTGGGCATGGAACTGCCCGAGCACTGCGCGGTGACGGTGATCCGGGTGCCGGACCGTACACCCGGCGATCGAGGCCTGGAAAGCGAGATCGAGGCGCTGGTGCACACCCATCACGCGCCGATCATGTGGTGCCCGGGCAGGGGCAGCAGGAGCGGTGAGCTGATTGCCCTGATTCCCTTGCATCCCGCCGTACCCCCGAAGTCTTCGGGACCCGGTGCCGCCGAGACCGTGCAGCCGCACTCCGTACCCGACGTCGTGTCCGAGCTCGTACAGGACTTCGCCCAGGCTCTCGGTCGCCCCTGCGCCGCCGGCACGGCCACCTCACCGCTGTCCGAGGTTGCCGACGCCCTCGACCTGGCCCGGCGGATCAGCAGGGCGGCGCCGCTGCGACGGGCGTCCGCTCGGCTGCGGGCGCACACCCTGTCGGACGTGTTCGTCGAACTCGCCGTCGCCGACGCGCCGTTCGTCGACGAATGGCTCCACGCCGTGGGCCGGAGCCTGCAGGCCGGTCCGGACCTCCTTGTCACGCTCGACGCGTACTACCGCCACGACATGCACCGCGGCGCCACCGCGGCGGCCCTCAACGTCCACCCCCGCACCCTGGACTACCGCCTCCGCCGGGTGCGGGAACTCACCGGCATCGATCCCGGCTCGACGCGCGGCGTGCGCATTCTCAGCTCGGTCGTCACGCGGCGCCTGTCGGAGGCATGGCGCTGAACCGGGCGGTCATCCAGAGCCGAGACGCGTGCCGAGACCGGCATCGTCGTCTTCCTCGTCTTCCTCGTCTTCCTCGTCTTCCTCGTCTTCGTCGTCTTGGTCGTCTTCCCCGAACGGGTCGGCGTAGATCGAGAGAAGGTTGTCGTCGACCTTGTTGCCGACTTCGTCCTCCGTGAGCAGGATCCTCCGCAGTGCGTTCAGCGGGTACACGTAGCTGTCCGGGTCGCCGGGGGCGCCGACGCAGGGGTGATCGAGGGCGGAGGTCTCCGCGCCCGCGTCGAAGAAGGGCTCGAGCTGTCCGCTGACGAGGTCCGGGATGTACTTCCACACCATGCCCTTGTGGCGGCGGAACACTTCCCCGACGTACCAGATCGCGCCCTGGACGAAGGGTGTCATGCGCCGGTCGGTGATCTCCTCCATGCTGCTCGCGCTCTCCCGGACCAGGTCGTCCAGGACCGCCAGGGAGGCCGGTGAGAAGTCGAGGACGCCGGCGAAGGATGTCTGTGCGGCCCACGTGGTGTGAGCGCCCTCGCGTTCGGCGAGCCACGCGAGCAGGTCGGGGTGCCGGGTCGGGTCGTACGTCTCGTCAGCTTCGGTCATGCAGGCGAAGGTAACAGCCCCGACAGGCCGCCCCAACAGGCCCGCGTCTCCACATGGTTCTCACACAACAAGCCCATGGCCCAATGCATCTGACGGAGTGTCAGTGGCTAGGCTGACCGGCGGACGGGCGGCGCAAAACGGGGGCCCTGCCTCGCCCGCGTCCCTTTCATGTCCCATGGCCCCCACCAAGGGACACAGCTTTGAGTACACCGATACGAATCCGCCTGCGACGGCGTATGGGCTCATGCCTGGCGGTCGTCGCCTCGGCGGGGATGATGCTCGTCGGGCTACCCGCGAGCCCGGCCGTGGCGGCGCCGGGCGACTACGCGAAGGTGACCAGCGGCGGCCGGTGCGACAAGATGCACCTCGGCAGAACCTTCCCGCGGACCCCGGCGAATTCCGGAGCGCCGAGCGGACAGCACCACTGGACGCGGTCCGGCCCGGACGAAGAGTATTACTTCAACCTGGAGTTCAAGGGCTTCGAGAACGTCCCCGCCCCCACCCGCGCCGACCTGAACAGTGTCGGCAACACCGACGCCGACATCCGCAAGTGGGACAACGCGTACCGTGCGTCGAAGAGCGCCGAGGACATGAAGCGGGCCATCTGGGCTCGCTACGCCCGTTACCTCCAGGGCAGGCCGTCCCCGAAGCCCTTCGCCAAGTGGGTGCCGCAGAACCTGATCGGCGCCCAGCACTCCCGGGAGAAGGGAGGCGTCTTCGAGCGCAAGACCGTCCAGGACTACCGTCTCATCGGCCCCGACTGGCTGTGTGAGGTGACCGTCGAGATCTTCGACAAGGACGGCAACAAGATCGCCTCCCGCCGGTATGACGCCTACAACCAGCGCACCGGTGACCTCGGTGAGTTCAAGGCCGACGGCAAGCGCAAGCCGGGCCAGTTCACGAACGACAAGATCATCCTGCGGCACAAGGACGCGAAGTACGACTTCACTAAGTCGCGGTTCACCATGTTCGCCGGGGAGAAGCCCAACGGGGCCACCGTCCGCGCATACAAATCGGAGAACGCAAAGCTCCGGGGCGAGCGCGGCACCGGCAACAACCCGATCCGGATCGCCGAGCGTCGCGCCACGGCCAAGGGGCTGTGGCCGCAGACGAAGTACACGAAGTCCTACCCGGTGTTCAACCCCAGGCCGAACACCGGCACGCAGGGGCCGATCAACTCCATCGCCTACGGGTCGGGGAAGAACCCGGCCGAGGCGAAGCAGATCCAGCAGCAGCACAACCAGGCCAACACCCGCGGCGTCCTCGGCCGCGGCCCGGGTGGCGTCGACTTCTCCACCCTTGAACTCCAGTACGTCGGCAACCCCGTCAAGGGCAAGGGACTCGACTACAGCATGAAGGCCGACTTCATGCCCGACGAGGACACCGAACCCGGCTGGGGCGGTCAGGCGAAGCTGGAACTCGCCTCCGATGCCCTGTTCACATGGCTGGCGCTCACCCCGGACCGCATGTGGGTGAACCTGAACCCGGACCAGCCCGACACGATCATGGACAAGAACTTCGGGGAGACCGACACCGGCCGTGTCCTCCTCGAAGCCGACATGGAGATGAAGCGGGACTTCTCCCGCGCCATGAACCCCGAGGTCTCGCCCGGCAAGGAGTTCATGAACGCCGCTCCGAAGGTCGACGGGGTTCCGTGCTGGGGATCCGGCCGCAACTGGATCGTGCCCGGCCGGGCGAAGGTCCGCGAGCAGGACGGCGGCATCTACATCCTGGACGCGCCGCTGAAGGTCAACCACGCGGCGATGGACTTCGACACCCCCGTCCAGGGTGAGGACTGCTCCAAGAAGCTGACCAAGGAGGAGAAGGAGTACAGCCACCGGCTGATCGACCGCTACCTCGTCCCCCACGTCCAGAAGCAGATCAACACCGAGAAGAAGTACGCCGACCTGCGCCGCGTCTACAAGTCCCGCGTCGCGGCCGAGTGGATCCGCGTCCAGGACGCGAAGAAGGCAACCGACTTCCGGCCCATCATCGACAGCAACAACCTGAAGCGGTGGCCGCTGCGCGGCGAGAACGCCGACTGGGACAAGCGGACCGTGTGGCAGGAGATGCGTAAGTCGTTCACCGAGGGCGACTTCACGTATGAGTGGCCTCTCGCCGACGGCCGCATCTACACCTTCTTCGTCGGCGGTGTCGACTTCGCGAAGGCGCCGAAGCGGAACATCTCCGGTGTGGAGTTCCAGCTCCAGCACCGCGAGCTGCCTCGTACGACCAAGGACTCCGTGCGCGCGGAGACCTCGGCCCGTGACACCGATACCGCGTTCCTCGGCGGGAACGGGGCCGCCGGCACCAGCGACGGCAAGCCGGATCCCACGCCCACGCCGACGCCGACCGGCTCCGGGAAGCCGGACCCGACACCGACGCCGACCGGCCCGGACCCGGATCCGACGCCGACCGGGACCGTTCCGGGTAAGCCCGACGACAACGCCCCGGACCCTGACGGCGACCTCGCCGACACCGGATCGGACACTCCCGTGGGGCTGATCTCCGCCCTCGCCGCGGCCGCGGTGGCGGCCGGTGCCGCACTCGTCTGGTGGCGCCGGCGCAGGGCTCGTGCCGGAGTCTGACGCACACGACGGCGCCCCACACCCGAGCATGCGGGGGTGGGGCGCCGTCGCGTTCGGGTGGCACACCCTCTACGTCGTCCACCGAAACTCGCCGGAGACCGAGGGGTGGACCACCTGTCTTCGTCAGGCCGCGGCGCCGCTGGTCGGCTCACCAGGTTCTCGCGGCCGCCAGCAGGTGCTCGCGGACGAGTGTCACGTGTGGATTGGTGGAGCTGCCCGGGCGCTGGACGAGGTAGGAGGTGTTGATCGGCGGGTCCTCCGGCTCGTGCAGCAGATCGAGGGCGCCGGAGGCGAGTTCGGCACGGCACAGATAGCTGGGCAGGACGCTCCAGCCGGCGCCCACGGTGACGGCGGTGAGGACGCTGCGCAGGTCGGGGACGGTGATCGCGGCCTCGGCGTGCAGACGGCGGTCGAAGACGTGGCGCCAGTAGCGGCGGGCGATGGGCAGATCCTCGGCGTAGGCGATCAGCGGGAGGCTCTCCAGGGCAGTGGGCAGCTCCTGCCCTTTGAGTCGTTCTGCCCATACCGGTGCGGCGACCAGGACGAACTCCTCGTCGCCGAGGAGTTCGGCGTGCAGCGTCCGGCCACGGGGCCGCCGGGTGGCGACGACGAGGTCGTGGCGCCCGGCCCGCAGTTCTTCGAGCAGTGACTCGGTCAGCCCGGTGGCCACCCGCAGCCGGACGCCCTGCGCGACCAGCTGGGCCAGCACCGTGAGGCCGAGAGTGCCCAGGAACTCCGCGGGTCCCGCCAGATGGACAGGCGCCACGGTGCTGCTCGGTTCCTCGCCGGTGATGACGGCCAGCTGGTCGAGGGGCGCCGACAGCCGGGCGGCGAGTTCGTCCGCGTGGGGCAGCGGGGTGACGCCTTGCGCCCGGCGTTCGAACAGCTCGCGGCCCAGGCGTCGCTCCAGTGCCCGGATGTGCGTGGTGACGGTGGACTGCGACAGGCTCAGCCAGCGGGCCGCGGCGGTGAAGGAGCCCAGGCGGTGCACCGCGAGGAAGGTGCGCAGCAGATTCAGGTCCAGCGGACCGGACCCGTGAATGTCGTGATCGCTCACGGCTTCGAGCCTACGAGGTGGGCAGGCCGGCCAGGTGCCGTATGTCCCCGGGCCAGGCATCGGTTCTTCGATACCCGCCATCGGTGTCTTCATTGGCGCCGATACATCAACGGCTTTAGCTTCGAAACCACGGGCCGCCCTGGAGACGAGGGAGAAGTGAGACGGAGAAGGATTCTTGCGGTCGTGACCAATCAGGCCACCTACGGGGCGAGCCACCACCGGACCGGACTGTGGCTGGGCGAGCTCGTCCATTTCTACGACAAGGCGGTGAAGGCCGGTCACGCGGTGGACGTGGTGAGCCCGGCGGGCGGCGAGGTGCCGCTCGACCCTCGTAGCCTCGGTCGCCTGTTCGTCGACCGAACGGTTCGCGGTCATCTCGACGACCAAGCCTTCATGGCCGCACTGAAAGCCACCCCCTCCATTGCCGACACAGATCCGGACGACTACTCCACGATCTTCTTCACGGGTGGTCACGGGACCATGTGGGACTTCCCCGACAGCGCCGACCTGCAGCGAACGGCCCAGGCCATCCACGCCGACGGCGGCATCGTCTCCTCGGTGTGCCACGGCGCCTGCGCCCTCATCAACCTCCGCGACCCCGACGGAAACCCCCTGGTACGGAACCGCACCGTCACCGGCTTCGCGACGGTCGAGGAACGCCTGGCCGGCGTGAAGAGCAGGGTGCCGTTCCTCCTGGAGGACGAACTGCGCGCGAAGGGCGCCAAGTATGTGCGCTCCCCTGTCCCGATGACGCCGCACGCCGTGCGCGACGGCCGCCTGATCACAGGCCAGAACCCGGTGTCCACCAAGGCCGTCAGCGACTTGATCCTCGCTGCCTTGGCCGGCACCGGACAACGCCCCAGCTGAACCCCGCTCTAGGAGACCCGAACCATGTCGAAGATCCTTTTCGTGATGACCGGCGCCGACCACTGGACGCTCGCCGACGGCACCAAGCACCCGACCGGCTTCTGGGCCGAGGAAGCCGTGACCCCGTACCAGGCGTTCACCTCCGCCGGCCACGAGATCGTCGTCGCCACGCCGGGCGGCGTCGTGCCGCCCTTGGACCAGGGAAGCCTGGCGCCGCAGTTCAACGGCGGCGAGGAGGGCGCGAAGGAGATGGCGGACGCCCTCGCCTCGATCAGCGAGATCCAGCGCCCCATCAGGCTGGAGGACGTCGACCTCGACGACTACGCCGCCGTCTTCTACCCCGGTGGCCACGGCCCGATGGAGGACCTGGCCGTCGACACCACCTCCGGCAAGCTCCTCGTCGACACCCTCGCCTCGGGCAAGCCGCTCGGCGTGGTCTGCCACGCCCCGGCCGCGCTGCTGGCAGCGACCGAGGCCGACGGCGGCAACGCCTTCGCCGGTTACCGGCTCACCGGCTTCAGCAACGCCGAGGAGATCCAGGGGGGCTTGGCGGCAGGCGCCAAGTGGCTGCTCCAGGACCGCCTGGCCGAGATCGGCGCGGACTACCAGCAGGGCGAACCGTGGGCCCCGAACGTGGTCGTCGACCGCAATCTGGTCACCGGTCAGAACCCCGCCTCCGCCGGGCCCGCCGCAGCGGAAATGCTCAAGAAGCTGGCCTGACCCACGGCTTCGGGACGACCGTCCCCGGCGCGTCCTGAAGGGGCGGCGCTCGGTACTCCGGTCGCAGACGGTGTTCGCGTCGGTCGTCGGGCGGCGTTGTGGGGGCGGCGAACAGCCGCTGGATCTCGTTGCAGGTGAGTGCGATCAGCCCAGCAGGGACAGGGTGGCCGCGGTGCTCGCCGACGCGGACGACGGCGAGGAAGGCATGCGCGAGCATGGCCGGGGTGACCCAGCGCGGCCAAGGGGTGCAGCGGCGGACTTGGTGCCGTCGGTCACCCCTTGGCGGCACCGGCTCCTGCCCCGGGGGACCTGCCGCCCAGCCCCGGGATCAGCACCGCCGCCACCGCCAGGTGCATCAGAGCGAGGCAGACCCGGGTGCCGCCGTCCATGCCGTCACCGATGAACGGCAGGAAGGACACGGCCAGTACGGCGCCGGCCACCCAGGTCCAGATGGCGCGGGCACGCCGTACCCCGAACCGCTCCAGGGCGGCCAGCAGTAACCAGCCGGAGAGCGACGCGAGCAGTGCGACGACCGCTACGGGCGCGGCGCCGATGTCGAGCGTCTGCTCACCGTCGGCGATCCGCAGCCGGTGTCTCAGCAGTGGGTCCGCGACCAGCCACACCAGGACGGGGGCCAGGACGGCCAGGACCGTAACCCTCAGGCGCCTTCTCCGCGCGCTCACTTGGCGCCCCCGGAGAGCGCCCCGTGCAGGAAGACCTCCGCCAGCTCCTGCGAGGTCAGGTCGGGCTCGTCCTCCGTACGCGGCTGGGTGAAGAGCAACCCGAAGAAGAGGGCCGCGATCTGCTCCGGCGGCCGCCGCAGGGCGGCCTTGTCGGGCTCCAGCAGTTCCGCCAGAGCCGCGCGGATACGGGCCGTCGACTCGTCGCGGCCCGCGCCGCGCACCGTGCCGGGGTGCTTGCCGCCGTGATGCCCCAGCGACCCGATGATCGCGCCCATCCTGGACATGTGCGCCTGCAGCGCTTCGGCCGCCTCCGCGAGCCGGTCGGGCAGCGGCTGGGATACGTCGATCGCGCCCAGCTCGCGGATCGCGTGCTCGGGGGAGAGGGCCTCCGCGATGCAGGCCTGCAACAGCTCGTCCTTGTCGGCGAAGACCCGGAAGATCGTGCCCTCACCGATGCCCGCGGCGCGGGCGATCTTCGCGGTCGTCACCGCGGCGCCGTACTCGGTGATCAGCGGGATCGCGGTGCGGATGATCATTTCGCGGCGCTGCTCCGGCGACATGCCGGGGGCGCGGCGGCGAGTGGTCTGGTTCTCCTTGGGTGCTGCCATGACCACGAGAGTACGGAGTGAGTACTCACTCCGTCAATGAGTGAGTACTCACTCCGATCGCCTTCCCTGAACTCGATACGGTCAGTGTGAGGCCGCTCCCACGCTGCTCACCCAGACGCGGAAGGGCACCGACTCCGGCTCGACCAGCGTGTGCTCCGCGGGGTCCTGCACATCACCCAGGTCCGCCCAAGCGATGACAGCGGGCTCACTGTTGGTCAGGAACTCCTCGACGATCTGCCCAAGATCGTCAGATGGGACGTGGGCGCCGCCGAACGGCAACTCATCCGGGGCCACGGACCCGGTCGAGCACCTGAGCTGCCCGGCTTGCTCGTCGTGCCACACATAGAACGTTGCCACACCGGAAAAGCCCAGCTCATGGATGCGGACCCGGATGGCTGAAGCAGTCCGCTCGAACGCGGCCACCACGTCGGAGACGGACAGCGACCTCCTGTCCTCGTCCTCCGCGCTCAGCCGCCAGGTGTTGGTCTTCCACTCCAACTGCCGATCAGCGGGTTGCAGTACCAAGGACTCATCCGCCACCTCGGCGATCCATGTCAGCAGCACCGCGGAAGTGTCCCCCGAGTTCGGACCTCAAGACCACCGTGAGAAGACCTCGTCTGCGCCCTGGTGGCCATGGGCGACACGAGCCGGGCCCTCCGAGCCGCGCGCCCCCTCATGGAGGCAGCCCGCGCCCACAGTCGCCAGGACCGCCTCGCCGACGTATGCCGCGCCCTTCATCAGGCCGGGGCCCGTCGGCGTCAGTCCCTGCAGGTCGGCTCGGCCTTGGCGGCCACCACGAGGTCGACGGCCCCGGCGCTGCGGTGCTGTCCGCGTTCCGCACCTCACTACCTCACTGTGCGATCCGCGATGTAGGCGAACGAGCCCCCGGTGTTATTGAATGAGGTGTGCGGTCAGGAATTTCGGGGCCCCGTCGCCGGGGTTCCGGTACGGCCCCGGCGCTGGGTCGGGGTGGGCGAGGGAGCTGAGAGAGCCGCATGGACTCCACGCCCTCCCCCTCGCCCTCGTCGCCGTTCGACATGGTCAGCAGCGCTTTGGGGAAGTACATCCCACGCGGCGGAGCGGCAGCGGCCGCCGGTTCCGACCTGCAGGAGGACAGCGCCGCCCGCCGACGCACACCCGCCGATCCGACCCCCGGCCGTCATGAGCAGATCCTCGGCGCGGTCAATCTGGACCGGGATCTGAGAATCACCCGCTGCAATCTGGACGCCCCCGTCTTCGCGGGGGTGGAGGCCGTGACCGGGAGCCCTTTCATCGATCTTCTGCCTCCCTGGGACGTACCGACGGTCACTCGGAGGTTGCGGCAGGTCCTGGAGACCGGTGAGCCGCACGTCGCCCGGGTCCAGCGCCTGCGGCGCAGCGACGGGTCGGAGCTGGTGGTCTCGATGAGCATCCTGCCCGCCGCGGCGCCTCAGGAGGGGCTGACCGTCTCGCTGATCGCCATGGCCAGGAGGCTGCACCTGTACGCCGCCGAAACCGTGATCGGCACCTCCCTGGACATCGGCGAGACCGCGCAGTCGCTGGCGGAGTCTCTGCTGGCCTGGGGAGACGTGACCGCCGTCGACCTCGACTTCGCCGTGTGGACGGGCGAGGCGATCACCGAGCACCCGCAGGGCCGTATCCGGCTGCGGCGGGCGGCCCTGGTGCCGGACCGGGCGTGGCCCGACGGCTACGTGACTCCGGGCGACGATCTTCCCAGCGATGCGAGTCGCTTGCTGTCGCGGGCGATACGGCGCGACGATGACGCGCAGGCCATCGTCATACCCGACCGGGAAGCGATCGAGCGGGTCCTCGGCAGTGCGCGGCTGGTGCGTGCCCTGGTGCCCGGCGACCAGGCGGCGGGTGTGGCGTGCATACCGCTGGTCCTGGACGGCGCGCCACCCGTCGTTCTGGGAGTGGCGGAGGTCTGGCGGCGGGCGGGCCACCCCTTCGAGGACAGCGAGCTGCTCGACCTGCAGGAGCTGGTGGCCAGGACCTCTCACCACGTCGACCTGGCCCGTCAGCACCAGCGCGAGCACACGCAGGTGCTGGCGTTGCAGCGCCGACTGCTGCCTCGGTCCGGCGGCGACACCATCGAAACGGCCAGCGTCTACCAGCCCGCCACCCCCGACAGCGCGGGCGTCGGCGGTGACTGGGTGAACAGTTTTCCGCTGCCGGACGGCCGTACCGCGCTGGTGGTCGGTGACGTCGTCGGGCACGGCCTGGGAGCCGCGGCGACCATGGGACAGCTGAGCATGGAGGCCCGCGCGCTGCTGTCCGCGGGGCTGGCGCCCGACGAGGTGCTGGAGCACCTGGACGAGACCGTGACACTGCTGGACGACACGGAGTCCGGGCTGGCGGCCGGTTACAGCGCCCTCGGGTCGACCTGCTGCATCGCCGTCTACGACCCGGTCAGCCACCGCGTGGCACTGTCCAGCGCCGGTCACCTCCCCCCTGTCCTGGTGCCCCCGGACGGGCATGCCGGGCCGGTCGCGGTACGCCCCCACCCCGGGCTGGGCGCCGAGTTCGCGCTGCGCGAGCCGTTCGACGTGCACGCCTTCGCCGTACCCCCGGGCTCACTGCTCGCCCTCTACACCGACGGTCTGGTGGAGGATCCCGCACTGTCGATCGACGAGGGCATCGAAAGGCTGGCGGACACCGTATCCACGGTGCACCCCTGGGATGCCCTGCCGCAGGCCGCGCGGCGCGTGGTCTCGGCGCTGGCGCCGGTGCACCGGCGCGACGACGTGACCCTGCTGCTCGCGCGCATGATCGGCTACCGCAAGGGGGACACCGCGACCTGGCGCCTTCCCGCCCGCGGCGACGCGGCCGTCCGGGCCCGCACGCTGGTCTCCGAGCTGCTGGGGCAGTGGCGCACCAGGGACGACACCCGGCACAGCGTGCTGCTGGTGGTCGACGAACTGGTCGCCAACGCGGTCCGCTTCGCCGAAGGACCCATCACGGTACGGCTGATCAGGACCGGTCACGGGCTGCTGTGTGAGGTGGGCGACACCGGCAACGGCAGGCCGCGGCTGGGCGGGGGCGGGCTCCTCGACGACAGCGGTCGTGGCTTGCGCGTCGTGCATGGACTCACCACCCGGTGGGGGGTGCGGTGGACCGACACCGGCAAGGTGGTCTGGGCGTCGGTCGACAGATGACGCGGCTGCGGGTGGGCCGGGCGGCGCGCGCCCGTCAGGCGGCGCCACCGGCGATACGGGCGGCGCGACCTCGCACTACAGCCACTTCCCTTCCAGGGCGGTGGCAGTGAGGCCCGGGGCCGCCGCGTAGAGGACGGCACGACTGCCCCGTTCCTGCCCGGCGTCGTACGCCCTCCGCATGATGTCGAACACGGCGGCGCCTCCGCGGTTGCCGCTGGTGTAGCCGTCCCGGCTGTGGTCCAGCAGCCCCGACGGCCACCCGCCGGGCATCGTCTGCTCCATGTACTCCAGCACTCGCGTCCCGCCGGGGTGCGCGAGCAGAACGTCGGGGTGCCAGGAGTCGGGGTCGTCCTGGTAACGCAGGCGCAGCCACTCCCACATCGCGGTGACCGTCTCCTGTACGGCGCGCGGCCCGCGCCGGTCCATCACGAAGTGGGTGCCGTCCTCCCGGGTCTCCAGGCGGTGCAGGTCCTGGGTGCCGGGCAGAGTGTGGTGCCAGGCGGCGTCCAGCCGCAGCATCGACTCGGGCCTCGGGCGGCCCGTGACCACCGCGGCGACCGCGGTGTCCGCGAACAGCAACCGGACGATCAGGGACTCCAGAGTGTCGTCCGCGGGCTGGTAGGTCGTGCTCAGTGCCTCCGCGATCACGACCAGGACCACCCGGTCGGGGTCCGCGGCCACGAGCTCCGCCGCCAGCGCCAGGGAGCGGGTCCCGGCTATGCAGGCCCACTGCGTGGCCGGCAGCAGCAGCACGTCGCCCCGGAGCGGGAGTCTGTTGGCCAGGGAGACGTCCAGCCCCGGCAGCGCAGGGGTGGTGGAGTGACTGGTGATCAGACAGTCGACGTCCGCGGCGTCCAGCCCGGCGATCTGCAGGGCTCCGCGCGCCGCACGCTCCCCGTAGGACTGCACGGCCGCCCAGGCCGGCGCGGTGCGCTCCTGGACGGTCTGCGGCGCGGGCATCGCCTCAAGTGCGGCGATCACCCGATCCACGTCCTGTTCGCTGAACCCGTCGCCGGCCAGCGCCTCTCGGGTCGGCCCCATGCCGGCAGCCGGCAGGCCGTTCCCGCTGCCAGGCGCGACGGCGGTCTCCAGCGGCAGCATCCACCCGCGGTTTTCGATGCCCGTACTGGCAGCGATGCCGTCGATCCGCGGCGCCCACGCCGCGTGCGGGTGCCGACCGCGCACCTCGTCCACGATCTGGCTGGTCTTCACGGTGTGCTCGCCGTGTATCACGGCAGGCGGGCACAGGTAAGCGGCCATGATTGGCACCTTTCTACGGGGGACGAGGCAGAACGTCATGAACGCCGCGGCATGGGCAACTTAGGTATGGCTGATCCAAATTGATGGCGTTGCGCTCTGCTTTGGGCTTCTGGACCCGTTTCGAGCATGGATGCCAAAGGGGCATTCACGCTGTGATCTGGGCAACTTGGGATGTTCTGCGGTACGTGACACCGCGCACACTGCTGCACAGCGGGCCGGCGCGGTCTCGCGCCTACCTGGCATGGCGTCAGCCCGAGGTGCGGAGGAGGCCAACACGGATGCCCGCCACGCAAGCCGCGTCGAGCCCCCTCTCGCTGCGGTGATCGCCGAACGCATCGGTGACGCGGAAGCGCACACAGCCCGCGTTCTCGCCGCAAGCGTGGCCGCGGCCGTGCGCATCGCGCCGGAAGGCCGGCTCCGGCCGGCCGAGAACGCAGAGGCCGCCGGGAGTCCCGGTGCCGGAGGGCGGGTCGCGCCCCCCCGGCCCGCTGCCCGGCCGGCTCCGCGCGGCGCTGTCCCCGCTCCCGCCCGCGTTCGACGCCGCCGAGCGACGCGCCCAGCCGTGAAGTCGACCCGACGGGGGCACCTGCTGGACGAACCGTGGATCCGGAACATGCCGATGCAACCGGCCGTCATCATCCTCGTCAGCCGATGCAGCGAAGATGTTCTACGACCAGGTCATGGCCCGAATCGCGGCCGGTTGCGGACAGTTGAGCCCCGGGCCGCGGCCCGTTCCCACCTGCTCGGGCGAAGGGCCAGTCCTCGGTCCCGAACGCCGCACCGCGGCTGGGATACGGCCGCACTGCCGTCCGCGTGGACACCGTCGCCGCCCGACGCCCGCCACGGAACTCGCCTTGCACCTGTGCTGGTCACCCACCGAAGTGCCCTTGCCGACGGCCTTGTTCGTGAGTGCCGACAGCAGATGTCCGCTGCTCGTGTCTGTGGTGGGCGGCTGTCGTTTGATCAGGTCATGGACGTCACTCGTACCTTGACCGCGGCCGGCCTGGCCGCCGCCTCCGCGCTCCTGGCCGCCGCCCCCGCCCACGCCGGCGTCATCGACGGCAGCCTCAACAACCTCCATGCCGCCGCCGAGTCCAACGTGCTGGGGGCTCTCGTGAACAGCAAACTGAGCGGCAACGACAACAACAATGCGAACTCCCGCCACACCGGCGCGCTGAGCGGCGGCCTCGGCATCCTGTAGGCAGTGGCACTTCCCGCCCTGCTCTTGGTTCTCCGCTCTCGTCCCACCCGACATGAAGGTCATCACTCGATGTGGCGTAGCGGTCGCACATCCCCAGTCCCTGCGGTTGTGCGTGGGCGGGATGCTGGGGTTTCGCTGGTCACAGCCGGAGGGCGAACCAGGTGGTCTTCCCCCGCTCGTCGGGGCGGACGCCCCAGTTGTCGGCGAGGGTGTCGACGAGTATGAGGCCGCGTCCGGATTCCTCGTCCTGATCGGCCAGCCGTGGCTGGGGCAGGTGCGGGCTGAGGTCGCTGACCTCGACGGCGAGTTCGGTGGCGGTGCGGCGCAGATGGAGGACGACAGGGCCTTCCGCGTGCTGGACGGCGTTGGTGAGGACCTCGGAGACCAGCAGTCTCACGTCCTCGGCTTTGTGGGCGCAGCCCCAGGCGGTGAGGGTCTCGACTGCGAAGGAGCGGCCCGCGGAGACCGCGGAAGCAGTGGCCGGCAGTTCGGTGAAGGCGATGTCCAGCGGGGCGGCGGGGAACTGGGCCAGAAGGAGGGTGACATCGTCGTCGTGGCCCTCGGCGTCGGGCAGCAGCGCGGCGAGTACGTGGTCGGCGGCATCCTCCAGGCCGCTGGAGAGCGTGAAGGCGTCGTCGAGGGCGGTGGTGAGCTTGTCGATCTGGTACTCGATGTCGCTGCCGGGGGTTTCGACCAGGCCGTCGGTGTACAGCACGAGGGCGGCGCCGGGTGGGATGGCCGCGCTGGACTGCTGGTAAAGGACGTCGCCGACGCCGAGGGGGGCGTTCACCGGCGCGGGCAGTCGGCTGACGCCGCCGCCGGGGGTGACGACGAGGGTGGGCAGGTGGCCGGCGGAGCACAGGGTGACGGATCCGGCGTCCGGGGCGATGACCAGGTAGCAGCAGGTGACCAACTGGTCGGGGACATCGAGGTCGGTGACGACCGCGTCCAGAGCCTGCATGAGCTGACGGGGCTGCATTCCGGTCTTGGCCAGGGCATGGGCGGCGGAGCGCAACTGGCCCATGACGGAGGCCGCTTCCAGCCCCCGCCCCATCACGTCGCCGATGAGGACACCGACCCGGCCGGCGCCGAGCGGGATCAGATCGAACCAGTCGCCGCCCACGCCGGCGCCCTGGGTCGCGGGCCGGTAGCGGCTGGCGGCGGCCAGGCCGGGGATGGCAGGCGGGGTGCCCATGAGGCTGCGCTGCAAGGTGAGGGCGATGTGCCTCTGCTGCCTGTACAACTCGGTGAGTTCGGCCTCGGCGCGCTTGCGGTCGCTGATGTCACGGACGATGGCGCAGGCGCCGACGACCGTTCCGGTGGCGTCCCTGGTCGGCCACAGGGTGACGTCGACGTCGAGCATGACACCGGTACTGGTGACCCGCAGGGTCTCGAAATGCTCGATCTTCTCGTCCTGCCGCAGCCGCTCCAGGAGCTGGACGATCTCGTCCTTGCGCTCCGGCGTGGCCAGCATGGACACGTGCTGCCCGACGGCTTCCTCGGATGTGTAGCCGTACAGCCGCTGGGCGGCGGTGTTCCAGTACGTGATGCGGCCGTCGAGCGTCTTGGCGAGGATGGCGTCCTGAGAGGACTCGACCAGGGCGGCGAGCTCGGTGATACGCGCCTCGGCGGCCTTGCGTTCGCTGACGTCGCGGACGGCGGCGGAGACGAGGAGCCCGTCGGCCGTCTCCAGGGGGCTGAGGCTGATCTCGACGGGGAACTCGCTGCCGTCCTTGCGCAGTCCGTGCAGTTCGAGCCCGGCCCCCATGGGGCGCACCTGCCGGGTGGTGG
Source organism: Streptomyces sp. NPDC001920 (assembly GCF_053594495.1). NCBI lineage: Bacteria > Bacillati > Actinomycetota > Actinomycetes > Kitasatosporales > Streptomycetaceae > Streptomyces > Streptomyces sp. NPDC001920. Next base: position 75,081 of record NZ_JBSFEP010000015.1, read on the forward strand.
CATAGCCGTCCCGGTGCCGGGTGTGGTGGGCCTGGAACCGCTTGGGCACCAGCAACTCGACCGGGCGGCCGAGGAGCTCGTCGCGCCGGTAGCCGAAGAGGGCTTCGGTCTGGGCGTTGACGAGTTTGATGGTTCCCTTGTCGTCCACGATCACCATCGCGTCCGGGGCCGCCTCCAGCAGTGCCCGGAACCTTTCCTCGGCGGCCTTGCGTTCGCTGACGTCGCGGACGGCGGCGGAGACGAGGAGCCCGTCGGCCGTCTCCAGGGGGCTGAGGCTGATCTCGACGGGGAACTCGCTGCCGTCCTTGCGCAGTCCGTGCAGTTCGAGCCCCGCCCCCATGGGGCGCACCTGCCGGGTGGTGGCGTATTCGCCGCGATGGGTGGCGTGGTGGGCGTGGAACCGGCTGGGGATGAGGATCTCGACGGGGCGGCCGAGGAGCTCGTCGCGCCGGTAGCCGAAGAGGGCTTCGGTCTGGGCGTTGACGAGCTTGATGGTTCCCTTGTCGTCCACGATCACCATCGCGTCCGGGGCCGCCTCCAGCAGCCCCCGGAACCGGTCCTCGACTGTTCCGGGCGTGCTTGCACGGCTCGTGGTGCCGCGTCGGCGGCCGGCCTGCGCGGCAGCTCCGCCGGTCGCCCCTGATGTGATCGCATCGCTCATGGCGGCCCCAACTGACTGGCAGGTTGTGGTGAAGTCGGGCCATCCCAGCGCATCCCGGTCGTGCCCGCCCCGGTATGCCCCCTACTGGCCCCGAGACGGCCGTACCTGGCTGCTTGCGACCGGACGTTGCTCCTGTCTGACGAAAACGAGGACGGGAACGCGACGCCGCCGGTCGAAATGTCCGACCGTGTGTTCGGCGCACACCGGCGGTAGCTGTTCACCGAAACCCTGGACCAGCCAGATGTGCGGAATTGCAAAATTTCGCAATTGGTTAGATGCTGAGTTTGCTGTGCACGTTGTCCGGTGGTCGCGGGCTCAGCCTTCGTGCCTGCCCCGGCGGGGTGGGCTTCGCAGGGAAGCCGAGGGGTTGTGTCCGTTCCGCTGTACCAGGCCAAGGCCGAGTTCTTCCGGATGCTGGGGCATCCGGTACGCATACGCGTGCTGGAACTGCTGCAGGACGGGCCGTTGCCGGTGCGGGACCTGCTTGCCGCCATCGAGGTGGAGCCGTCCGGTCTGTCCCAGCAGCTGGCGGTGCTGCGGCGTTCCGGGATCGTCACCTCGACCCGGGAGGGCTCGACGGTGGTCTACGAGCTGGCGGGCGGGGACGTCGCCGATCTGATGAGGGCCGCGCGCCGGATCCTGACCGAGATGCTCGCCGGGCAGGGCGAGCTGCTGGCAGAGCTGCGGGGAGCCGAGGTCGCGGCGCGATGACCTCGAAAATCAGCTGGGCCGGGGCCCGGCTCGCCGCGCTCATGCCCACCCGCGCCCACCTGGCGGACATGCGACGCGATCCGCGCGGAGACCTGCTTGCCGGCCTCACCGTGGCGATCGTGGCTCTGCCGCTCGCCCTCGGCTTCGGTGTCTCCTCCGGTCTGGGTGCCGAGGCCGGACTGGCGACCGCCGTGGTCGCCGGTGCGCTCGCCGCGCTGTTCGGTGGGTCCGACCTCCAGGTGTCCGGGCCGACCGGGGCCATGACCGTGGTGCTGGTGCCGATCGTCGGCGAGTACGGGCCGACCGGCGTGCTGACCGTCGGGCTGATGGCCGGCGTCATGCTCGTGGTGCTGGCAGCTCTGCGAGCCGGCAAGTACATGCAGTACGTGCCCGCGCCCGTGGTGGAGGGCTTCACTCTCGGGATCGCCTGCGTGATCGCACTGCAGCAGGTCCCGAACGCGCTCGGGGTGCCCAAGCCCGAGGGCGACCGTGTGCTGGTGGTGACCTGGCGGGCCGTCGAGGAGTTCGTGCAGCACCCGAACTGGACGGCGGTCGGGTTCGCGGCCGCGGTGGCCGCGGTCATGCTGGTGGGTGCCCGCCGGTGGCCGACCGTCCCGTTCTCCATCCTCGCGGTCATCGCGGCTACGGCCGTCTCCCAGGTCGCGGGCCTGGACGCGGCGCAGCCGATCGGCGACCTTCCGTCCGGGCTGCCCGCGCCCTCGCTCGGCTTCCTGGACCTCGGTTCGCTCAGCACCCTGCTCGCCCCGGCCGTGGCCGTGGCGGCACTCGCGGCCCTGGAGTCCCTACTGTCCGCCTCGGTGGCGGACGGCATGACGGTGGGGCAGCGGCACGACCCCGATCGCGAGCTGTTCGGCCAGGGCCTGGCCAATATCGCGGCACCGCTCTTCGGCGGCGTGCCCGCGACCGGCGCGATTGCCCGGACCGCGGTCAACGTCCGTACAGGCGCCGGCTCCCGGCTGGCCGCCCTGACCCACGCCGCGATCCTCGCTGTGATCGTGTTCGCTGCGGCGCCCCTCGTCTCCAGGATCCCGCTCGCCGCCCTCGCCGGTGTGCTGCTGGCCACCGCGGTCCGCATGGTGGAGGTCGGCTCGCTCAGGGCGATGGCCAAGGCCACCCGCTCGGATGCGCTGACCCTCGTCCTCACCGCGGTCGCGACCCTGGCATTGGACCTCGTGTACGCGGTGATCATCGGTCTGGTCGTGGCGGGTGCTCTCGCCCTGCGCGCCGTGGCCCAGCAGGCCCGCTTCGACCAGGTCCCGCTCGACCGGGGCGACCACGGTGCCGAAGAACACGCCCTCCTCGCCGAGCACATCGTCGCGTACCGCATCGACGGGCCGCTCTTCTTCGCCGCCGCGCACCGCTTCCTGCTGGAGCTGACCGAGGTGGCCGACGTACGGGTCGTCATCCTGCGTCTGTCGCGGGTGTCGACCATGGACGCCACCGGCGCGCTGGTCCTCAAGGACGCCGTGGACAAACTGAAGCGGCGCGGCATCCTCGTCCTGGCCTCCGGGATCCGCACCGGCCAGCGCCAGGTCCTGGACTCCGTCGGCGCGCTGGAGCTGCTGCGGCACGACGGGCGGGAGTACGCCACCACTCCCGAGGCGATCCGGGCCGCCCGCGACCACCTGGAGACGACCGGCGTCCTGACCGCCGTACCCGCCCAGAAGCCCCGAACCTCCAGCGAGGAAGCCGTCCGATGAGCACTGCCCCCGCCCCCCTGCGACTGGTGGAGATCTCCGCAGCGGAGGCCCTGTGGCTGCTGGAAGGCAGCAGCCTGGGACGGCTGGTGCACCAGCAGCGGGAGCTGACCGTCGTACGGCCGGCCCGGCATGTGTGGGAGTACGGCCGGCTGATCGTCCGGGCCCCCGTCCAGGCGGTGGCGATACCGGCCACGGTGACGTACCACGTGGACGAGATCCGGGCGGTGCACGGCACCGGCTGGACGGTTACCGTCCATGGCCCCGCCGACGTGCTCAGCGACGCCGACGAGACAGACCATCACCGCCGCACCCTGCCGGGCTGGACCCATGGCCCGCACGACACTCTGCTGTGCCTGCGCCCCCAGAGCGTCACCGGATTCCGCCTCGCCCGCCTGGAGACCTGATGTCCCCCGTTCTCGACGTCCTTCCGTACCGGCACGTGCTCACCCTGCCCAACGAGCCGTCCGCCGTCCGTCTCGCCCGTGAGACCGCCGAACAGGCGCTGGCCGAGTGGGGGATAGATCTGCACCGGCCCGTCGTGGACGCGGCGCTGCTGATCCTCAGTGAGCTGGTGACCAACAGCGTCCGGCACGCCGCCGAGGTGTCCCCGCAGATCATGGTCATGTATGCGGCGAGCGGAGGCCGCCTGGCCTTCGCCGTCCACGACCGCCACCCCCACCAGCCCTCGCTGCACCATGCCGCAACCGGCACCAGTGGCGGTCTCGGCACGGTCATGGAGCTCACCCGGCAACTCGGCGGCACCGTCGCCGTGCACGGCGACGCCGACGGCAAGAGCATCTGGACGACTCTCCCCCTCTGACCTCAACGGGCCGCACACGCAAGGAAGTTCACCGTCATGACCATCGAGTGGCGCTACACCGTCGAGGACGACTTCGGGGTACTCTCCGTCGCCGGCTACCTGGGCCCGGCGGCGGTCCGCCGCTTCGACGGAGCGGTCGGCTGGGTCGTCGCCCGCGGCACCGGACCGGTCATCCTCGACCTGACCGAACTGCGAGGTTGGTCCGCGGAAGGCCAGCTGGCCATCACCGAGACCGCGCGCCGCCTCGCCGGAACGGGCCGGAGCCTGGAACTGGCCGCCATCCCCGCCGACGGCTCACTCGTCCCGCCCGGCGACTGCCCGGACATCCCCGTCCACTGCGACCTGGCCACCGCCCTCTCCGTCCACGCCCGGCACATGTCGCCTCCCGACGAGGCACAGCGGGAGTGGCGCACCGACGGCTGGCCCACCTGACCCCCGTATCCGCTCACCTACTGAAAGACAACCTGTGCCATGAGTGACAACCTTCCCCCCTGCCCCGAATGCTCCGGCGCCTACACCTACGAGATGGGTGCGCTCCTGGTCTGCCCGGAGTGCGGGCACGAGTGGTCACCGTCCGCGGAGTCCGCGGACGGCGCCTCCGGAAGCAGGGTGATCAAGGACGCGGTCGGCAACGTGCTCGCCGACGGTGACACCGTGACGGTCGTCAAGACGCTGAAGGTCAAGGGCAGCCCGAGCGGGATCAAGGCGGGCACCAAGGTGCGCAACATCCGCCTGGTCGACGGCGTGGACGGCCACGACATCGACTGCAAGGTCGACGGGTTCGGCGCGATGCAGCTCAAGTCCAGCGTGGTGAAGAAGGTCTGATCCGATCCGACACCCGGCTGTGCCGGCACGAGGGTGCGGGCATCCTCCTCGGTAGCCGGATTCGAGCGGCATCCGTTACTCGCATCCGGGTTCGGCGCGGCCGGTGCCGCAGGCGAGGATGGTCCGCATGTTCTGGACGAGCGAAGCGAGACGGGAGTGCCCCCGCCCGAAGGGTGGGGGAGGGTGGACGCGAGGCGCCGTGCTCCGGGCGGAGGAGCCGTGCCGTTGTGTCGGGGAGGGGACGGCACGATGAGTACGCCGCTGTACCAACTGAAGGCCGAGTTCTTCAAGACGCTGGGCCATCCGGCCCGTATCCGGGTCCTTGAGCTGCTGAGCGAACGTGAACACGCGGTCGCGGAGATGCTGCCCGAGGTGGGTATCGAGCCCGCTCATCTGTCCCAGCAGTTGGCGGTGCTGCGGCGGGCGAATCTGGTCAAGACCCGCAAGGAGGGTTCGACCGTGTACTACTCGTTGACCAGCCCGCAGGTCGCGGAGCTTCTGCGGGTCGCACGGACCATCCTGTCCGGGGTGCTCGCCGGGCAGGCCGAGCTGCTGGCCGACCTGCAGGCTGCGCGGGGTGAGCAGAATCCCCCGTCGGGGGAACAGGGGCCACCCACGAGCCCCCTTGACCGATAGACCCCTGCGCACTCTGCACCACCACAGCTGAGGCGCTGCCCCACGCTCTCTCGCTGTTGCCGGGCGTGCTTGCCGGGGAACGCTGTTGCCGGGCGTGCTTGCCGGGCAAACGACGGCGCCTGGGTGGTCGCCATGGCTCTGACTTGCGCAGACGCCGCTGCGGTCGTCCATGCCTGCGGTCGGCAGGCCCTCGACACACCGGTGCCGGCGTCCGTCGTCACCGTGAAACAGACGCTCCGACGCACCGAGGTCTCTCAGCCGCGGCGGGACCGCAGGCCGTTGTGCCTGCGGTCCCGCTCAGGGCACGTCCAGGCACAGTGGCGTGACCCGCGGCGCCTGATCGCACCCCCTGCCCGCCATCGACTCGGGCACGTTCTGGGCACGGGGCCACCATCTGTTGAGCTGTACGGCGCGCGGCGCTTCGCGCCGATCGGCGGGCATGGTCTGCCGGACTGGACGGCGGGTACCGGCGCACCGCCGGGCACTGGGGGAGGGCGAGCACACCACCTACGGAGACCGGGCGCGGCGGCACCGGCCGGGCACCTCCGTCGCACAGGAGGGGGCAGTCCGACGGTACGCCGAGTTCACGCTGGGGCCCAGGGAAAGGCCGGATCCACGGGATGCCGAGATCGTCCGCAAGCTCATGGGACCCCTGGCCGAGCGGGTGGGAGGTGCGGACCAGGCGGTCGCCTATCTGAGCCTGCTGGCCGCGTTGCTCTTCCTGCGGGAGACGAGGTCGGGCTGCTGGCAGAAGGTGCAGGAGTACGTCATGACCGGTGCCGAGCCGCGGTCCAGCATCGCCCTGCTCAAGCTTGTCGGCTCGGAAACGGACGCGGTGCTGCGCGGCATGGGATCGCTGCCGGACATGCAGGACGCACTCGCTCGCTTGGAGCCCCGGCGGTTCCAGGACCTCGCGCAGGTTGTCCGACTGGTTGGTGCGCTCGGCCCTCATGCCTTCCAGTTGCTCATCGAGGACTATGAGGAACGCGCGCAGCTGCGCAGCCGGGAGTTCTTCACACCGCTCCCGGTGGCGCGCCTGATGGCGGCGTTGGGACGGGCGGCCAGGAAGAGCTCCCCGAGCAGCGTGTACGACCCGTACTTCCGTGGTGGGGAACTCCTCGGCGCGGCAGCCGACACCGCCATGTGGGCAAGACGCAGGCCCGGCGCCGCCGACGCTCCGTTGCCCAGGCTGCTGGGACAGACGCCGAAGCGGGTGACGTTGTCGCTGGCCAGTATGGGCCTGGCGTTGCGGGGAGTCCCGTTCGCCCTCCAGCTGAAGACCCGCGGGCGGCCTTGGGAGGAGAAGTGGCCCCAGGACCCGGTCGATCTGGTGCTCACCAACCCGCCCTTCAATATGAAGGACACCTCGCAGGAGACCACGCGCACCGGGCACTGGCCCTACGGGCCCCCTCCGGTGGGCAACGACAACCTTGCCTACCCCCAGTACGCCTTGTCCGTCCTGGCCGAGGGCGGGCGCGCGGCGGTGGTCATGCCGAACAAGGCGGGCAACTCCGGGAACGCGGCGGAGCGGGCGATTCGTCGGGCACTGGTGGAGCAGGGTGTCGTGGAGTGCGTCGTGGCGCTGCCCGACAGACTCTTCTCCGGAACCTCGGTACCCGTGTGCGTGTGGCTGCTGCGGCACCCGGCCGACGCTGGGAACCATGTCCTGTTCCTGGACGCGCGTGACCTGGGCGTCATGCGGCGCGGCGGGCGGAGGGTGCTCGCCTACGACGACGTGCAAGCCGTCCTCGACTCGTACCTGGCTCTCAGTCCGCGGGAAGGACCCGCCCGACCGGACGACCCCCCTTCGGCGACCGTACCCGGCGCACGTGTCGACAGGGAGGCGCTGCGCCGCAGCGACTACTCGCTCAATCCCATCGACCACATCGGCCGGTCGTCGGCACCGGACTCTGGTGCGGCCGGTACCGCGGAGGCGGAAGCCTGGGCCGAGGTGTCGTGGCTGAGGGAGAGATGCGCCGACCTGGACGAGCGCACCGTCGGCCTGCGCGCCGAGCTGGAGACCGACCGAGTGCGTCAGGTGCCTCGGCGCAGGGCCACGCTCGCGGCGTTGTGCGAGATCCAGACCGGTCCGTCGCACGCGCTGCTGGCGCCGAAGGACCGGACTCCTTACGGCGTGGTGCCGGTCGTATTCCCCAAGCACCTGCGGGAGGGGTGGGTGACCGACAGCGTCGACGAGCGCGTCTCGCCGGAGCTCGCAGAACGGCTGACGCGCTACCGACTCGCGCCAGGTGACATCGTCTGTGTCCGCTCGGGCGCCATGGGGCCGCCGGCCATGGTGCGCAGGGACCAGACGGGGTGGCTCATGAGCTCCAATGTGATCAGGCTCCGCTGCCGCCAGGACGCCGGGGTCCTGCCCCACTACCTGCTCGCCGTGCTGAGCCGTCCGGACGCCGTGAACTGGGTCAAGGATCGAGCGGCCGCCACTGCGGCTCCCTTCATCACCAAGGACGCACTGGGACGCCAGGAAGTCCTGCTTCCTCCCCTCGACGTGCAGCAGGAGATCGCCGAACTGCTGATGCTCCTCGGGGAGCGGTCCGACGCCCACCGGGAACTGGCGGCAGCCATCACCCACGCACGAGGGCTGCTTCTCGACCAGCTGACGAGCGCCTCGCCCTCCTCTCGAGACAGCGAAAGGAAACCCCGATCATGACCACCACCGACCCCACGCGCCTGTCCCGGTCCGTCGTCTGGGCGCTCTGGCTTCTGGTCATCGTGCTCTTCTCCATGCTGGTCGCCATGTGTGTTGCCGCTCTGAAGCACGCGACCGGCGCGGGCATCGCTGACTCGATCCTTTACGCGGGGGGCGCATTCGGTACGACGGCAGGGCTGTGCTTCGCCGCGGTGGGAGCGGTTACGACGCTACGGAACTGGACCAGGACGGACGACCACCGGGACGCGCCGCGTGAATCGGACAACACGAACCGGCCTTCTGGCTGCGGCTGATGGCGGGCCGGGGCCGGTGCCTCGGCCTTGGACGGCGAAGAAGGGCACCAGCCCGCTCGTGACAGCAACAAACCCCAGGTCGCTGACCTGGGGTTCCACTCTGGAGCGGGTGACGAGGATCGAACTCGCGCTCTCAGCTTGGAAAGCTGCGATCATTCGAGGCCTGTCCGGGCAATGAACTGGGGGAACGCCCGGGCGGCCGTCTCCTCGGGCTCGACCGCTCTCACTGTGATTCTCCGCTGCTCCCTGCCTTATCCGGTGCGCTTGTGGTGCGGCCGCCCGGCGCGCGAGCAGGCCGCTGTGCGTAGGTGATCAGGGCACCCCGCTTTCCAGAGTGCTCCCCGGCCGGCAGCTGGGAGGGCGACGAGAAGGGTGCCTCGCCGGCGTCATGGCTGATCAGGTCGAGCGACCGCTCCCGACTGGATCACCCCAGGTCGAACGCGTTCGGCAGCCCGGCCTTGAAGCGGAAGTGGTCGTGGCGCTTGAGGCTCTCGAGCTCCGGCGGCCTGAACAGCGGGGTGACCGTGCAGCGCGGCGCACTCGAACCTGCTTGATCCAAAAGGGCATTGACCGCCTGACGGGCCGAGGCGTTCGCGCCCTCCATGGTGGCGAGGTCGATGTCCACGGCGACGTAATCCCCGGACAGGAAGAAGTTCGGGACCGTGGTCCTGGCCGAAGGGCGGTTGTGCAGCGTGCCCACGGGGTGGATCAGCAGCTCGTCCTGGTTGGTCGGGTGCGGGGTGCCGATCCCATCCACTCCGGGGTCCAGGAACCACGAGTGCAGCGTGCCGTCGCGCAGCACTGTCCTGCCGGTGTCGTTGAGTGCGTCCTTGAGCTGTGCCCACACCTCGCGTGCGACCTCCTCGCGGGTGCACTGCTTAGCCGTTTTGCCGTACAGGACGCCGGGCTTGTCCCACTCGGAGATATCCACCGACAGACACTCCTTGGCCACGCCGTCGCCGTAGTCGGCGGCGAAGTCACGCCTTGGCCAGTGCCGGGCCTGGGCGATCGCGGTCAGCGACCATGGCGAGTCGATGCAGTTGAAGTGGCCCTGCACCACGGGCGGCGTCTCGGTCAGATAGAACTGAAGGCCCGTCATCCAGTCCGTCCGCAGCTTGTCGCAGCGTGCCAACTGTGGGTCGGCAGCGCGTAATCCGGCACTCCACGTGCGCCGCGCGTGCTCCACCGGCATGGCGGAGACATAGTGATCGGCGGTTATGGAGCGAAGGGCGCCGTCCGTATCCTCGATGACGGCCTCGGATACCCGCCCGTCTCCGCCCAGCCTCACCTCGTGCACGGTCCAGCCGATGCGGAACTTCACGCCCAGGGAGGTGAGATGAGCCACCCAGGGGTCGATCCAGGCCTCATTGGTGGGTGCGTTGAGGATCCGGTCGGGTGGGCCGTCCGCACCCCGGCCGAGCGCGTTGAACACGAAGGCCTCGCCGAGGGTGCCGACCGTGCGGGTGCTGGCCACCTCAGCCTTGGTGGCGACAATGTTGCGGGTGACGCCGACCGCGAGGATGCGCTGGTATTCCTTCGACATCTGCCCGGCGCGTACGAAAGTCCACCAAGGGGTGGCTTCCCAGGTGGAGTTGCGGCGCGCGTCGCAACTGGTCAGAAACACGACGGCGCGGTTCACGAAGTACACGATCTCATGCAGAGGAAGATTGAATCCCGTCTCCAGGAGGCCGGTGAGGGCGCGTCTGATGTCGTCGAGGGTGAGCTCGGCGGGCACCTTCTCCCCGGGGATGGGTATCCGCAGATCCTCGCGGCCGTTGCTCCGCGCGAACATCATCTCCTTCGGTGCGATCAGGTTGTCCCGGACGCCGCCCGCGTTCCCGGGAAAGGGGATGCGCCGCATCGTGTCGGGGAGGTTGTGGTAGATCCCCGGGATGAAGCGGAACCCGTGCTCCGCGGGAAGTGGCTTGCGGCTTCCCTTCGCGCTGTCCGGTACGTCCATGGAGCGGGCCTTGCCGCCGAGCGCCCGGCGCTCGTAGACGGTCACCGCGAAGCCCCGCTCGGCGAGTTCATGCGCCGCTGTCAGCCCGGCGACGCCACCGCCGAGCACGGCGACGGCCTGCTGCCGTCCCTGCGCCGGTGCCGCTGAAGCCGCCGTGCCGGTGCCCAGCGCCACCGCCCCGCCTGCGGCCGCGGCCCCCACCACAAAGGTGCGTCGCGTGCTGCCCGTTCGCCCCATGACCGGTCTCCCCTACCGTCGGTAACGCCTGCGGTCCGGCGGAGGAGCCTAAGGGAGTACCCATGGACGCGAAAGGCATGGACATGCCTAACGTGGGCATGCGCGCGAATGTGGCGCGTTTGCGTTGTCGGAGAGCCGGTCGCCTCACCGCCAGGGGTGATCGAAGTGGCGTAGACGGCATGCCGTATCACACGCCGCGAGGAACCGAGAAACGTCGTCGACGGTGACGGAGCCGGGTGGCCAAGAGCCGGGTAGCGCAGGGTGTGAATCGCGCTCGGGTTCGTCCGGGCGCGGGGCGATCACGGCGAGGCCGTGTAGGGCGCGGTCCACCTTGGGGTACTGGCCACGCGATTCTTCCGGACGCCGTCGGAGTTCGCGATGCTGTCGCGGGCCTGGTCGACGGATTTGTAGACCGCCGCTGGTCCGCTGTTCGAACCTGGGAGGGTGCCGCCGGTGTCGGCGGTGCTCTGCTGAGCACGTGGACAGACGCCCGGGAGGGTGCGGTTGTGGCAGGCGGCGTTTCGATCACGTTCAAAACCCCAGGTCACTGACCTGGGGTTGCATATTGGAGCGGGTGACGAGAATCGAACTCGCGCTCTCAGCTTGGGAAGCTTGGGTTCTTTGGTGGCCGTTGCCGTCCTGACCTGCGACTGAGCGGCGTCGAAGACGGCAGCACACACATGACCAGTCCCCGTTGTTTCCTGTGAGTCCCCGCACCATCTGGCACGGCTCTGGCACGACCTCTTCGTCCCGAACTACTGGCGGTACAGCCACTGCGGTCCAGGACGCTAGTCACGGGGGTATCGAAGACCATTGGTGGTCGACTGCGGTAGCGGTGGTTGCTGTGCTCCGCTGCTGTACTGCAGCACTGCGACCCGCGCCGCTGAAGTCGACTGAGGAAAGGGCTTCGCGCTCATCCTGACCTTCGCAGCCGGACCGCACCGGTGGTAAACCAGTGCACCAACGTCGCAGCGAGATGGACTGCCATCTGCGCTTCGTCTTGGTGCTGCGGGCGGAAAGTGGGGCTGCCAGCGTGCCGGGCCACGTGGCCCTTCCACAGCAGGCTGATCATCTCGGTCAGCGGGGCAATAGCGCCACCATCGGGTCCTTCGATCGCCAGTTCCCATTTGTCACTGGCCTGTGTGAAATGTGCAAGCACCTTGCCGAGGGTTGCTTTCGTGTCGTTCGGCAGCACGATCGGGATAGCCGCTGCCTCAACGGCCCGGATCGCCTCGTCGTAAGCCTTCGACGCATCCGGGTGTCGACCGTACGTAGCGGCCCACGAGGCCTGAAGATGACTTCCCCCATCCATGCTCATGGCCTGTTCTGCCGCGGTGGTTACTGTGGCGTCGACCCGGCGCTGCAAGCATCGCTGACGCCAATCGACCTCAAAGGCTGAGCCAGCGTCCATGAGCATCTCGTCGAGCCGTTCAACCGCTGCTGCCCTGCTTCCCTTGGGCCAGCCGAAGGCCGGAATCCAATCAGCAAGGCCAGCTTCCATCGTAGGTTCGGGGCCTGTGACATCAAGCTCCCACCACAGTCTCTTGTCGATGTGCAGCACCGCGTCGACGACATCGAGGAGCCTTGAGGAGTCGCTAGCGGACACGGCCTCGACGAGCTGCTCGGGATCAGGAGTGTCAAGGGCAACCCGCATCAGCAGAGCGACCCGTTCGGTCAGTTCCGGATAGCCGTCCAGGTAGCCAGTGATCCAAGCCTCCAGCGGGCGGATCAGATGATCCGGCACGCCTTCGAACAGAGCTTCTTCCCGCGTCGAGATGTGGCGGCGTGACAACGGCTGCCAGACGGGACTCTCCGGACTCGTCATGATTACTCCAGACTGCCGGTGTACCGAAGGGAACTGGCGGCATGACTCGGCCTCATTGGGTTGGACGTCCTCCCCCGCTTGCCACTGTGGCATCGGTGGGACGGGTCCACACAGAATTTTTCGGTACCTCACGTGCGCGTTCTGCTGCCCGGACAGCGAGCTGGAGATCCTGGGAAGCGTCTCGCTGGCCTCGACGCGTCAGCAAGGCAGCCTGATGCACCATCCGTCAGCCGACAGAGCTCTCAGCTTGGAAAGCTGCGCTCATTTGGGCCCGGGTTGGGCGCTGACCTGGTCGAATGGCCGAGCTGGCTCCTCGTCGGGCGGACCCGCTTTCACCGTGATTCCCCGCTGTTCCCCGGTCGATCTGGTGCGCTTGTGGTACGGGCTACCGAAGGCATGGTGTCAGGAAAGGTCGGTGACTTCATCTTTCGCCGACGTCAGCGCCACCGTTCCGACAACTCCCCGGTCGCGATCGAAGCGCTGGTCATCCCGGCGCACATTGGCCAGCTCTTGAGATCGTTGAAGAGCAACCCAACGAGGCGGGGACGGCTATGAGGCCGATGTCGGGCGACACCGGTTGCTGGGGTTGCTGTCTGGGAGGGAACTACGTCCGCGGAGTCGCTCGCGACGGTCTACGGGCGCCGACTCCGTCACATCCTGCGGAGGGACATCGAGACCTCCGGCCTGGCGCGGGCCGTGCAACGCCTCGACCTACACAGCCTTCCGGGTTCGACTGGGGCAGATCAGGGCTGCAGACAGATCGTCGGTGTCCGAGTGCTGGCCCTGCTTCTATCGCGCCCGACGTGGTGCGCGCCGTTCGCCGGCGCCTTGGCCGCGATGACGGTAGTGGTTGCCGTCACCGGTTTGTTGGTGGCCGACACATGCAACTGAGGCGCTGGGACGCGGGGCACGGCCCGCCTCCGGCTCCTGAGCCCTCAACTCAGCACGGCTTCGATCGACGGTAGCGTCCGTGCTCAGTCCCCGCAGTTCCCGGCACGATCTGGCGCGATCTCTGCCCGGCGCTGGGTGGTCCCTGCCTGCCCCATGCCCCGTCTTGGCGTCAGACTCCGGTCAACGCCAGCGAGCCCACCTGAAGCGCTTCCGCTCATAGCCACGGGCCTCAAATCACAGGATTCCTCACCAAGCGGTTCATGCTGCAGATCTATGCCGATAGATGGACAATGACACTAAGCCTGTCAGCGGTTGGGTTCCAGCGCCCGGCTGGGAGATGGCACGAGCGGTGCATAATAGCGTTCTCATCGGGAGGTAGCGATGCGTCTCGAATCCGCCAGAGAGCTAAAGCAAGAAATGGAAGAATTTCTCGCAGGTGAGAAACTCTTCCAGCAGCGAGAGGCTGTGTGGTGGAATCAGGGGGCCATGGATAGCGATGTTCCCGAACCACGCACGCATGGAATTGCGTTGGGTATTTCTGTTGGCAATCACAGCTATCGCCTCGGAGTGCGTCTGCAGAATGAGTCGCCTGAGGCGTGGCAAATGGCGGATGCAATAGGGGAAAAATCTAAAGGTGAGGTCGACATTAGGCCTCTAGGTCCGGTGTATGCTCAATGCACGTGCGGGCCAGTTCGAGCAGGATTCCCTGTGGGTACCATCAATCGCGCGTCCGGAACTGTGGGACCGTTCGTAGTCCTGAGGGAAACTGGAAAAATGCACGCCCTCTCCAACAACCATGTTCTGGCGGCGAGCAATAAAGTCGCGCTAGACGAAGTTATATCGCATCCGGGTGGGAGTGCTGGTGGGCCTCACCCGCAAGATCGTATCGGAGTCTTGGGCTGGGTTGAACCCCTGAAGGCTCTAGGAACTCCCAATGATATGGATGCAGCTGCATGCTTGCTCGATGAGGGCCTGGAGGTGGATGTCACTGTGAGTGGCGCACAGGTCACTGGGCCTGTTGATCCAACCGGTCCGCTTGAGGTCACTAAGATCGGGCGTCGCACAGGCTCAACTACTGGGCGAATCACACTGATTGACTTCGGGCCGCTCGAAGTGGGGGGCTACGGAGATATGGGCAAACTGGTCTTCCGAGACCAGATTGAAATCAGGAGAGACAACGGGGCTCCCTTCAGCCTGCCTGGAGATAGTGGTTCACTGGTGTTCGATAGCAGAACCAAGGAGGGGATCGGTCTCCTCTTCAGCGGTGGTGTCAGGGGTGGGGGGTACGCCTCCCTTGTAACGCCGCTCCGGCGGATACTTGAGCACATGGATGCTGACCTAGCAACGTAAGGAACCACACGGCCATGACTGACCTTGACGGTGTGCGTGCTGCCAAGCGAGCCCTCGCAGCTGATCTTCAGGACGATCCGCGGGTCGGGGGCGTGGGCATCGGTTTTCAGGGTGAGCACTACGTGATCACGGTTGGTCTGATCGACCTCGATCAAGTGCCAGATCTTCCGGTGGAAGTTCAGGGCGTGCCTGTCAGGGTCGTGGAGGCGCCCACATACACCGCTCAAACTGGCTAGTGTGCCCGATTGGGCTATCGTAACGTGCGTGTGTCGTCACCGTACGCCACAGTGGGCATATGGCGACTGACGACGAGACAAATGCATCTCCGCAACGCGAGCAGAGTTCAGTTCAAAGCGGCGAAGAGGGGGACGGGGCTCCTCGGAAGCGTTCTGTAATCCTTTCCGTCACCATTTTGGTGGGGCTAGCCCTGATTATTGCCGGCGCCGTGTTTGCTCTTCTAGGCCTCGGGAATGTGGGCATTGTGACCGGGAAGGGGCCTAATGGCGTTGAGTTGAAGACGACAAGTCTAGGTGTGGTAATGATGGTGATCGGAGCCACGTTTGCCGGATTTGTTGCAACCAATCTGCCGGAAGGGTTCGAAGTTTTCGGTGAGCGTGAAGAGTCGGTATGGGCAAGAATTCTTCGCCTGTTGACCAGTCGTGGTGTACGCCCCTACCTCATTGTCCTGGGGATCGCTGTCATTTTTCTGCTGCTAGGTATCATCCTTTCGTAGCAGCACTGATGCCGGGATCAGCGGTAGGCAATCAGGTCGGCGGAGCGGCTTTGGGGTGGCGCTGCTTTGGCGCGAGTGATCATGGCCCCGTAAGCTTCCGGCGCGTCGGGCAGTCTGTGGACCTGCCCGGTAAAGCACGACGTTGGGGCCATGATCTTCGAGGCTCGCGCCAAAGTGGCTCCGTAAAGCCGCGGAGCCGACCGCCCCAGCCACGACGTACCCCTTCTCTGGCATCAGGCGGCTGCATGCTTTGAGCGCGGCACGGGCGCCGGCCGGGCTGGAGCGGGGCGGAGACAGGAGCGCAGGCCCGGCCGGGGGCCGGGCCGCGCGCGGCGAGCGGAGCGAGCCGCCTTGAACCCGTGAAGAAGGTTGTTACTCAGTCGTGGTCGTGATGCGCCACAAGGGCGCCTCGTACTGCTCCGGGCGGCTGCTGATGAGCAGTTGGCGCAGGTCCTCGCGCAGGGAACCGTTGAGGTTCAGCGCCTCGGTGATGCGGCGGAACGTCGTGTGAGTGACTCCGCGGTTGTGGGCCTCGGCTTCGAGCTGCTCGAGTCGCGACAGCACGGCTTTGGGGTCGAGCTTCACCGATGGCTGGTCCTTGAGCCATGCGGCCTTGTTGCGCTCGTAGTCGATCTCCGAGTAGCCGCAGATTTCGCGGCTGTGTGCTTCAACCTCGTCCAGGGTGGTGGTCGCCGTGATGGCGCGGGCCAACTGGTTGCGGCTCAGCGCTTCATCCAGATCGACCTCATGGACGGTCGGCCCTTCGTCGGTGAGGGGAATCGGGAGTCCTGCGTCCCGCATCTCGCAGGTGCCGCGTACGCCTCTGGCTGTCGCTGCGAGCATCCCGGTTGCCTCGGAGGGGTGCCACTCCAGGACCGAGCTGATCGGCTCGACGTCCTTCGCGGTGAAGGTGTGGATGAGGGGGCCGAGCATGCCGCGCAGGTCTTCGGAAGGCAGCTCACCGTCCAGACCGGGACCCGCCACCAGGAGGCGGATTGGTGCGTTCAGCTGGCAGCACGCGGCGAGCGTGAGGGCGTCGGCAAGCGGGCTTTTCAGGGATGGCTCGTCACCTCGGGCGAGGATGTCGCCGCCTACGTCCAGGAGATCGATCGACTCCGGTGACAAGTGGTCCACCAGCTCTTTAAGTTGGCGTGTGATGCCCTCTGCTCCGTGGCGCGGGTCGATCAGGGCGAAGGTGTGGGTAAGTTCGGACGCGAGTCGGGGGAGGGTGGAGCCTGCCGGAGCGATTGGGCGGGCCTCGGCCGGCACTGTCCAGACCGATGGGGTGAGTCGTTCGAGGCCTGTGAAGTTGTCCGGTGCCCTGGGGCCCGGTACGGGGTCGATCAACAAGCGGTCCCACGCGTACGTGAGGATCACCGCCTGGCCGTCGTTGCCGTAGAGGGCGGCGTGAAGCATTGCGGCGGCGACTGCGTCGCCCCCTCCTCCTGCTGCGACGATCAACCGCTTCATGCGGTTCAGCCTACGGGGTCGGGGATTGACCACTCACCCTATAGTGGCTACTGGCCATAGCCACTTGGCCCCGGGGGAGTGAGGAGGAGACATGCCTCAGATCGAAGAGGCTCAGCCGAAGTATCTCCAGATCGCGCACTACATCCGTGATCAGATTCTTCGGGGTGACCTGCGGCCGGGGGACGAGGTGCCCTCGGAGCGGCAACTCGCGGTGGACTGGAAGGTGTCTCGGCCCACTGCTGCGCGGTCTTTGGAGGCGCTGAGCCATCAAGGGCTCGTCGAGAAGCGCCAGGGATCGGGTACATACGTACGGAGCCTGGAGGTCAACAGGCGGGCGCGTGAGCTGTACGGGCGGGCTCGGCAGACCGGGAAGATCTACACGCCTGGTGAGTACGCGGTGATCACCTCGGCCGGTTGGCTGGAGGCACCGGATTACGTCGCAGAGGCTTTGGGCCTGGTCAAGGATCGTCGGGCCGTGCATCGGCGACGGGTGACCAACAATCAGGATGGGCCGATCACGCTGTCTACCTCATGGTTCGCTCCGGATGTCGGGCAGCGCGCACCGAAGCTTCTGGAGCCTGAGCGGATTCAGGAGGGGACGCTCATGTACGTCGAGAACATGACGGGGCGCCAGGGCAGTTACGCGGAAGATCGCATGTGCGCGCGGGACGCAACGGAGGACGAGGCTGCGGACCTGCAACTTGCGGTGGGCTCGGCTGTTCTGATTGTTCATCACGTCGTCTTCGACCTCCAGGATCGGCCGTTGGAGTTCGCTGAAGCCACCTACCCGCCGCATCGTTGGGCGTTCGAGCAGGGGTACCCGCTCACCTGATGGCGTGGTGACGCCTCGTCAGTTATGGCGAATGGGTTGCGTGGTCAAAGTGGCTAATGCCACTATCCAGAAAGTGGCTAAGGCCACTTGATGGAAGGGGGCACGGGTGACGAGTCAGCGGTCGGACGAGTGCACGCGATCAACTTGCCGGGGTTGTCGAGGGCGCGGCTGGAAGCGCGTCGGCTCCCGTACGGCTCTCGCGCTCTCCACGGCCAATGACCGCCCCCGTCCCACATCGAAACGGCGCTGCCTCGACTGCGACGGCAGCGGCAAGGAGTGAGCGCGGATGGCCTACACGATCGACCGCTTTCCCTCTGAGGACTCACCGCGACTCGGGGCCATGGCCTTGCACCCCGTCGCGGAGTCTGTGCCTCGGGCCCGACGCTGGTTCCGGAAGTTCATCGCCCCGTACAACCCGGCCTGCTCGATCGACGACTGTGCCCTGATGATCTCCGAGCTGGTGACCAACGCCATTCTCTACGGGCGGGCGGATGACACCTGGATGGTGCGCGTTGAGTGGTACCGCGTGGAGACGTCGCTTCGGATCGAGGTGCACAACCCTGGCTTCCCGGCGAACGTACGGATGCGGCAGCCAGAGGCCAACGATGCCCACGGACGCGGGCTGCTGTTGGTCGATTCCATCGCTGAGTCCTGGCACTCCGGTCCAAGCCCCTTCGGTGGAACGCGGGTCTCCTTTGTGGTGGCCGACGCGTGGCCGGCCGAGGAGACCTTCGGGCCCGTTCTGTTCTGACGGTCTGCTTGTCGCTAGTCTGGTTGACCAGTTGACTTGGCCAATCTCGACAGGCGGCGTCCATGGCGTATGAAGTGGCGGCACCGAAGTATGTGCGCCTCGCGCAGACGATCCAGGGCCGCATCGAGGACGGCACGTATCCGCCCGGCACTCGGGTGCCCAGCGAGAATCAGTTGGTGCAAGCCTTCGGGATGTCCCGCCCGACCGTCGTGCGGGCCCTGGAGCTGCTGAAGCGCGATGGATGGCTGGAATCCAGGCAGGGGTACGGCACGATCGTTCGGGGCCGTCCGGAGGTCGTGGAACGGAAGGACCGGCGCGGCCGTGAGGCGCTGGAGCGCGATGAGTCGCGGACTTCGGGGCGCCTCGTCGAAGTCGCTGAAGTTCATGTTCCGACGCGAGTCGCTTCCGCGCTCGGGCTTCCCAAGAAGGCCAAGGTCCTCATGCGCCGCTTCGTGGTGGAGGAGGACGGCGAAGCGGTCGAGCTGGTCTCGTCTTACTTCCCCGCCGGCCTGGTCGAGGGCACCGAGCTGGCGAGTGCCGAAGCCCTGGGCGGCAGTGTGCGCGAGCATGTGGAAGCTCGGAAGAAGGTCCGCTTTGATCATGTGACGGAACGGGTCTCCGCTCGACTGCCTGAGCGGGGGGAAGCCGAACTTCTGGGCTTGCCGGATGGCGTGCCCGTCCTCAGTGTTCTGGTCATCGTCTGCGATACATCCGGGCAGGCGTTGCAAGTCTCTGACGTGCTGCTTCCTGCTGATCGGCAGGAGCTCGAAGACACCTACCGCCTGAACTGACGGCTGAGCCAAGCAAGTTCACCTCTATCTCGACTTGACAAGTCAACTTGTCATCCCTAGCTTCGAACTTGCTAAGTCAACTTGTCAGGTGGCAGGTTGATCGACTCAGAAGGAGAAATCTCTGTGCGTGTGATCCGCATTGACACTTCGACCGCCACGGTCCTTCTCACCGAGGCTCCGGCGCCGAAGGTGCGCGACCGGCAGACCGGTGAGATCGCGAAGGACACCGTGAGTGGCGAGGCACTGATGACGGTCGGCGTGGTCTACATCGAGGAGGGGGAGTCGTCGCTGATCAAGGTCACGGTTCCCGAGAGCGGCATCTCCGAGGGCCTGACGCTGGGCGCTCCGGTCGCTCTGCCGGGGCTGGTGGCTCGGCCATGGGAGAGCGTGTTCAACGGCCAGCAGCGGCACGGCATCGCCTACCGGGCCACCGCAGTGGCGCCCGGCGCCTTCCCGATGGCCGAGGCGGGCTGATCGCCGTGACCGACCTGGTGACGTGGGCCGAGCTGGGCGGGGCGCTCGCTGCGATAGGCGGCGCGGCCTATGCCCGGCAAGCTCACCCCACGGCGTACTGGTCCACGGTCGGGCTGCCGGTCTCGGTGGCCCGCCTGCTGGCCTCGTACTCCTCGACGATGGACGCGTGCGGCCTGACGGTCGAGCCGTCCCGGTGGCGGGCGCTGGCCGTCAAGGCGACCACTCGGCGGGAGGTCCGGCCGGTGCCTCCTCGGAGGGGCATTATTCAACCCACCTCGACAGGACTGCGGCTCCGGCTGCGGCTCGCTCCGGGGCAGGAACCTGCGGACGTGGTGGCCTCGGCCGAACGGCTGCGGCACGCCTGGGGTGTTCACGCCGTGTACGTGCGGGACGTCAAGCCCGGTGTCCTGGAGCTGAAACTCGTCGGCTTCGATGTCCTGCGGAAGGTGCGGATGCCTCGCCGGACGGACGCCGGTCCCCTCCGCGTGCCGGTGGCTCTGCGGGAGGACGCAACCGCGTTCGTACGGGACTACCGGGCTGTACCCCACGAACTCGTGCTCGGCGCCACCCTGTCTGGCAAGTCGATGTTCCTGCGAAACCTGTTCGTCGGACTGGCCGCTCAGCCGGTGGTCCTGGTGGGCATCGACTGCAAGCGCGGGGTGGAGCTGGCGCCGTTCGCTCCAAGGCTCTCCGCGCTGGCGACCGACCCGGAGCAGGCGGCCGAGCTGCTGCCCGTGCTCGTCAAGGAAATGGAGGACCGATACGACCTCATCAAGGCCCAGCAGGGCATCGCACCCGGCACCCCGGAAGAGTTGATCACTTCGGACATCTGGGGCCTGCCGGAGGACGAACGCCCCTTTCCCATCGTGCTGTTCATCGACGAAGTGGCCGAACTCTTCCTCGTCGCCACGAGGAAGGAGGAAGAGCGGAGGGATGAGATGGTCACCCAGCTCATCCGGCTCGCTCAGCTCGGCCGCGCTGCCGGCATCTACTTGGAGGTGTGTGGGCAGCGGTTCGGGGCCGAGCTGGGTAAGGGCGCGACCATGCTCCGGGCTCAGCTCACCGGCCGCGTCTGCCACCGCGTCAACGACGAAGCCTCCGCCAAGATGGCGCTCGGCGACATCGCCCCTGAGGCGGTTCTGGCCGCGTGCGCCATCGCCCCCGAGCTGCCTGGCTTCGCCGTCGTCGGCGACACGTCCGGCGGCTGGTCCCGCATCCGCACCCCCTACCTGTCTCTCGCCGACGCTGCAGCCACCTGCCGCGAGACGGCGCACTGCGCTCCGGATGTACCGGCGCTCGCGCCGTTCCGGCCGTACATCCCGCCCGTGCCGGTGAAGGAGTCCGGCCCGCTGGCCACTCCTCAGCCGGTCACCGAGTAACCCACCAGCTCCCACGGTCGGCGCGGCCGTTCCGCGCCAAGTCCCTACCCGACCCATGCCGGGAACAGGAAGGAGTCACCGTGCGTGTCCTGTCCATCCGGGCGGACGCCGTAGTCGTCCAAGCGGTGATCGCCGCCGCGCTGTCCTTCGCCCACCTGCACGACCTGGCCCTGGCTGCCGGACAGGACGGCTGGAAGGCATGGGCCTACCCGGTCTCCGTCGACCTGCTGCTGGTCGCGGCCTGGCGGCGGCTCCGCTCCGGTGAGGCGAAAGCGGCCGGGTGGTGCTGGTTCCTCGTCGCGCTTATCGCGTCCCTCGGCGCCAACGTCGCCACGGCCGGACTGCTCGACCTGGACGACGTACCGGCCTGGCTCCGCATCCTCGTAGCGGGCTGGCCCGCGGTCGCCTTCCTGGGCGGCACCCTGCTCGCTCACGGGACACCGAAGCCGACCAAAGCTCCGGTGACGGCATCCGAACCGCCCTCGACAGACACAACGCCGGAACCCACCGCTGCAGCAGTAGTCGAGCCGCCCTCGACGGCGGCCGAACTGCCCACACCCGAACCGGAGTCGGCTCCGTCCTCACCTGCCCCGGCACCGCCCGCCCTCGTCGCTCTCGCTCGGAAGGTCGCCGACGAACACCGCGCCCGGACCGGATCACCCATCGACACCTCGACGCTTCGCGCCCGGCTCGGCGTCCCGATGCCGCTCGCCGAAGCTCTCGCTACCCAACTCACCTGATCTGGAGGACTTTCCCCCGTGCGCCCGTCCACGCTCCGCGCGCTCAAGCGCGCTGCCGAGCTGACCCGCCAGAACCGCCTGACCGAAGCCGTGCTGATCGCCGAGCCGGTGATCCTCGCCGCCGACAGCTACGAGGGCGACGAGATCTTGCGCTGGCTGGCCGACCACGTCACCGACTTCACCGGCGAAACCGCAGAGGAGACCCCCTGATGTCTGCCAACCGCCGCTTCCGCCGCGTCGTCCGCATCGGCCCCGTCCAGGTCGGCACGTACTACGACGGCCGGGGCCGTGAGAAGCACACCGCGGCCTGTACGGCTCCGCGCTGCGGCTTCTCCACCGACTACGACAGCCGCGCGCTGCCGCGTCCGCTGAGGAGACCACCGTGACCGTCTCTCTGCCGCTCGTCTTCGTCCTGGGCGTCATCGCCTGGGCCGCGATCAAGTTCCTCGGCATCCGCCTCTGGGTCGCCGTCGTGATCGCCCTGTTCGGCTTCTGGCTCTCGCACACCTTTCTGGCCCCGGCCATCGAATCCGGCACCCGCTCCGGGGTCGACGTCGTCAACGGCACCCACAAGTGACACCCCGACCGACAAGGAGTCCCGCGATGTTCCGTCCCAAGCTGCCCGACACTCCGCACGTTCCGAGCATCACCACGCACATTCCGCAGGATCACGCTCCGGCTCCCTCCGCCGGCCGCTCGGTCACCCCGTTCGTGGGGGTCGGTGTCGGCACCGTCGCCGCCGTGGTCGTCGTCGGCGTCGTACTCACAGCCCTCCTGGCGGCCGTCGCCGTCTCGGCCATCTCGGTGGCCATCGCCGCCGTGATCCTGCGCTCCCTCGTCACCGGCGCGAACAAGCGCTGACCGGCCGCCGGGGCGGCAAACGCCGCCAAGCATCCCGCCGCCCCGGGGCCGTCCCTCCCAACCGCCGAAACAGCCGAAAGGAATGCCCATCATCACCCGGCAGACTCCGCCTCCGCTGGCGGAACTCTCCATGCTCGCCTCACTGGGCACCCTGCCCGAACTGGCCCGTCAACTCTCCGGCCTGGGCGGCTGCATCCACCCGGTACGCCTCGACGGCCACCGCACGGAGTACGCCGTCGACACGACGACCGGTGAGGTCGGACGCGTCCTGCACCACCTCGACTCGACCGCCCTCCCCGCCGGAAACCTCCTCGTCCGCTGCAACAACCGCCGTGCCACCCGCTGCCCGGCCTGCGCCGAGCTCTACCGCCGCGACACCTACCACCTGATCACCGCCGGACTTCGCGGCGGCAAGGGCACCCCTGAGCAGGTCGGCACGCACCCGCGCGTGTTCGCCACGTTCACCGCGCCGAGCTTCGGCCCGGTCCACAACCGCCCCTCCAGCGGTCGGCCCTGCCGCTGCGGGGCCCGCCACGACGACACAGACCCGGCCCTCGGCACGCCCCTCGACCCGGACACGTACAACTACGAAGCGGCCGTGCTCTGGAACGCGCACGCCGGGGCCCTGTGGCGCCGGTTCTCCATCTACTTCCGCCGTGAGGTCGCCAAGCGTGCCGGCCTCACCCAACGTGCCTTCCGCGACCACGCCCGCATCTCCTTCGCCAAGGTCGCTGAGTACCAGAAGCGTGGAGCCGTCCACTTCCACGCGGTCATCCGTCTCGACGGCCCCGAGGGCGGCGACACCTCGCCCCCGCCCTGGGCCACGGCCGAGCTGCTGCGCGACGCAATTCACGCCGCTGCCACCGCCGCTCGTGTCGGCGGTCCGACTGTCGACGGCCGGGCGCACTCGTTCGTCTTCGGCCGTCAGCTCGACGTCCGCCCGATCCGCTCGTCTGACTTCGACTGCGGCCGGGAGCTGACCGAGCGGGCCGTAGCGGCGTACATCGCCAAGTACGCCACCAAGGGCGCCGAGACCGCGACGGGCACCCTTGACCGGCCAATCCGCTTCCTCGCCGAGCTGGCCGGGGCCCGCATCACCGACCACGCCCGCCGCATGATCCGAACCGCCTGGACCCTCGGCGCACGCCCCGAGTTGGCAGATCTCCGCCTACGGGCCTGGGCGCACATGCTCGGCTTCCGCGGCCACTTCTCCACCAAGTCCCGCCGCTACTCCACCACGCTCGGCGCCCTCCGCGACGCCCGCGCCGAATGGCGCCGCGCCCAAGCTGCCCCGCCTGCACCCCAGGACGGCGAAACCACGCTCGTCCTCGCGCACTGGGTCTTCGCCGGAACGGGCCTCAGCTCGGGCGAGACCTGGCTGGCGGCATCGCTCGAACCTGCTCCCGGCACGGAAGGAGAGCCGACCACATGAACGACCGCTACCTGTCCGTGGACCAGGTCGCCGAGCTGCTGGGCACGACTGCCCGCTTCCCTCGGCGGCTGATCGAGGAGCGGCGCATTCGGTACGTCAAGATCGGCCGACACGTCCGCATCCCTGAGAGCGCCCTTTGCGAATACCTCGCCTCGCGCACTGTGGAGCCGTTGCGGCGGCCTCGCTCCCGTTTCGGGAGGGCTGCTGCCTGATGGCCAACAGCAAGGGCAGGCGCCGCCGTTTCGGCGCGATCAGACGGCTTCCGTCCGGCCGGTACCAGGCTCGCTATCCCGGCCCTGACGGCGTGATGCGTCCCGCTCCCGTCACTTTCGAGACGACGGCGGATGCCGATGACTGGCTTGCCGAGAAACAAACCGAGATCCGGCGGGGGGAGTGGCGTGACCCCGAGGCAGGTGCGGTGAGCTTCCGGGCCTACGCCGACAAGTGGGTCGACGAGCGGGAGCTTGCGCCGCTCACCCGCGACCTCTACCGGTACCTCCTCGACAAGCACCTGTTTGCCTTCGCCGAGTCGGACTTGGACGAGATCACCGCTCCGCGTGTCCGGGAGTGGCGGGCCGACCGGCTGCGGACCACGAACGCCAAGACGATGACGGCCAAGGCGTACCGGCTCCTCAAGGCCATCATGGAAACGGCCGTGGACGACGAGCTGATCACCCGCAACCCGTGCCGGATCAAGGGAGCGGGGAAGGAGAAGGCGGCTGAGCGGCGTATCGCGACCGTCGCCCAGGTCGATGCCCTCGCCGAAGCGGTGGGGATGCGGTGGCGGCTCATGGTCTACCTCGGCGCGTACGGCCCGATGCGCCCGGAGGAACTGGCCGGCCTCCGTCGCCGAGACATCGACCTCGACAACCTTCGCGTCCGCGTCCGTCTCGCCGAGCCCGAGCGGATGAACGGGCGGCGCGTCCAGGGCGACACCAAGTCGGAGGCAGGGACCCGGACTGTGATTCTTCCCGCGTTCCTCCGCCGGGAGCTCCGCTGGCATCTGGAGAGCTACGCCGAGCCGGGTCCCGATGGGCTGATCTTCGTGGGAGAGAAGGGCGCTCCGTTCAGGCGCAGCACCTTCGGGCGGAAGTGGCGGCGGGCGCGAGAGGTCGTCGGGATGCCCGAGGGCTTCCGGTTCTACGACCTTCGGCACACGGGGCACACGCTCTCCACGCGCTCCGGTGCCACGCTCAAAGACACCATGGTCCGGGCCGGGCAGTCCTCGGAGAAGGCAGCGTTGATCTACCAGCACTCCGACGACGAGCGGCAGGAGGAGGTGGCCGCCGGGCTGGATGCGACGGTGCGGAAGGCTCGGGCTGCGGCCAGGGAGGCCCAGCGCGACAAGGGGCCCGACGAGCCTTCTGGCACAAATCTGGCACGCGGCGACTGATCACAGCGAACAGCAAAAAGGCCCGGGTCTCTGACCTGGGCCTTAATCATGGAGCGGGTGACGAGAATCGAACTCGCGCTCTCAGCTTGGGAAGCTGATGTTCTACCATTAAACTACACCCGCGTAAGACGCCCGCCCTGAGATCATCCGGAGCCGGTGTCCGATTGCCCCGTCACTCTACCTCATCCTCGGTCCCCGGCGCTGACGCCGTGGGGCCTGAGTGGGTTTCAGGGAGTGGATGTGGGTACGCGGGGCCGGAGTTGGGGCGTACGGTGGTGGGGTGGGAGAGGGGCCCGGCGGGGTCGGAGTGCCGCCTGGAGGGCCGTCCCTTTGATCCCGTAATGTGGCCTTCCGTCGTCAGGCAGGTGAGCAGCCGACGCGGCTCTTGGGGAAGGGACTCTAGGACTTGATGGAGCGCACCGTCGTCCGTTGTGCCGATGGGCACGTGTTCAGCACCGCTTCGTTTCCGATGCAGCAGGCCGAGCGACTCGGCCCCGGGCGGCTTCTCCGGTGTCCCCGGTGTGCCCGGCTCCGCAGTGTGGTGCCAGTGGTGCTGCAGAAGCGGTAGCGGGCGTAATCGCGGCAAGCGGTGGCTGGGACAGCAGGGACAGCAGTAACCGCAAGGACAGCAGGGGCAGCAGTAAGTGTTGTAAGTGCTGTGACAGCAGGTGTGGTGCCGGGCGCGCGGGTGGCTTGATTGTGGCCGTTCCGCGCGCCTTGCGTATCCTCGGGGCGTGCTTCTCTCAGACAAGGACATCCGGGCCGAGATCGACGCCGGGCGGGTACGGATCGATCCCTACGACGAATCCATGGTGCAGCCGTCGAGCATCGACGTGCGGCTGGACCGTTACTTCCGGGTGTTCGAGAACCACCGGTACCCGCACATCGACCCCTCCGTGGAGCAGACGGATCTGACCCGGCTCGTGGAGCCCGAGGGCGACGAGCCGTTCATCCTGCACCCCGGTGAGTTCGTTCTCGCCTCCACCTACGAGGTCATCACCCTTCCCGATGATCTTGCCTCCCGGCTCGAAGGGAAGAGTTCCCTAGGCAGGCTCGGGCTGGTCACCCACTCCACCGCCGGGTTCATCGACCCGGGATTC
Source organism: Streptomyces sp. NPDC001920 (assembly GCF_053594495.1). Taxonomy (NCBI): domain Bacteria; kingdom Bacillati; phylum Actinomycetota; class Actinomycetes; order Kitasatosporales; family Streptomycetaceae; genus Streptomyces; species Streptomyces sp. NPDC001920. Next base: position 101,638 of record NZ_JBSFEP010000015.1, read on the forward strand.
AGTGGGCATGTCACGCTTGAGCTGTCCAATCTCGCGACGCTCCCCATCAAGCTCTGGCCCGGCATGAAGATCGGCCAGCTGTGCATGTTCCGGCTCAGTTCGCCGGCCGAGTTCCCGTACGGCAGCGAGCGCTACGGGTCCCGGTACCAGGGGCAGCGCGGGCCCACCGCCTCCCGGTCCTACCTCAACTTCCACCGGACCCAGGTGTGAGCGCGGGAGTGAGCGGCGGCATGAGTGAGCCTGGCGTGCGGGAGGACCTGACGTACGAGGGGTTCGGCGCGGCCGTCCGCGAGCTCGCGCAGAGCATCGCCGACGACCGGTACGAGCCGGACATCGTGCTCAGCATCGCCCGCGGCGGGGTCTTCGTCGCCGGTGGCCTCGCCTATGCCCTGGACTGCAAGAACCTCCACCTGGTGAACGTCGAGTTCTACACGGGCGTCGGCACCACGCTGGAGATGCCCGTCATGCTCGCGCCCGTTCCGAACGCGATCGACTTCACCGACAAGAAGGTCCTGATCGCCGACGACGTCGCCGACACCGGCAAGACGCTGAAGCTCGTGCACGACTTCTGCGTCGAGCATGTCGCCGAGGTGCGGTCCGCCGTGATCTACGAGAAGTCGCACTCCCTCGTGAAGTGCGAGTACGTGTGGAAGCGCACCGATGAGTGGATCAACTTCCCGTGGAGCGTCGAACCGCCCGTCGTCCGGCGTGCCGGGCAGGTGCTCGACGCCTGAGTGGGGGCGGTCCTGTGCGGCCGTGCCGTGAGAAGCGTGACGAAAGGGCCCCCGGCGAGCAGCGCCGGGGGCCCTTTCGGGTGTCCGCGGGGGTTCTAGAACGTACCCAGCTTCAAGATCGACAGCAGGGCGACCAACTGGATCGCACTCGCGCCCAGGGCCTTCGGCCACGGCAGGTCGTGGGACTTGGAGACCATCAGGGTGAGGAGGGCGCCCGCGGCCACCCAGGTCGCCCAGCCGAGGACCTGGACGAAGGTCGCGTCGCCACCGGCGAACATGGCGAAGACGAGGCGGGGTGCGTCCGTGAGGGACATGATCAGCATGGAGAGGCCGACCGTGGGCTGCCAGGCGCCGTCGCCGCCCAGCTGGCGGGCCAGGGTGTGCGTGACCACGCCCAGGACGAAGGACGACAGGACCATGGCGACGGCGGTCGTGAGGACGATCGGGACCGCGTTGGACAGGGTCGCGTTGATCGCGTCCTCTCGGGCGCCGTCGAAGCCGAAGACCGCCAGCAGGCCGTAGAGGAAGGTGACGACGAGGGCGGGGCCCCACATCGAGTAGTCCCGCATCTGGAGGAACGTCCGGCCGGGGGAGACGATGATGCCCCGCAGCAGGTCCTTCCAGTGCAGCCGGGGGCCCACCGGGGCGGCCGGGGCCGCTCCCGCGTGGTAGGTCTCGCCCTGGGTGTAGGGGTCCTCGCCGACCGAGAACGCCTGGGTGTGACCGGGGTTGTTCGCCGCGTACGGGTCCGGGGTGCCGCCGCCGGGTCCGTGCGGGTAGCCGCCGTCGCCGAAGTACTCCGGCTCGCCGTGGCCGCCGGGGCCACCGTGGCCCCCGGGGCCGTAACCCCCGTGTCCGGCACCCCTGTTCGCCTGCGGCCAGCCGCCACCGCCCGCCGAGCCGCCGTACGGCTGCTGCGACGGCGGGGGATAGCCGTACGACGGCCCCTGGGGCGCCTGCTGCCCGTACGGAGGTTGTTGCGGTCGCGTTTGCGGGGTGCCGTTGTTCCGGCTGCCGCGTCCGATCCTGAATCCAGCCACGTCTTCGAACGTACCTGGTCCGGGCGGCTCGCGTGCCGGGCCCTGCGGTCAGGGCCCGGCTTTGCTGCCGAGCTGTGACATCCCCTAAGGGTGCGGCGGTGCGGTTCCCGGTGGCCGGTCAGGGTTGTGCCGTACGGAACCGGGGGGCGCACCGCCGCTCAGGCGGGTCAGCCCGACAGGACGTCGCCGAAGTACGCCAGGCCCGAGGGGCCGCCCACCGCCGTGCTGCCGAAGGACTTGGCGCCGGTGGCCGTGATGCCGGTGGAGGTGCCGCGCAGCACCCAGACGGATCCCGCGCCGTCGTTCTCGCCGCGGGCGCCGCTGATCAGCTCGGCGCGGCCGTCCTTGTCGGCGTCGGTGAGGAAGACGGAGTGGCCGAAGTAGTCGTACGACTCGGCGGTGCCCGGGACTCCGCTGGTGTCCTGCGAGAACGACTTGGCGCCGCTGCCCGTCAGGCCGGAGGCCGAGCCGCGCAGGACCACGACCGAGCCGGCGTCCGTCCTGCCGCTGAGGTCCTCGTTCGCCACGCCGGCCGCGATGTCGGCGTAGCCGTCGCCGTTGGTGTCACCGGCGGCGAGGCTCCACCCGAAGGCGTCGTTCTTCTCGGACGCGCCCGGCACTCCGGTGGTGTCCTGGGTGATACGGACCGGGGTGCGGCTGGACAGGCCCGTGGCGGCGCCGTACGTGACCGTGATCGCGCCGCCGAAGCCGCCGTTGGGCTCGTCGGTCGACTTCTCCATGAAGTTGCCGGTGACGATGTCGCCGTAGCCGTCCTTGTCGACGTCGGCGATGACCGCCGCGTAGCCGCCGGCGACCTTGGCGCCCGCCGTCAGGCCGGCGGCCGAGCCCTTGTAGAGGACGCCGCGGGTGCGGAAGCCGCCGGTGATCTCCTCCTGGCCCAGCACGAGCAGGTCCGACCTGCCGTCGCCGGTGACGTCGCCCGCCGTGATCTGCTCGGTGCCGACGCCGGTCTGGTCCTGGGTGTCGATGCCGCTGAGGCCCGCGGCCACGCCGGTACGGGAGATCGGGCCCTTGAAGACGTTGAGGCCCGGAGCGGCGATGTTCACCGCGGCCAGGTCGGTGGCGCCGTCGCCGTCGAAGTCACCGGTGGCGACGGACCAGCCGAGCGCGTAGCGGTTCTCGGGGAGCGGCGAGCTGATGTCGGTGCCGCTCTTGATGCCGGTGGCGCCGCCCCACAGCACGGTCAGGACGCCGGTTTCGTCGGTCGAGCCGATCTGCTCGGCCTGCACGCCGACGACGATGTCGGTGTAGCCGTCGCCGTCCAGGTCGCCGGTGGTGACGCGTTCGCCGAAGTAGTCGCCGCTCTCGGGGACGCCGGGGATGCCGGCGGTGTCCTGGCTGATGACCTGCCGCTTGGTGGTGTCCAGGCCGCTCGCGGTGCCGTAGACGACGGCGACGTTGCCGGCGTTGCTGCGGCCGGCGACCTTGGCGAGCGGGGCGGTGATGACGGCGTCGCGGTAGCCGTCGCCGTTGAAGTCGCCGGACGGGCCGGAGGGGGCGGCGGCCGCCGTGGTGGCGGGCAGGGCGGTGAGGAGGCCGGTGGTGAGGGTCGCGGCCAGGAGAAGTGTTCGCTTGCGCATGGAGATTCCCGTGAGTCCGTTTCCTGGATCAGCAGTTGAGTGGTGTCGCGCCGCCGGGCGGCGCGGTGGCCGGACGGGTCACTGGGCGATCGCCGAGCCGAAGTAGTAGCCGCCCCTGAGGGAGACGTCGGCCGCGGTCAGTCCCTTGGCGCCGGTCGTGGTCAGGCCGGTGGAGGTGCCGCGCAGGGTCCAGACGCCGCCGGTGGAGTTCTCGCCGGCGACGCCGATGACGAGGTCGGCCTTGCCGTCCTTGGTCAGGTCGGTGAGGTCGACCGCGGCACCGAAGCGGTCCGAGGTCTCGGCGGTGCCGGGCACGCCGGTGGTGTTCTGGGTGTAGGACCTGGCGCCCTTGGCGGTCAGCCCGGAGGCCGAGCCGAACAGCACGGTCACCGACCCCGCCTCCGCCGCCGAGCCGATGCCCTCGCCGGGGGCGCCGACCACGACGTCGGCGTAGCCGTCGCCGTTGATGTCGCCGGTGCTCAGGGCCGAGCCGAACCGGTCGTCGGTCTCTCCCGAGCCGGGCACGTCGGTGCTGTCCTGGTGGACGACGGTCGGCGTCTGCGCGGGGTCGGGGCCGTCGGGGCCGCCGTACCAGACGGTGATCTGGCCGCCCTTGTGGCCGCCGGGCTTGTGCTCGGAGGGGTCGGTGGGGTCGCCGAGGACGAGGTCGCCGTATCCGTCGCCGTCGATGTCGGCGATCGAGCCGCTGGAGCCGTCGGCGTTCGGCAGCTCGGTCAGGACGTTGCCGGTGCTGGTCTTGCGGTAGTAGAGGATCTGGCCGCCGGGGTCGCCGTCCACGAAGTGCGGGTGGACGCGCTCGGCCACGCCGTCGCCGGTCATGTCTCCCGCGATCGCCTCGTAGGTGGTGCCGAGTTCACCGACGCGGTGGTGGCTCAGCGGGCCGCCGGTGCGGGTGAAGGGGCCCAGGTACATGCGGGTGTGGGTGCGGCCGACGAGGGTGACGTCGGTGTCGCCGTCACCGTCGAAGTCGCCGGTCGCGGCGCCCTGGGAGAAGTTGCTGTACTCGACGAGCGTCGACGGCTGCGGCAGCCCCTTGCCGCCGGACAGCCCGGAGCCGGAGCCCCACAGCACGGTGCCGGAGCCGACGCCCTCACGGTCGCCGACGGCCTCGTTCGAGGCGCCGACGACGAGGTCGGAGTAACCGTCGCGGTCCAGGTCGGCGGCGGCGAGGCTCGCGCCGAACAGGTCGCCCGACTCGGCGGTACCCGGAACCCCGGTGGAGTTCTGGGTGATCACGGCCTTCCGGGTGGCGGAGATCCCGGACGACGAGCCGTACAGCACGACCACGGCGCCGGCGCAGGACGCCGAGCCGACGGTGGCGCACGGGGCGCCGACCGCGCTGTCACGGTAGCCGTCGCCGTTGAAGTCGCCGGACAGGCCGGAGGGCGCGGCCGCGGCGGGGCCGGCCGGGAGTGCGGTGAGCAGGCCGGTGGTGAGGCCGGCGACGAGGAGGAGGGTGCGCTTGCGCAAGGTCGGGTGCTCCTGGGAGGAAGGGGGGCCGGGCCCGTGGGGACGGGCGGGCCCGGCCGGGATGCGGGCCGTACGGCTGCGCCGCGGGATGCGGGGACGGGGCGCGGCCGTACGGCCCGCTGGTCGGTCCGTCGGTCCGTCGGTGCGGTTGGTCCGGGGGGGCCGCGTCGGCCCTTCGATCCGTTCGGTTCCGTCGGTTCCGTCGGTTCCGTCGGTCCGGTCAGTCGGTCCGGTCGGTCCGGTCGGTCAAGTCGATCCGGTCGGCCGTCAGTCCGCGAAGACCGCGCCGAACTGCGGTGAACCGGTCGTCGAGAGGCCGGAGTCGCTCGGGGCGACGCTGCGCGAGCCGGACGTCGTGATCTTCGTGCCGTTGGAGGGCAGGTAGGTCAGGCCGCCGTTGCCGGAGTTCTCGTACGAGCCGATGACCAGGTCGGCCTTGCCGTCGCCGGTGACGTCGTCGAGCTTGAGGTCGGCGCCGAACAGGTCGGTCTTCTCGTCGTTGCCGGGGACGCCCGCGGTGCTCTGGGCGAAGCCCTGGACGCCGGTGGTGGTGTCGATGCCGCCCGCCGAGCCGTACAGGACGGTGACCTGGCCGGTGTCGGCGACGCCGCCGATGTCCTCGGTCGGGGAGGCGATCACCAGGTCCTGGTAGCCGTCGCCGTTGATGTCACCGAGGTCCAGGTCCCAGCCGAAGCCGTCGCCCTTCTCGGAGCTGCCGGGGACGTTGCCGCTGTTCTGGGTGACACCGGTGGTGGTCGCGGGTCCGGAGGCGGAACCGTACGTGATGTTCACCTTGCCGCCGTTGGCGGCGTCCGGGACGGGCGTGCCGTCGTCGAGGGTGGCGTCCCAGCCGGCGCCGCTGACGATGTCGCCGTAGCCGTCGCCGTTGATGTCGCCGACGGCGGTGATGATGCCGGGCTTGAGGGCCTTGGCGGAGGCGGCGCTCAGGCCGCTCGCGGTGCCGGGCACGTAGTAGTTGGTGTTCCAGCCGTAGTCGGTCTGTGTCTCGTAGCCGTCGACGATCAGGTCGGTCCGCTTGTCGCCGTTGACGTCGCCGGCGGTGAGGCTCAGCGGGCCGTGCGGGAAGTCGTTGGAGCCGTTCTGGATGGGCGGCTTGACGGTGTAGCGGCCGCCGGGGGTGCCGGAGGTGCTGAAGCCGCCCTTGAAGACGTGGATGGTGTTGGAGGAGTTGCCGACGGCCAGGTCGGCCTTGCCGTCGCCGTCGAAGTCACCTGCGGCGAGGTCCTTGCCCCAGTAGTCGTGCGAGGAGGGGGCGGGGTCGGCGACGGTGACGCCCTTGCCGGTGAGGCCGCTCGTGGAGCCCCACAGGATGGCGACGCCGCCGCCGTTGGTGTCGGTGCCGACCTTCTCCCACGGGGAGGAGACGGCGAGGTCGTCGTAGCCGTCGCCGTTGAAGTCGGCGTACGCGGTCTCGGCGCCGAAGCCGTCGCCGGTCTCGGCGGTGCCGGGGGAGCCGGTGGTGTTCTGGCTGATCGTCGTGCGCTTGGCGGACGATACGCCGGTGGCGGTGCCGTACAGCGCGATGACCTGGCCGGCGCCCTCGCGGCCGCTCACGTAGGCGCCGTGCGCAGAGGCGACGACGTCACCCCGGCCGTCGCCGTTGAAGTCGGCCTGCGGGACGTGGGCGGAGTCGGCGGCGGTCGCCGTGGTGGCGGTGAGCGTGAGCAGTCCGCCCGTCAGCGCGGCCGCGGTGGCCGTCGCGAGGGCGATGCGCAGGCGGGGGTGCCTGTGCGGGTGCGCGTGCGCGTGGTGCATGCGGGGTTCTCCTGCGGCATGCGGGATGCCCGGCGGGGCATCGGCAGTCGTTGGGTGCCGGGGTCCGCCCGTGTTGGCCGGAATTTGTCCTCGGATTCACGGGCGGTTGGCGATCAGGAGACTCGCGGTGGGGCGTAAGGGTTGTACGTGCGTTCGGTAATTCTTCGAGGCGGGGGGAGCGGCGTGGTTCGTGGGGTGTTTTCAGCCAGGCGCAGGCGCAGACGCAGGTGCGGCGGGTCGGCACTCGCGGCCGGTGCCCGGACATGGCACCGGCCCCGTCCTCGTGCTCAACCGGCCGCGGCGGCGCCGAACCACTCGGGCAGCCGGCCGAGCAGGTCGTGCTGGTCGTCGCCGACCCACGCCACATGGCCGTCCGGCCGCAGCAGCACGGCGGGCGCGTCCAGTTCCTCGCTGACGTCGACGACGTGGTCGACCCGGTCCGCCCAGCCCGCCACCGAGAGCCGGCCGGTCTGGTCGAGGAGCAGTCCGCGGCCGCGGTGCATCAGGGAGTAGAGACGCCCGCGCTTCAACTCCACGTCCCGCAGCCGCCGGCCGAGCAACTCGTGCCCCTCGCCGAAGTCGTAGCGGATCCCGATCGCGGTGATCTTCTCGGTCAGGTACCGGCTCACGTCGTCGAAGTCCATCAGCTCGGACAGCAGCCGGCGCACCGCCGAGGGGCCGGGCTCGGTGGACAGCAGCAGCATCTGCGCACGGGTGTTGCCGAGCACGTCGGCGGCCACCGGGTGCCGTTCGCGCTCGTAGCTGTCCAGCAGCCCTTCCGGAGCCCAGCCGTTGACGGTGGCGGCCAGTTTCCAGCCGAGGTTGAAAGCGTCCTGGATGCCGAGGTTGAGCCCCTGCCCGCCGGTCGGCGGATGGATGTGCGCGGAGTCGCCGGCCAGCAGTACCCGGCCGACCCGGTAGCGCTCGGCCTGCCGGGTCGCGTCGCCGAAGCGGGACAGCCAGCGCGGTGAGTGCACGCCGAAGTCGGTGCCGGCGATCGCCCGCAGCTGTTGCCTGAACTCCTCGAAGGCCGGCGGTGTCCTGCGGTCCTCGGCCACCTCCCCGGCGGGTACGACGACGCGGTACACCCCGTCTCCGAGCGGCATGAAGCCGAACCGCTTCTGGGTCTTGCGGACTTCGGTCATCACCGCGACGAGTTCCTCCTGCGGCACGCCCGCCTTCATCTCGCCCAGCAGGGTGTCGACCGAGCTGGGCTCGCCGGGGAAGGCGACTTGGAGGAGCTTGCGCACCGTGCTGCGGCCGCCGTCACAGCCGACGAGGTGGTGAGAGCGCAGCCGCGTGCCGTCGGCGAGGTCGACGGTCACCCCGTCCTCGTCCTGGCTCAGCCCGACCAGTTCGCGGCCGCGCCGGATCTCGGCGCCGAGTTCGGTGGCGTGTTCGGCCAGCAGGCGGTCGGTCGTGGTCTGCGGGATGCCGAGGGTGTAGGCGTGGGCGGTGTCCAGCCGTTCGGGCCACGGCTTCTCGATCCCCGCGAAGAAGCCGCCGACCCGGTACTGCTTCCCGTGCTCCAGGAACCGCCCGAGCAGGCCGCGTTGGTCCATCACTTCGATGCTGCGCGCGTGCAGTCCGAGCGCGCGGACCACCTTGGTCGGCTCCGGGTCCTTCTCCAGCACCACCACATGCACCCCGTGCAGCCGGAGTTCGGCGGCCAGCATCAGGCCGGTCGGGCCACCGCCGGCGATGATCACGTCGATCATGAATCCCCCAAAGCGTGCATAACTCGCGCATCACTGATTTTCCGCAGGTTCTGGCTCAGGCGGGAGATTCTGCTGCACCAGGGGGGCCTTGCCGCAAGGCCCCCCGTGCGCTATAGGTTGAGAGTGGCAAGGAGCAGCGGACTCCTTGCCTTCTCTGTTTCCGGTCGGCTTCCGGATCGGTTTCCCGATCGGCTTCCGGATCGGTTTCCCGATCGGCTTCCGGGATCGACTGCAGGGATCGACTTCCGGACTCGATTTCCGGGCTCGACTTCCGGGGCCGTATGTCCTGATCAGCGGCGGAAGGCGTCCGCGTGCTCGGCGGCCCACTGGGCGAAGGTGCGGGCCGGGCGGCCCGTGACCTTCTCGACGGTGTCGACGACCGTGCGGCCCACCTCGGGGGTGTTCCCGTACGCCTCCAGCAGGAAGGCGATCACATCCTCCGGCTGCCCCGCCGCCCGCCACTGCTCGACGGCCTGTTCCTCGGTCAGCTCGACCAGGGCGATCTCCCGGCCGCGCGCGGCGGCGATCGCCGCGACCTTGTCCCCCACGGTGAGCAGTTCGGGCCCGGTGATCACGTACTCCTGACCGCCGTGGCCCTCCTCGGTGAGCGCGACCGCGGCGACGGCGCCGATGTCGCCCTCGTGCACCATGGCGCTCAGCCGGGCGACGAACGGCTCGCGGACCTCGTCCGAACTCCGGATCCCGTCCGCCCACTCCAGGGCGTTCGCCATGAACTCGACCGGCATGAGTACGGTCCACCCCACGCCCTCGTCGGCGCGTACGGCGTCCTCCAGCGGGGTGGGGCCGCCGCCGTGCAGCACGGTGACCCGGTGGACGCCGGCCGCACGGGCCAGCTCCAGGATCCGGGGGCCCGTCTCCAGCGGGGCGAAGTAGGGCCCGCCGAAGGTGATCAGGTGGAGGCCGGTGACGCCCTCCAGGGCCGGGATCAGGGTGTCGGGCTCGGTCAGGTCTCCCCGGACGACCTCGACGCCGGCCGGGAAGGCGGCCTTGGCGGGGTCCCGGGTGAGGGCGCGGACCTCGTGCCCGCGGGCCAGCAGCTCGGCGACGATCCGGCGGCCGACCGTGCCGGTGGCTCCACCGACAAGGATCTTCTGGTCCTGGTCCTGGTTCTGGTCCTTGGCCTGGGCCTGGTCCTGTGTGGTGGCCTGAGCCAGAGCCTGGGTCTGCTCCTGCTTCTGCTTCTGCGGCTGCGTCTGCGTCATGAAAGGAACGTAGAAGGACTTGCGGTCAGCTTCGGTCCGCAAGTCCGGTCGCCGCGGAGGACGGCCCGGCCCGGGTGGTCGGCGCGCGGGCCGGTGACCGACGGGGCGGTGCCTACGGCGTGAGGAACTCCGACGTGGAGAAGGAGACCGACGGCTCCGTCGCCACCAGCCCCTTCTTCACCCCCGGATACACGGCCACCGTGTCCTTGGTCTCGTCGGAATACGTCCGCACCACCAGCTCGTCCCGCCCGTCGCCGTCGAAGTCGCCGACCGTGACGACACGTGTGGTACCCCGGGCGGGCGGCCGCACGGTCACCATGCCCGCCGCCGTGAGACCGGCCGCCCGGCCCCGGAAGACGCGGACCTGCGAGCCGCTGGAGACGAGTTCGCTCAGACCGTCGCCGTCGAAGTCGGCGGCGTCGAGCACGGAGCCGGGGACGTCGAGAGTGCCGCGTACGGCCACTGCCGTGAGGTCGTAGCGCAGTGACGTTTCGCCCATGGTGCCGACCGCCGCGTCCAGGCCGTCCTCGCCCTTGCCGAAGGCGCCGAGGGCGACGTCGATGCCGGACGGCAGCGCCACTGCGGTGCGGGCGGGGCCGGCCGCGCCGCCGAGGACGAGGGCCGAAGGGCCCGCGCCCTGTGCCGTACGGACCACCAGGTCGTCGTATCCGTCGTCGTTGACGTCGGCGGACGGACCCGTCGGGGCGTTGCCGGGTGCCTGGACCGGCGCTCCCGCCGCCCTCGGGCCGCCCTCGCGGGTGAACGGGCCGCGCAGGAAGGACAGTCGGCCGCCCGACGCGTGGACGACCAGGTCCTGCGTGCCGTCGCCGTCGAAGTCGCCGCACACCGGCTGGTCGGGCCAGTCGTTGCCGACGCGGGCGGCATCGGGGATGGCGAGCTTGACCGCCTTGCCCGTGAGGCCCTGCGGGGAGCCGAAGAGGAGCTGGAGGGGGACCGGGGGCCTGCCCTGGCCGTCGAAGGGCGGGTCGGTGGAGACGACGAGGTCCGTGAAGCCGTCCTTGTCCAGATCGCAGGTGGCCTCCGCGTCGAACACCGCCGGCAGCCGGCCCTTGGTCGGGGCGGCCTGCCGCCCGGGGCTGAGCAACTGCCGGGCGCCCGGAGTGAGTCCGCGCTCGCTGCCGTAGACGATGCCGATGCCCGCGTCATCGGCGTGGGCATCGGCCTTGGCCAGGTCGTTGAGGACCAGGTCGCGGTGGCCGTCGCCGTTGAAGTCGTCCGGTGTCCTGCTGCCCTTGCCCCGGGGCACGGGCAACTGCGCGGGGGCGTCGGCGATCTGGACGGGGGTGTGCCGGGCCGGCGCGGCCTCCTTGTCCGGGGTGGGGCCGCAGGCCGCAGCGAGCAGGAGGGTGGTGCTCATGACCGCCGTACACATCCCGGCTCTTCGCGTGCGCACCGCTCACCTCGTCAGCACCAGGGGAAACAACCGGGTAATCATGCACGTGTGCGAGTCAGGGCGACAGTCCTGTGCCGGGATTTCGGCCCGGCGCCGGGCGGCCGGGCGCGCATTTCGGCCAGGGCGCCCATCCGGAGGCTGTGCGTGTTCGTTTTCCGGCCTGTGGCGGCGGCACGTTTCGTTTCACGCGCCACTGCGGCCGTGTGACCGGGGCAGGCGACCGTCAGGGGACACGACGATCCGATCGGAGAGCAGGACCCGCGGCATGACAGAGCAAGAGGAGCGGCTCAGGAGGGTCGCCGCCCTGGAGGAAGAGCTGGCGCAGATGCGGCACGCCCTCGTCTCGCACGCCGTCGTCGACCAGGCCATCGGGGTGGTGATCGTCTACGGGGGCCTGCCGCCCGAGGACGGCTGGGAGATCCTCAGGGAGATCTCCCAGCACACGAACACCAAGCTGCGTGAGGTGGCCGAGCAAATGGTGCGGTGGCCGCACCGCGGGTGGCTGCCGCCGGAGATCCGCCACCAGTTGGACGCCGCGCTGGGACGTCGCAGACCGCCCTCCCCCGAGTTCCGGACGGCCGCCGTGTGACCGCCGTCCGACCTCGCGCCCCGTCCGCCTCCGGCCGCTCAGCCGTGCAGGGTGCGCGAGGGGCTGGTGCCGTAGGTGTCCCGGTACAGCGCTGCGAAACGGCCGGGATGCGCGAAGCCCCAGCGCGCGGCGATGTCGCTGACGGTGACGTCGCCGGACGGCTGGGCGGCCCGCAGTTCGCGGTGGGCGTGCGCGAGCCGGGCCCGGCGCAGATAGGCGAGCGGGGTGGTGTCCAGGTGCCGGCGGAAGGCGTACTGCAGGGCTCGTACGGTGACGTGGGCCGCCGCCGCGATGTCGGCGACGGTGAGGGGCTGATCGGCGTGGTCGTCGATGAAGGCGACGGCCCGCCGCAGGGTGGTGGAGCGTGCGTCGGTGCGGTCCTGCGCGCTGTCGTCCGTGTCCGCCGCCGTGTTGGGGAAGGCCGCCAGGACCGAGGCGGCCAGCATCTGACTGCTCGTCGACGCGACCAGCGGCTGCTCGCGGACCGCCGGGTCGGCGAGCACATGGTCGCGCAGATAGATGATGGTCTGCCGCAGGTGCTCCGCCGCGGCGGGGGAGTGCGGGCGGTGCCCGGTCAGACGTACCGGCTCCCGGGGGGCCTCGGCACCGGTGGCGGCGACCCGGTCCAGCAGACGGGGGTCCAGCATCGTGATGTTGTAGCGGGCGGAACAGATGCGGCCCGCGTACGACAGATGGGGCGGCGCGAACATCACCAGGTCGCCGGGCCCGAAGTTGTCCCGGACACCTGGCAGGACGTGGTCCTGGATCGTCCCCTCGTGGACCATGCACAGGCAGATCTTCCCGAGCGGTGTGACCGAGTAGCTCATCTCGAAGTTCAGGTCGAGCTCGTCGACGCTGACCGACGCGATGGCGTCGCGCTGGATACGGGCCCTGCTGGCGCCGGGGGAGCCGCTGCCGATGCGCATCCGCGCGTAGGCACGACTGAGGAAGTCCTCCGTCACCTGGAGGTCGTCGCTGTCGAAGACCAGCGATTCCATCGCATCACCGCCCTGGCCGGCTTCTTTCCCACGCTGCCGCTCGCCCCGCAGGGCACGGGCCGACCCGTCCGCACGGTGGACGGCCGTGGGTACTCCTCCTGCTGCGCCTTCCCGCACAGCCGCGACCGACACCCGTCCGGTGCGCGGGCCCCGTCCGGCCGCGGAGTCGTCGAGCACGGAAGTGCCCCCCACGGGCGTGAAGTCCCGCTACGCGAAAGCCCGTTGAGAAGAAGGCCTGCCTTGGGCAGGGTCTGGGGCCATGGAGTTCTTCTGCTACCACCGTGACCGCCCCGGTTCGCTCGCCCTGCGCGAGGAGCTGCAGGAAGCCCACTGGACCTATATGGACGGGTACGCGAAGGAGCTGATCGCCCGCGGCCCGACCTTCGCCGCCGACGGCGAGACGCCCACGGGCAGTGTGCACGTCGTCGACCTGCCGGGCCCGGCCGCCGCCCGCGCGTTCGCCTTCGACGAGCCCAACCAGCGGGCCGGGGTGTACCGGGACGTGCTGCTGCGCAGGTGGCGCAACCTGCTGGGCCGCACGATGTGGGACTTCCCCGGTGGCCCGACCGGCGGCGACCGCTATCTGGTGCTCGGCCTCGGCGCGGGACGGGCCGTCGACCTCACCGTGCCGGCCGACCGCGACGAGCTGGTCGCGTACGGGCCGCTGCTCTCCGACGACGGCACCGCCTGGCTGGGCACGGCCGTGCTGCTCAGGGCTCCGGACCCGGAGACGGCGCGCGCGGTCCTGAGCGCGGACGGGTATGCGGATGTAGAGGTCCACGCGTGGGAGTTCGGCGGCCGGCGGTGACGACCGGCTTCCCCGGTGTCCGGCGCCGGAACCACCGGCCGGGTCGGCCGACGTGATGCCGGCCGGGTCGGCGAGCGCGTCCACCGACCGGGCGTACTGCGGTCGCCGCCCCTCCGGATCGCCCGCCGGCAGCGGCACCGTCACGGCCCGCACGAATGATTCGACAGGTCGCGCACGCGGTCACGCAGGGAGCGAGGTGTGCCCAGAGGTACGGTCCACACATATTCGGAATTTCATCGGGAAGCCGACGGTATTGGATATTCCAGATAATCACCGTTGACGGATATTCCCCCGAATGCCAGATGTCCTGCGCCGTCCGGTGCTCGTTAGGTGGACGTGACTTGGCAGGAAAGATATGCGGCTGAGGACGGCTCGCTCCGCCTCTGGCAGGCAGCTGATCAGACCACTGCGGAAAGCATCACACACTGCTCGGATCTGCTTGACGACTTCCTGAGAACCATCAGTCGGATGGAGAGTGAATATCTCAGGGAGTCAAGGGAAGTGGAGAACTTTTAAAATGAGGTCCGATTATGACGCGCTAGACGGACAGCCGCTCACCCAACAGGTCGACACGCAGCACTTCTGGCAGGTCCCCGATCCGACGATCACGTCCGAGGGCTGGGATCCGGACGCCGAACTGGCGCAGATGCTGAACACGACGCACGGGGTCGACCTGAACCCCGCTCCACCCCTGCCGACCACCGGCTCGCCCCTGTCGGACGCCGCCCGCCGCCCCCGCCGCCCGGTCAACCGGCGACGGCACCAGGCGAGCTCGCACTTCCTTGCCGGCAACCCGAAGGTCATCACCGTCGCGGTCCTGGTCGCGGCCATCACGGTGTGCGCGGTGACGATGCTGACCTGGTCCATCTCGTACTCGTACGACCAGCTCCGCGCCATCGCGCTGCTCGTGGTGTCGCCGAAGCTGGCGCAATGGTGGCCGCTCACGGTGTACGGGCCGTGGATGTTAGCGGGACTCTCCATCCTGCGAGCCGCGGTTCAGCGCAGAACCGCCCGGCGTTCCTGGGCCGTCATGCTGGTTTCCTCCGGCACGGCGGTGGCGCTCTGCATCGGCCAGTCCCCGCATTCCCTGCTCGCGATGGTGATCGTCGGAATTCCGCCGATCACGGCGCTGATCTGTTTTCGGGAACTCGTCGGTCAGTTCTCCTCCCGGCCCGGTCCCAAACACGCCGCCGACACCCTGGGCGGGGCCAAGCAGAACCGGTCCTGAGGTCAGTACCGGTAGGGCTGCTGCGGCGACTGCCCGTACGGCTGCCGGCCGTCGTGGGAACCGCCGGGAGCGGCCTGTGCCTGGAGCTGCTCGGCCTGCTCCGCGGTCACCTTCTGCTCGGCGCCGCAGAAGGTGCACTGCGTGGCGTACTTGGTCGAGAACGGGAACAGCGGCACGAAGAACAGCGTGAACTTCGTGACGCGCTTGCGGAGCGTGTGTGCGGCGGGGTTGCCGCACTGGCCGCACACGAGCGTCAGTATCGCGAGCTGGTAGAGGTAGCCCTTGGTGCCGAAGATGATCACGCGGTCGGTCCTTTCGATCAGTTCCTGCCCTCAAGCCTGCCGCACCACGACGCCCCCTGTCCCGCGTGGGAACAGGGGGCGTCGCGCTGTGCCGCGTGGGCCCGGTCACTTCACCGGCGTCGGCTCCGGCTCGCTCTCCGCCTCGGCCTCGCCCGCCGGGGGCTCGTCGTCCGGGACGGGCGTCTTGACGGACTCCAGCAGCAGCTGGGCGACGTCGACGACCTGGATCGACTCCTTGGCCTTGCCGTCGTTCTTCTTGCCGTTGACCGAGTCGGTCAGCATGACCAGGCAGAACGGGCAGGCCGTGGACACGATGTCCGGGTTGACCGAGAGGGCCTCGTCGACGCGCTCGTTGTTGATGCGCTTGCCGATCCGCTCCTCCATCCACATCCGCGCACCACCGGCGCCACAGCAGAAGCCGCGCTCCTTGTGGCGGTGCATCTCCTCGTTGCGGACGCCCGGGACGCTGGCGATGATCTCGCGCGGCGGCGTGTAGATCTTGTTGTGGCGGCCCAGGTAGCAGGGGTCGTGGTAGGTGATGATGCCCTCGACCGGCGTGACCGGGACCAGCTTGCCCTCGTCCACCAGGTGCTGGAGCAGCTGGGTGTGGTGGATGACCTCGTAGTCGCCGCCGATCTGCGGGTACTCGTTGCCGATCGTGTTGAGGCAGTGCGGGCAGGTGGCGACGATCTTCTTCGCCGACTTCGGCTTCTTCGACTCGGGCGTGACGTTGCCCTCGTCGTCCATCTCCTCGCCGAACGCCATGTTCAAAGCCATGACGTTCTCCATGCCGAGCTCCTGGAACAGGGGCTCGTTGCCGAGGCGGCGGGCGGAGTCACCGGTGCACTTCTCGTCGCCGCCCATGATCGCGAACTTCACGCCCGCCATGTGCAGCAGCTCGGCGAAGGCCTTGGTGGTCTTCTTCGCCCGGTCCTCCAGGGCGCCGGCGCAGCCGACCCAGTACAGGTACTCGACCTCGGTGAGGTCCTCGATGTCCTTGCCGACGACCGGCACCTCGAAGTCGACTTCCTTCAGCCACTCCAGGCGCTGCTTCTTCGCCAGGCCCCAGGGGTTGCCCTTCTTCTCCAGGTTCTTGAGCATCGTGCCCGCCTCGGACGGGAACGCGGACTCGATCATCACCTGGTAGCGGCGCATGTCGACGATGTGGTCGATGTGCTCGATGTCCACCGGGCACTGCTCGACGCAGGCGCCGCAGGTGGTGCAGGACCACAGGACGTCCGGGTCGATGACGCCGTTCTCCTCGACCGTGCCGACCAGCGGACGCTCGGCCTCGGTGAGAGCGGCCGCCGGGACGTCCTTGAGCTGCTCCTCGGACGCCTTCTCCTCGCCCTCCATGGTCTTGCCGCCGCCGGCCAGCAGGTACGGCGCCTTGGCGTGCGCGTGGTCGCGCAGCGACATGATCAGCAGCTTCGGGGAGAGCGGCTTGCCCGTGTTCCAGGCGGGGCACTGCGACTGGCAGCGGCCGCACTCGGTGCAGGTGGAGAAGTCCAGCAGGCCCTTCCAGGAGAACTGCTCGACCTGGGAGACACCGAAGACGTCGTCGTCACCGGGGTCGGTGAAGTCGATCGGCTTGCCGCCGGACGTCATGGGCTGCAGGGCGCCGAGGGCCGTCTCACCGGTGGCGTTGCGCTTGAACCAGATGTTCGGGAAGGCCAGGAAGCGGTGCCAGGCCACACCCATGTTGGTGTTCAGCGAGACCACGATCATCCAGATGAACGAGGTGCTGATCTTCACCATCGCGGTGAGGTAGATCAGGTTCTGCAGCGTGGTCACGCTCAGGCCCTTGAAGGCCAGGACCAGCGGGTACGAGGCGAAGTAGGCGGCCTCGTAGTGCTCGACGTGGTGGATCGCACCCTCCAGGCCGCGCAGCACGTAGATCGCGAGGCCGATGGTGAGGATGACGTACTCCACGAAGTACGCCTGGCCGGACTTGGAGCCGGCGAAGCGGGACTTGCGCCCGGCGCGGGACGGCAGGCTCAGCAGCCGGATGACCATCAGCACGGCGATGCCCAGGATCGTCATCACGCCGATGAACTCGATGTAGAGCTCGAACGGCAGGAACCCGCCGATGACCGGCAGCGTCCAGTCGGCCTGGAAGAGCTGTCCGAACGCCTGCGCGAGGGTCGGCGGCAGGGTCAGGAAGCCGACCGCCACGAACCAGTGGGCGATGCCGACGACGCCCCACCGGTTCATCCGGGTGTGGCCGAGGAACTCCCGTACCAGCGTCACACTGCGCGCGTAGGGGTTGTCGGTCCGGCTGCCGGCCGGTACCGGCTGGCCGAGCTTGAAGTACCGGACGAACTGGCCGATGGCGCGTGCGAGCAGCGCAACGCCGACCACGGTCAGGACCAGCGACACGATGATCGCGGCGAGTTGCATTTCGGGGCTCCTCGGGCCTGCGAGGGGTTCTTCGAGCGTCCCTCGAAGGGGGGCTTCGGGGGATCTTCGAGATTACTAAGCGGTAACTTATGTAGTCCGTCTGAGACTACCCCCATCTTCCGTCGCACTGTAGCCAGGTGCGGGGTGATCTGAATCGCTGAGGGTTGCCTTAAGATCCGATCGTGTTATTCATCACGAATTGGGGCATATCGCACTAACCTAGCGCCGTGCTGTACGGGATTGCCGCCGCCACGAGCGCCCTACTCCTCGCCGCCTTCCTCGCGGCGCTGTTCCGGCTGCCCGCGCTGCGCCTCGGCATCGTCGACCGTCGACGTCAGCGGCCCCTGCCGCTGCTCGGCGGTACGGGGGTCGCCCTCACCACCTGCCTGGTCGTCGCCGCCTGGGAGTGGGCGGGGGTCGCCCCGCTGGGCCCCGAGATCAGACGGCTGCTGATCGCCGCGGGCGCCGTCGCCCTCCTCGGGCTGGTCGCCGACGTGCGGCGGGTGAAGGCGCGGTTCCTGGTCGGCGGTACGGCCGTGGCGGCGGCCTGCGTGGTGCCGTACGGCGAGACGGGCTTCCTGTTCGGGGTGCCGGCGATCGGCTGGATCGTCGTCGTCAGCCTCGGTTTCAAGGCGCTCGACCACGCGGACGCGCTCGCCGGGACCGTCGGGGTCGTCACCGCCTTCGGCGTCGGTGTCTGCGCGGCGGCCGAGATGATGGACGAACTCGCCGTACTGCTGAGCGTGCTGGCCGCCGCGCTGACCGGTTTCCTCATGCACAACTGGCCGCCCGCGCGCATCGGTCTCGGATCGTGCGGGTCCCTGTTCATCGGGTTCGTGCTCGCCTCGTCGGCCGTGATGACCCGCGCCGGGCACCCTCCGGCCGCGAGCGCGGGTGTCCTCTACGCCCTCACCGCCCTGGTCACCGCCGACGTCCTGCTCGTGGTGGTGTCCCGCAGGCTGGCCGGACGGCCACTGCTGCGCGGCGGACCGGACCATCTCGCCCATCGCCTGCGCCGGCTCGGCCTGACCCCGCCGGGGGCCGCCGTCCTGCTGGGGGTGCTGGCCTTCTCCGGGGTGCTCGTCGGGGTCCTGGTGCACATGGGATGGGTCTCGCGGTCGAGCGCGTACTGGGTGGGGGCCGGGGCCCTGATCGTCGTACTCGCATCGCTGCGGATCAAGGTCTACGGGCCTCGGCGTCAACCCTCCTTCCCCCAGAGGGGGCCCGTGGGGACATCCAGTCGGCTGGCATCCACGCAGGTCAGAGGCTAGTTGCGTGTAAGGAACAGATAAGACTTGAGTGGGGTGGACTCAGCTCTGTTGACCGGGGGGAGGCCGTCATGCACACTTGAGTCCGTTCCACTCAAGTCAGCTGGAGGAATCAACCATGGCACGTGCGGTCGGCATCGACCTGGGCACGACTAACTCCGTCGTCAGCGTTCTGGAGGGCGGCGAGCCCACCGTCATCACCAACGCCGAGGGCGCCAGGACCACGCCTTCCGTCGTCGCCTTCGCCAAGAACGGTGAGGTGCTCGTCGGCGAGGTCGCCAAGCGTCAGGCGGTCACGAACGTCGACCGGACCATCCGGTCCGTGAAGCGTCACATGGGCACCGACTGGAAGATGGAGCTCGACGGGAAGCCCTTCAACCCGCAGCAGATCTCCGCCTTCATCCTCCAGAAGCTGAAGCGGGACGCCGAGTCCTACCTGGGCGAGAAGGTCACGGACGCGGTCATCACCGTCCCGGCCTACTTCAACGACTCCGAGCGCCAGGCGACGAAGGAGGCCGGCGAGATCGCCGGTCTGAACGTCCTGCGCATCGTCAACGAGCCCACCGCGGCCGCGCTCGCGTACGGCCTCGACAAGGACGACCAGACGATCCTCGTCTTCGACCTCGGTGGCGGCACCTTCGACGTGTCCCTGCTGGAGATCGGCGACGGCGTCGTCGAGGTGAAGGCCACCAACGGTGACAACCACCTCGGTGGTGACGACTGGGACCAGCGCGTCGTCGACTACCTGGTGCAGCAGTTCAAGTCCGGTCACGGCGTGGACCTCGCCAAGGACAAGATGGCCCTGCAGCGTCTGCGTGAGGCCGCCGAGAAGGCCAAGATCGAGCTGTCCTCGTCCACCGAGACCTCGATCAACCTGCCCTACATCACCGCCTCCGCCGAGGGCCCGCTGCACCTGGACGAGAAGCTCACCCGGGCTCAGTTCCAGCAGCTGACGGCCGACCTGCTGGAGCGCTGCAAGACCCCGTTCTTCAACGTCATGAAGGACGCCGGCGTCTCCATCAACGAGATCGACCACGTCGTCCTCGTCGGTGGCTCGACCCGTATGCCCGCCGTCGCCGAGCTCGTCAAGGAGCTGACCGGCGGCAAGGAGGCCAACAAGGGTGTGAACCCGGACGAGGTCGTCGCCATCGGCGCCTCGCTCCAGGCCGGTGTCCTCAAGGGTGAGGTCAAGGACGTCCTGCTCCTCGACGTGACCCCGCTGTCCCTCGGTATCGAGACCAAGGGCGGCATCATGACCAAGCTCATCGAGCGCAACACCACGATCCCGACCAAGCGGTCCGAGATCTTCACCACGGCCGAGGACAACCAGCCGTCCGTGCAGATCCAGGTCTACCAGGGCGAGCGCGAGATCGCGGCGTACAACAAGAAGCTCGGGATGTTCGAGCTGACCGGTCTGCCGCCGGCGCCGCGCGGCGTCCCGCAGATCGAGGTCTCCTTCGACATCGACGCCAACGGCATCATGCACGTGACCGCCAAGGACCTGGGCACGGGCAAGGAGCAGAAGATGACCGTCACCGGCGGCTCCTCGCTGCCGAAGGACGAGGTCGACCGGATGCGCCAGGAGGCCGAGCAGTACGCGGAGGAGGACCACCGCCGCCGCGAGGCCGCCGAGACCCGCAACCAGGGCGAGCAGCTCGTCTACCAGACGGAGAAGTTCCTCAAGGACAACGAGGACAAGGTCCCCGCCGAGGTCAAGACCGAGGTCGAGTCCGCCGTCGAGGAGCTGAAGACCGCGCTCAAGGGCGAGGACACCGCCGAGATCCGCACGGCCACCGAGAAGGTCGCCGCGGTCTCCCAGAAGGTCGGCCAGGCCATGTACGCCGACGCCCAGGGCGCTCAGGCCGCGGGTGGTCCGGAGGGCGCCGCCCAGGGTGGCAAGCCCGCCGACGACGACGTCGTGGACGCCGAGATCGTGGACGACGAGCGCAAGGACGGTGCCGCGTAATGACGGAGGAGACCCCGGGCTTCGAGGAGAAGCCCGACGTCCCCTCCGGCGCCACCCCTGACGACGCCGAGTCGAAGGCCGCGCCCTCGTCGAACAGCGAGGGAGCGGCCCCGGCCGGGGACGGAGCAGCAGACGCGGGCCTGGTGGCCCAGCTGGACCAGGTGCGCACCGCGCTCGGTGAGCGCACCGCGGACCTCCAGCGGCTCCAGGCCGAGTACCAGAACTACCGCCGCCGCGTCGAGCGTGACCGGATCACGGTCAAGGAGATCGCCATCGCGAACCTCCTGACCGAGCTCCTGCCCGTGCTCGACGACATCGGCCGCGCGCGGGAGCACGGCGAGCTCGTCGGCGGATTCAAGTCCGTCGCGGAGTCGCTGGAGACCGTCGCGGCGAAGATGGGCCTGCAGCAGTTCGGCAAGGAGGGCGAGCCCTTCGACCCGACGATCCACGAGGCCCTGATGCACTCCTACGCGCCGGACGTCACCGAGACGACCTGCGTGGCGATCCTGCAGCCCGGGTACCGCATCGGCGAGCGCACCATCCGCCCCGCGCGGGTGGCCGTCGCCGAGCCCCAGCCGGGCGCGCAGACCGTCAAGACCGAGGAGTCCGACGAGAACGCGGCGGCCGACGACAAGGAGAGCGGTGGCCCGGACGAGGGCTGACGTTGGACTGACGAACTCGACAGGGAAGGAGGGACGTCGAGGATGAGCACCAAGGACTTCATCGAGAAGGACTACTACAAGGTCCTCGGCGTCCCCAAGGACGCCACCGAGGCCGAGATCAAGAAGGCGTACCGCAAGCTCGCCCGCGAGTACCACCCGGACGCCAACAAGGGCAACGCCAGGGCCGAGGAGCGCTTCAAGGAGATCTCCGAGGCGAACGACGTCCTCGGCGACCCCAAGAAGCGCAAGGAGTACGACGAGGCTCGCGCCCTCTTCGGCAACGGCGGCTTCCGTCCGGGACCGGGCGGCGCGGGCGGCTCCTTCAACTTCGACCTGGGCGACCTCTTCGGAGGCGGCGCCCAGGGCGGCCAGCAAGGAGCCGGCGGCTTCGGCGGCGGCCTCGGTGACGTCTTCGGGGGCCTGTTCAACCGGGGCGGTACGGGCACGACCCGCACCCAGCCCCGGCGCGGCCAGGACATCGACACCGAGGTCACCCTCAGCTTCACCGAGGCGATCGAGGGGGCGACGGTCCCGCTGCGCATGTCCTCGCAGTCTCCCTGCAAGGCCTGTGCGGGCACCGGTGACAAGAACGGCACGCCGAGGGTGTGCCCGACGTGTGTGGGCACCGGCCAGGTGGCGCGGGGCTCGGGCGGCGGGTTCTCCCTGACCGACCCGTGCCCGGACTGCAAGGGGCGCGGCCTGATCGCCGAGCACCCGTGCCTGGACTGCAAGGGCAGCGGGCGCGCCAAGTCGTCCCGGACCATGCAGGTCCGCATCCCGGCCGGGGTGTCGGACGGCCAGCGCATCCGGCTGCGCGGCAAGGGCGCGCCCGGTGAGCGCGGCGGCCCGGCGGGTGACCTCTACGTGACCGTGCACGTCGGCGAGCACCCGGTGTTCGGGCGCAAGGGCGACAACCTCACGGTGACCGTCCCCGTGACCTTCACGGAGGCGGCCCTCGGCGGTGAGGTCAGGGTCCCCACCCTGGGCGGACCGCCGGTCACGCTGAAACTGCCGCCCGGCACACCCAACGGCCGCACCATGCGGGCGCGGGGCAAGGGCGCGGTCCGCAAGGACGGCACCCGCGGTGACCTGCTGGTCACCGTCGAGGTGAGTGTCCCGAAGGACCTTTCGGGGAAGGCTCGTGACGCGCTTGAGGCGTATCGCGAGGCAACCGCGGGTGAGGACCCGCGGGCGGAGCTGTTCCAGGCCGCGAAGGGAGCATGAGACAGATGGACGGTCGTCGACGCAACCCGTATGAACTGACCGAGGAGACCCCGGTCTACGTCATTTCGGTGGCGGCCCAGCTGTCCGGCCTGCACCCGCAGACCCTGCGCCAGTACGACCGCCTGGGCCTCGTGTCCCCCGACCGCACGGCCGGCCGGGGCCGGCGTTACTCGGCCCGCGACATCGAACTGCTCCGGCAGGTGCAGCAGTTGTCGCAGGACGAGGGCATCAACCTGGCCGGTATCAAGCGCATCATCGAACTGGAGAACCAGGTCGCCGCGCTCCAGTCCCGGATCGCCGAGATGCAGGCGGCCCTCGACGGCGCGGCGGCGGCGATGCAGCAGCGCGAGGCGGCGGTGCACGCGTCGTACCGCCGCGACCTGGTGCCGTACCAGGAGGTGCAGCAGACCAGCGCGCTGGTGGTGTGGCGGCCGAAGAAGGCCAGGGACTGAGCAGGGCGCGAGAGCGACAAGGGGCCCGGAGGGATGACCTCCGGGCCCCTTTGCGCGTACGCGTCGCGGACTTCAGGGGATGAGCTGTCCGATCGCGTCCGCGACCAGCATCCACATGGGCTGCGCGCCGGTGCCGAACGCGGCGGCGAGGGCGTACCCGAGAGCCGCGTCCAGGGCCTTTGGCGCCGCGTCCGCCCGCCACTCGGCCACCACCCTGCCGTCGCCCTCGCAGGTGAGAGCGGCGAGCCGCCGCCCGTTCCGCAGCAGGCGGCTGTCCGGCAGGGAGTCGGGCACCAGCCGCCAGACGTGTCCCGCGTACCGGACGTCGACCCGGTACGAACGCCGGGTCAGCCCTCCCTCCGCCGGGTACAGGCCGGCCTCCTCGCCGTCGACGGTGAGCGTGAGCCGGCCGGCGGTCCGGGTGCCGACGGGGATGTGCTCCTCGGCCTCGGTACCGGCTGCGCGGCTCAGTACGATCCGCGGGACCGCCTCGCCCTCGACGACGACATGACCGCGCTCGGTGTCCAGATGGACGGTCAGCGGGCCGAACAGGCTGTCCTCGACGGGGGTTTCGGTGGGCGTCATGAGGATGATCTTCTCAGACGCGGCCGGTCGACCGTTGCGGTGGCCGACCGGTCCTGAGGCCCGCACGTCCTTCCCCGTGCCGATCCTGCGGCCGCCGTCGAGGGGAGTCGTCCGTGTCCCGGTTCCAGCTGATATCGCCCTTCGAAACCCGTTGCGCGCTGTATGCCAGGAAAGGCGCCTTTCCTGCCGTGACCGCGGCGACCGTGCGCCTGGCTGGGTTCATTCGTTCCTCTGATCGAATGCGGGACGGCGGTCGGCAAGCCGCTCTGATCGCGACTCGCGCGGAATGGAGTCGGTTGTGTGGATCTCGCCTTCCATGCGATCGCGGTTCGGTGGAGGGGGCGTAAAGGGCGTTTGGAGGGGTTCCGTCATGTCTTCACATGCGCAGCGGAGCGTGGTGTTGCGCACTCGTTAAGTCATTCCGCTTGACGCTGGGGGCCGTCGCCGCGTTGTCTTTTCAGACATCTGGGCGCATTGGCGCCCGTGTCCCGATGGCACCAGAAGTGAGCTCCTCTATGCGTTCCATGCGCCCCACGCGTCGTCTCGCCACCGCCGTGGCCGCCGCGTCCACGATGACCCTTTCGCTGACCGCGTGCGGGACGCTGGGGGTCAGTGGGGACAGCAGCGCGGCGAGCCCGACCAAGGGCAACGACGTCACCGTGGGGCTGCTGCTGCCGGAGACGGCGAACACGCGCTACGACAAGTTCGACTACCCCATCATCAGGAACAAGGTCCAGGAGCTCACCGACAAGCAGGGCAAGGTCGTCTACCTGAACGCCGACGCGGACGCGGCCAAGCAGGCGAGCCAGCTGCAGAAGATGATCGACGACCAGGTCGACGTGATCCTGCTGGACGCCGTCGACTCGCACGCCATCGCCGACGGCGTGCAGAAGGCCAAGGACGCCGGCATCCCGGTCATCGCCTACGACCGCCTGGCCGAGGGACCCATCGAGGCGTACGTCTCCTTCGACAACGAACTCGTCGGCGAGGTGCAGGGCCGCTCCCTGCTGGAGGCCATGGGCGGCTCCAGCATCGACTCGTCCGACAAGATCGTCATGATGAACGGCTCGCCCACCGACCCGAACGCCGCGCAGTTCAAGGCGGGTGCCCTCTCCGAGCTCAAGGGCGCGGTCGACATCGCCAGGACCTACGACACCAAGGACTGGAAGCCGGAGAACGCCCAGGCCAACATGGCCCAGGCCATCGAGGCCATCGGCGTCAACAACCTCAAGGGCGTCTACTCCGCCAACGACGGCATGGCCGCCGGAGTCATCAAGGCCCTCAAGGCCGCGGGCGTGACCAAGCTGCCGCCGATCACCGGGCAGGACGCCGAACTGGACGCCGTGCAGCGGATCATCGCCGGTGAGCAGTACATGAGCGTGTACAAGTCCTACCCGCAGGAGGCCGAGAGCGCCGCGGAGATGGCCGTGGCCAAGGTCCAGGGCAAGGACATCCAGTTCGACTCGCTCACCCAGGACCAGGTCGACAGCCCGACCCACAAGGGCATCCCGGCCCTGCTGGTGCCCGTGGTCGCGCTGACCGAGGACAACATCAAGGAGACCGTCGTCGCCGACGGCATCTACGAGCTTTCCGACATCTGCACCGCCAAGTACAGGGCGGCTTGCTCGGAGATCGGGCTCGGCGGGTGACGTCAGCCGACTCCTTTGCGGGTGCGTGCGGTTGTTCCTTCTCCTGCCGCCGCACCCGCTGCTCTTCTCACCCCCTCCCGGCACGGTGTTCGCGAGTGTGACGTTCCCTGTCGCGGCCGTCAGGCGGACGTACGGCGACGCGGGGGCCACCCCATCAGCTTGTTGCAACCCGGCGTGCGGAGGCCCGGAGATACCGGGACGTACCGGTATCCAACGGCACCCCTCCCGGCGTGAGCCGTGTTGCGGAGCACGGCCTGTCCGCGCATAGTTGCGCTGCGGAAGCGCGAGCGAACCGTAGGGCCGAAGGGCTGCCCACGGTGGCCTTCGACCATGGCCACGCCTCGCAGGGCTGTCCCGGCAAGGGTGTCGACACCGCGCTCCGGAGGTGAGCGAGCCGGCGAAAGAGGCAAGGACCGGGGGTGGACGGGCGATGGCCGGGCACGGGACGGAGGAGCATCCACACGGTGCCGACCGGCTGTGCGAGGCCGGGGATCGCGTGTATTCCCGGGCCGTACGGCGCGGCCGGGTGCCGCGCCGGGATGCGGAGCCGGTGCCCTGCCTGCTGGAACTCGCGTTGCTGCACCCCGACCCCGACGACATGGACTGGCTGGTGCCGACGTCCCCGCAGGAGGTCATGACGCGGCTGTTGCGCGGGGTGTACGACGAGGTCAGCGCGAGTCAGCGGCGGGTCGGTTCGGCGGTGGCGGCCTTCGAGTGGTACGCCGGGCTGGGCCCGCAGCAGCCGCAGGCGGCCGGCGCGGAGGGCACGGCGATCCGGGTGCTGGACGGCCCCTCCCGCATCCAGGCGGCCCTGGACGCGGCGACGGAGGCGTGCACGGCGGAGGTGCTGACCGTGCAGCCCGGCGGTATCCGCCCCGAGCACGAACTGACCGAGGGCCTGCACCGGGCGTTGGCGTTGCGTGGGCGCGGCGTGCGGATGCGCGACCTGTACACGCATGTCGCCCGGCACGGCCAAGGCCTGCTCAACTACCTGGAACTCATGGGCGATGCGGTGGAGGCCCGCACGCTGGACGAGGTGATCGACCGGCTGATCCTCTTCGACCGCACGGTGGCCTTCATCCCCGCGAACGCCGACCGCACGATGGCTCTGGAGCTGCGGCATCCGGGGCTGGTGCACTACCTGGTGACGGTGTTCGAGAGGCTCTGGCGGCTGGCGATCCCGCTGACCGCGCCCCTCCCCGACACCGGCATCGAGGGCATCTCCCACCGTGAGCAGTCCATCGCCACGCTGCTCGCCGAGGGGCATCAGGACGCGGTGATCGCGGAGCGGCTGGGGATAAGCGTCCGGACGTGCCGGGCGCACATCGCGCGGTTGTCGGAGACGCTGGGCGCGGCGAGCCGTACGCAGCTCGGGGTGCGGATCGCGCAGGTGGGGCTGGACCGGCCTCGCGTGTCGTCGTCCGAGTCCGCGGTGGTCAGCGTGCCCGACGTGGCCGGGGTTCCGCGGATGCCGGGGATTCCCGGTCAAGAATCCCCGACCGGCCGATGAGGTAGCCGAGCTGGGCCCGGCTCTCACTGCCCAGCGTCGCCGCGAGCTTGGCGATGTGGACGCGGGCGGTGCGCACGTTCATGCCGAGGCGGTCGGCCATGACGGCGTCGGTGTGGCCTTCGACGAGAAGGGCGGCTATGGCGCGCTGGCGCGGGGTGACGCCGTGCAGACTGGGCTGCTGGACCGCCTCGGGGTACATCGGGGTGGCCAGGCGCCAGAGACGGTCGAAGGCGTCGAGGGCGGGCGCAACAGGCCGAGGTCGACGAGGCAGGGGGCGTCTTCGCCGCGCTCGACGGGCACGCGTCCCTCACGCAGGGCCTGTTCGTACAGGGTCCTGCCCGCCCGGCACAGCGCCTCCGCTCCGTGCGTGTGCGCCTCGCTCACTCGGGTCTGCCTCCGGCCGGCGCCGACTGGTCCTGTTGCAGGATCCCCGACTGGGCTATGAGGTAGCCGAGTTGAGCACGGCTGCCGCTGCCCAGGGCCGTGGCCAGTTTCGCGATGTGCGCTCGGCAGGTGCGCACGTTCATGCCGAGCCGGCGCGCTATGGCCTCGTCGACGTGTCCTTCCACCAGGAGTTTGGCGATGGAGTGCTGGATCTCCGTGATCCCGTCGGGGGCGGTCTCGTAGGGAGCGCCCGCGCTCAGCGGAACCGCTCGGTCCCACATGAACTCGAAGACCTTGATCAGGTAACCGATCAGCCCTCGGTGACGGAGTTCCAGGGCGACTTTCTGGTCGTCCCGGATGGGGATGAAGGCCGTGGTCTCGTCGCAGATGATGAGCCGCTCGACCACTCCGTCGATGGTCCGGTACTCGACCTTGCCGTCGGAGAGCTGGTCGACGTAGGCCAGTCTCTCGGGGCTGTAGCGGGCCGTGTGCGGGTAGAGGGTCCTGATGCGTACCCCGCGTTCGATCAGCGGCCGGTCACGTTCGAGTCCCTGGATGAGGCTGCGCTCGGGCCGGTGGCCGCTCGGCTGCACCGTGAGCATCTCGGTCTGGCACTGGGCGGTGGCGAGGTTGAGCGCCGCGTTGATCCGGTCGCTGCCTTCCAGCACGGTGATCGAGTCACTGGTGGTCGCCTGGGTACTGAGAGCCATGAACGGCGCGAAAACGTCGGACAGTTCGATGGACAACCGCCTGCGCTCGGTGATCTCGTGCTCCAGCGGGCTGAGCCGCTGGGCGAGGGCGACCGCCGGAGGCACTGGTCGCAGCCAGCTCGGGTCGTCGGGATCCGGGTGCAGAAGGGCGAGTTCCTCCAAGCAGGGAGCCGTTTGCGCGTCCGCTCGGGAGACACGTCCCGCGCGGATGGCGTTCGCGTAAAGTCGGCTGCCTTCCCGACACAACTCGGTCACCGCATGGGGATGTGTCGCTTTAGTCTGATTAGTCCCCAAATCTCCACCCCCCAGGGTCCTGAACATGCAGGAACATGATGCACCGATCGTGTGGCCATGAAGTGCCCGAATGAGCCATCGTCTTACTCGACGGGGGAAGAGGGGACCTTCAAGTGAGGACGAAGCCGACTATGCGTAACAAAATGCTTCGCTCGGTGCTTGTCGCCATCTTCTCCGCCGTCGTGGCCGTCGGAACCGCAACCGGCCTCTCCGGTACGAAGGGCGACAGCCTGGCGAAGGACAGTGTCTGGCCGGCGAGTGCCGAGGCTCACGTCCTGGCGGACAGCGTCTGGCCGGGCGCGGCCGCGTCCGAGGCTCACGTCCTGTCGGACAGTGTCTGGCCGATTACGTCCGAGACCGAGGGAGCGGGGAGCTGACGTGACCACCCCACCCGACGACCGCTCCTTCCGCCGCGAGATGGCCACCGCCTACCGCTCCGGCTGGCACTTCATCGACCTGGTCACCGCGATCCCCCACCCCGGTGACTCGCTGATGGTGACCGTCTTCGGTGAGCCGGTCGTCGTCACGCGGGACGACGAGGAGGACGTACGGGCGTACCGGTGTCTGCGGCGGCCTCGGGGGGCGCCGCAGCCAGTGCGATGTGCCATCCGGTACGGAATGATCTTCGTCAACCTCGATCAGCGCGACCACCGCCTGGTGGAGGCGGACGCTCCGGCCTCCAGGACCATTTCAGCCACCCCCCGCAGTGCCTGACGCGATTCCCCCGTCGTAACAGATCGCTCAGGTGCTTCCCCCCGCAGCGGCGTCACCGTGACCTGAACACGGTGACGCCGCTGCAGTTTTCAGGCGACATTTCCCCGTATCCGACCGTTACGGGGGTGGCCGAAACCGGGCGCCCGGTATCCGGCCACGCGGAACCCGGGTCACCCCTTCCCCATCGCCCGCCGCAACGCGATCTCGATCACCACCCGGTCGGGATTGGGGCGCGGCGTCCGCCCGTAGCGTTCGGCGTAGCGCCGCTCCGCCTCGGCGATCAGCTCCGGCTCGTTGCGGATGCGTGCCACTCCCTCCAGCGTCGCCCACCGACGGCCGTCCACCTGGCAGACCGCGACCCGTGCCCCGTCCTCTCCCGCGGCGAGTACATGGCCCACCTTCGCGCTCGACTTGCTCGCGATCACCCGAGCCAACCGTGCCTCGGGGTCGTATGTGACTCCGACGGGCACCACGTGCGGGGTGCCGTCCCGGCGCAGGGTCGTCAGGGTGCACAGATGCTTCTCCTGCCAGAAGGCGAGGTAGGGCGCGTCGGGTGCGCCGGGGTCCTGGGGGTATGCGGCCATGGGCGGACCCTAAGCCCTGGCGGACCGCCGTACATCTCCCGCTCCCACCTTGAGCGGAATAGACTCAACTTTGTGTACGCTGACTCAGTCAGTACTGGGCAAGCTGACGCCAGGAGGAGAACGGACACGTGGACGCAGAGCTGACCAACAGGAGCCGAGACGCGATCAACACGGCCAGCAACCGGGCCGTGACCGAGGGGCACCCGGACCTCACCCCGGCCCACCTGCTCCTCGCTCTGCTTCAGGGGCAGGACAACGAGAACATCATCGACCTGCTGGCCGCCGTGGACGCCGACCAGGCGGCCGTGCGCGCGGGCGCGGAGAAGGCGCTCGCCGCCCTGCCCAGCGTGACCGGGTCCACCGTCGCACCCCCGCAGCCCAACCGGGAGCTGCTCGCCGTCATCGCGGACGCCCAGGCGCGGGCCAAGGACCTCGGCGACGAGTACCTCTCCACCGAGCACCTCCTCATCGGCATCGCCGCCAAGGGCGGCCAGGCCGGTGAGGTGCTCACCCAGCAGGGGGCCGGTGCGAAGAAGCTGCTGGACGCCTTCCAGAAGGCGCGCGGCGGGCGCCGGGTGACCACCGCCGACCCCGAGGGGCAGTACAAGGCCCTGGAGAAGTTCGGCACCGACTTCACGGCCGCCGCGCGGGAGGGCAAGCTCGACCCGGTCATCGGGCGGGACCAGGAGATCCGGCGGGTGGTGCAGGTGCTGTCCCGCCGTACCAAGAACAACCCCGTGCTCATCGGTGAGCCGGGCGTCGGCAAGACCGCCGTCGTCGAAGGGCTCGCCCAGCGGATCGTCAAGGGCGACGTGCCCGAGTCGCTCAAGGACAAGCGGCTCGTCGCGCTCGACCTCGGGGCGATGGTCGCCGGGGCCAAGTACCGCGGCGAGTTCGAGGAGCGTCTGAAGACGGTCCTGGCCGAGATCAAGGACTCCGACGGGCAGATCATCACCTTCATCGACGAACTGCACACGGTGGTCGGCGCCGGGGCGGGCGGCGACTCCGCCATGGACGCCGGGAACATGCTCAAGCCGATGCTCGCGCGCGGTGAGCTGCGCATGGTGGGCGCCACGACCCTCGACGAGTACCGGGAGCGGATCGAGAAGGACCCCGCCCTGGAGCGCCGGTTCCAGCAGGTGCTGGTCGCCGAGCCGACCGTCGAGGACACCATCGCGATCCTGCGCGGGCTCAAGGGACGCTACGAGGCCCACCACAAGGTGCAGATCGCGGACAGCGCGCTCGTCGCCGCCGCGACCCTCTCCGACCGGTACATCACCTCCCGCTTCCTGCCCGACAAGGCCATCGACCTGGTCGACGAGGCCGCCTCCCGGCTCCGCATGGAGATCGACTCCTCGCCCGTCGAGATCGACGAACTCCAGCGCTCCGTCGACCGGTTGAAGATGGAGGAGCTGGCGCTGGAGAAGGAGACCGACCCCGCCTCCCGCGAGCGCCTGGAGCGGCTGCGCCGCGACCTCGCCGACAAGGAGGAGGAACTGCGCGGCCTGACCGCCCGCTGGGAGAAGGAGAAGCAGTCCCTCAACCGGGTCGGCGAACTGAAGGAACGCCTCGACGAGGCACGCGGACAGGCCGAACGCGCCCAGCGCGACGGCGACTTCGACACCGCCAGCAAGCTGCTCTACGGCGAGATCCCGGCCCTGGAGCGGGACCTGGAGGCCGCCTCGCAGGCCGAGGAGGAGGCCGCCAAGTCCACGATGGTCAAGGAGGAGGTCGGCTCGGACGACATCGCCGACACCGTCGCCGCCTGGACCGGCATCCCGGCCGGCCGCCTGCTGGAGGGCGAGACGCAGAAGCTGCTGCGCATGGAGGACGAGCTGGGCAAGCGGCTCATCGGGCAGACGGAGGCGGTGCGGGCCGTGTCCGACGCCGTGCGCCGCACCCGCGCCGGCATCGCCGACCCGGACCGCCCGACCGGCTCCTTCCTCTTCCTCGGCCCGACCGGCGTCGGCAAGACCGAACTCGCCAAGGCGCTCGCCGACTTCCTCTTCGACGACGAGCGGGCGATGGTCCG
The DNA here is from genome assembly GCF_053594495.1 of Streptomyces sp. NPDC001920. NCBI lineage: Bacteria > Bacillati > Actinomycetota > Actinomycetes > Kitasatosporales > Streptomycetaceae > Streptomyces > Streptomyces sp. NPDC001920. The sequence continues at coordinate 132,994 of NZ_JBSFEP010000015.1, forward strand.
CATCGACATGTCGGAGTACGGCGAGAAGCACAGCGTGGCCCGGCTGGTCGGGGCGCCTCCCGGTTACGTCGGCTACGAGGAGGGCGGCCAGCTCACGGAGGCGGTGCGCAGGCGGCCGTACAGCGTGGTGCTCCTCGACGAGGTCGAGAAGGCGCACCCGGAGGTCTTCGACGTCCTCCTCCAAGTGCTGGACGACGGCCGGCTGACGGACGGTCAGGGCCGTACGGTCGACTTCCGCAACGCGATCCTGGTGCTGACCTCGAACCTGGGCAGCCAGTTCCTCGTCGACCCGATCAGGACCGAGGCGGAGAAGAAGGAGCAGGTCCTGGAGGTGGTCCGCGCCTCCTTCAAGCCGGAGTTCCTCAACCGGCTCGACGACCTGGTGGTCTTCTCCGCCCTGACCAAGGACGAGCTGGGCCGCATCGCCCGCCTCCAGATCGACCGCCTGGCCAAGCGGCTCGCGGAACGCCGCCTCACCCTGGAGGTCACCGACGAGGCCCTGGCCTGGCTCGCCGACGAGGGCATGGACCCGGCCTACGGCGCCCGTCCCCTGCGCCGCCTCGTCCAGACCGCCATCGGCGACCGCCTCGCCAAGGAGATCCTCTCCGGCGAGGTCAAGGACGGCGACACGGTCCGGGTCGACGCCTTCGGGGACGGCCTGATCGTGGGGCCGGAAACCGGCAAGACCCTGTGATGTCCGGGTACCCGGTGCACCGGGTACCCGGCTCGATCACCGGATCGAGTCAGCCGACGGCTGACAGGGCCGTCCGGGCTTGCCACCCCCCTCCCCGGATGAGGGAGGATGGCGGGATCCGTACGAAGGGAAAATCACGGTGAGCATCGACCCGTCCTCGATTCCGAACTTCGGGGGCCAGCAGCCGCAGCCCGGGCCTCCGCCCGGCCCCGTAATCCCGGATCAGGACCTCGTGAAGCAGCTCCTCGACCAGATGGAGCTGAAGTACGTCGTCGACGACGAGGGTGACCTCGCGGCGCCGTGGGAGCAGTTCCGTACGTACTTCATGTTCCGCGGCGAGGGTGACCAGCAGGTCTTCTCGGTGCGGACGTTCTACGACCGGCCCCACAAGATCGACGAGAAGCCCCAGCTCCTGGAGTCGATCGACGACTGGAACCGCCGGACCCTGTGGCCCAAGGTCTACAGCCACACCCACGACGACGGCACCGTCCGCCTCATCGGCGAGGCGCAGATGCTGATCGGCACCGGCGTGAGCCTGGAGCACTTCGTCTCGTCGACGGTCAGCTGGGTGCGGGCCGCCATCGAGTTCGACAAGTGGCTCGTCGAGCAGCTCGGCCTGGAGCAGGAGATCAACGACGCGGAGAAGCCCGAGGACGACGAGGAGTAGTCCTCGCAGCGCACGTGCCCACGGCGGCGTACCGGCGATCGACCGGACTCGCGCCGAGGGTGAGGGAGAGCCCGGCCCAGGGCGCCCGGCCGGCACACGGCCGGACGCCTGGGCCGGGCTCTCGCCGTCGAGGCCCGTCCACAGGCTGTGGACGGCTCGGCGGGGCGGCGGGCGGGCATGTCCGTGCGACAGGCCCCGCTGCGGAGCTCCGGCACCGGTGGTGAGCGGGCCGTACAACCTGTCCGGGCCGGTCTGCCGGCCGTGGTGACGGGCTCGGTGACGCGGCACTGTCCGTCGTATCCTGACCGCACACGGGAAGGAGCCGTCCATGAGCGTCGACGCGATCGTGCACACCGAGTTCCCCAAGGGGTACACGGTCCTGTTCGGGGCCGACGGAAAGGTGATCATGACCCCGCAGAGCGAAGAGCACTCCAGCACCATCAGGTCGATGCAGATCGACTCCGCTCTTGCCCTCGGCCGTCACGCGAAGGTCACCTCCGATGTCTACATCGACTTCCCCGCCGATGAGAACTCCGCCCCCGACCTCGCGATCCTGCGCGAGGACGCACGCAAGGAAGGCAAGCGCTACAGCTTCGAGGACGTCCTGCTGATCTCCGAGGTCGTCTCGGCCTCTTCCGCACGCAAGGACTACGACGACTGCACCGCGAAGTACGGTCGCTACGGAATCCCGATCTACCTGGTCGTGGACCCCTACGCCCAGGAAGTCGTCCTTCACACCCAGCCGACCGCCACCGGTTACATCGCCGCACACACCCACAAGTACGGCACGGGCAAGCTCCCCATCCCCCTGGCCGACGGCCGCACCTTCACCCTCGACCTCGACGAACTCCCGCGCCCGGATCCCGAGGCGGACGCCCGCTGACGAAGGACTTACCGGTGCGGCGGCGCGGGTTCGTGGCGGCTCGGGGCAGCTGTGTATGTGTGGCCGGTACGCCGGTCGGCCGTCATGCGGTCCGCGTCTTGAGCCGGTCGGCCGCCTCTTCCAACACCTCCGTGCGCTTGCAGAACGCGAACCGCACGAAGGGCGCGCCCTCCTCGCGGTGGTCGTAGAAGACCGCGTTGGGGATGGCGACCACCCCGGCCCGCTTGGGCAGCGCGCGGCAGAAGGCGACGCCGTCCCGCTCACCGAGGGGGCGGATGTCGGTGGTGACGAAGTACGTGCCCGCCGGCCTGAACACCCCGAATCCCGCCTCCGCCAGCCCCGACACCAGCAGGTCTCGCTTGGTCAGCATGTCCTCGCGGAAGTCGTCGAAGTAGCTGTCGGGCAGGGCCAGCGCCTCCGCGACCGCGTACTGCAACGGCCCCGACGAGACGTACGTGAGGTACTGCTTCGCCGAGCGAACGGCCGTGACCAGGCCGGACGGCGCGGTCACCCAGCCGACCTTCCAGCCCGTGAACGAGAACGTCTTGCCCGCCGACCCGATGGTCACCGTCCGCTCCCGCATCCCCGGGAACGTGGCGAGCGGCACGTGCTCGGCGTCGTCGAAGACCAGGTGCTCGTACACCTCGTCCGTCACCACGAGCAGGTCCCGCTCGACGGCCAGCTCGGCGATCGTGGCCAGCTCCGCGCGGGTGAGGACCGTGCCCGTCGGATTGTGCGGGCTGTTGATCAGCAGTAGGCGGGTGCGGTCCGTGACGGCGGCGCGCAACTCGTCGAGGTCGAGCCGGAAGCGCCGGTCGGCGTCGGTGCCGTCCGGCCGCAGGGTCACCGGCACCCGCGTCCCGCCCGCCATCGCGATGCAGGCCGCGTACGAGTCGTAGTACGGCTCCAGGGCGATCACCTCGTCACCCGGCTCCAGCAACGCGAGCAGCGCCGCCGCGATGGCCTCGGTGGCGCCCGCGGTGACCAGGACCTCGCCGTCGGGGTCGTACGACAGGCCGTAGCGCCGCTCCTGGTGCGCGGCCACAGCGGTGCGCAGCTCGGGGATGCCCGGGCCCGGCGGGTACTGGTTGCCGCGGCCCTCCCGCAGCGCCCGCACGGCGGCCTCGCGGACCTCCTCGGGGCCGTCGGTGTCGGGGAAGCCCTGGCCCAGGTTGATGGACCCGGTCCGCAGGGCCAGCGCGGACATCTCCGCGAAGATCGTCGTCCCGAACTCGGCGAGCCGGCGGTTCAGCAGGGGGCGGGAACTGGAGGTCATGCCGGTCATCCTGCGCCCAGGCTCCGGAGTTCCTCAACCTGCCTTCGGGATCTACGCCTGCGAAGGTGCCCCCCGGACCGTCTCCGAGCAGGGCACGAGTGGTCGGTTACTGTCGTCGTCCGTCGTTGTCGGCCGCTCTTGGACGACCCGGCTGACGCGGCCATTCCTCCGGCGTGTCGGCCAGGGTGCCGCTCGCCCGCGCTGACGGGTGGCCCGGACGCGGCTTCGCGGCTCGTGGGACGAGCAGGGTCCTCTCCAGCGCGGTCCGTCGCTCCGGGTCGGTGCCCGTCGGGGACCGTCATCCTTCTCAGAGGGCTGCGTAGAGTACCTGCGGTCATCGATTGGAGAAGACGTTGGACGCGGTCGAGTTCCCTCTCAGCGCCCGGGTGCGTGGGGCCCGGCGATGGCTCGTGGCCACGAGCGTGGCGGGTGCCGTACTCGTCGGAGCCGCCGTGGCGTCCGTGGTCGTCGACGCCTCCGGGTGGGTGTCGGTGCCGCGGGCGGTCCAGGCGGGTCTGGTGCTGGTGACGCTGTTCGTGCTGCCCGTCGCATGGGTGGGAGCGCACGCCGTGTGGGCGCTGCGCGGGCGAGCCGAGCTGTTCGGCGCCGCCGAGGAGCACCCGCGTCGGCGTCCCACCGACCGGCAGTTGGTCAGCCACCTGCGCAACGAGCACCCGCTCACACCACTGTGGTGGATGGTTGCCGTCCTCGGCGGCCTCGGCGCGCTCTGCCTCGGGATCGCGCTTCCGTTCGCCCTGGCGGACGGCGCCGTGCTCGCCGGTGTCCTCCTCGGCACCGGGCTCGCCGTGTCGCTCGCCGCCCTGGCGCTGGCCGTGCCCGGCATCCGCCGCGCCGCCCGCCAGGGCTCGAAGGACGAGAAGCGGCGTGCCGAACTGTGGTCCCTGCCCTCCGCTGTCGAACGCCGGCTCACGATCCCCCTCCTCGGCGCCGGCGACGGGGCACACCTCGGCGCCTGAACAATCGGTGGGCAAGATCACGGCCCCCGGACGGCGCAGTGAGCCCCGAACGGCCCCGAACTGGGCTTCTGTGCAGGTCAGGGGTCGTTCGCCGGTTGAACCCTCTGAAGTTCCTCAACTCTGCTTTGGCTCGCGAGAGGGCCGGGCATCTCCCTCGCACGCACCGAGCGGGAGGCGCCCACGGGGGACGCCTCGGTCCGCTTCGGGGGATCGGAAGGGGGCTGACGCCATGGTTACAGCCATTGTCGTGGCGCTGGTCGCAGTCGTGTTCGCCGTGATCTTCGTGTCCGTCGCGCGCAGCGGTGGACGCCCGGCCCAGCGCTCGCACAGCCGCAGGGGCCGCTCGCACGACAGCGGCGGCAGCAGCTGGTGGGCGGGCGGCGGGGACAGCGGCTCGTCCTGCGGCGGCGGTGGGTCGTCCTGCGGCGGCGGGTCGTCCTGCGGGGGCGGCGGCGGATGCGGTGGCGGAGGCAGCTGACACGGGGCAGCTGAGCTCCCCGGAAGGGGGAACCGCATCCGTACCGAGCGGGGCCGGTGCCTGACCGGCCCCGCTGTGCCGTTCCCCTGGGGCTCACGGTGGGCCGGGCGCGCTCCGGCGCACGCCTCGTTCGGTTCGGCGCACGCCGGAGTTGAACAGGTGAGCTGATAAGCCCTCTGAGGGATGGAAAGCCCACGAACTTGGGTAAAAACGCTGTGGCGGCGCCACAGTTCATGATTCCCTGACACTCACCCACGCAGCCCCTCGGACGTCCCGCGGACACCCATCTGACCGGCCGACTGGGCTGACCGGGCCGATCTCCCGGTGTCGGCCGGGTTCGCCGGAGACCGACACCTCCCCTTTCCTTGTGTGCTTGCGGAGCGGATCCATGCTCACGACCCTGAACACCGCCTACACCGACACGCGCGCGGCCGATCTCGCCTGGGCCCTGGGGCGCGAGCCGCTGCCCGCCCTGGCCACCCTGGACATCGAACTGACGGGTGCCAAACTCCAGTTGCGCCTGCTCGGCGCGTCCCACCAGGTGCTGCTGGAGGAGGAGCGGGGCGACTGCTCGGAGACGGTGGCCTGCATGCCCGGCAGCAGCACACCGCTGCCGCTCGGCGTGGCCAAGCGGGCGGACGACTGGGAGTACGAATTCGCGGCCCGGGTGGAGAAGCTGTCGCCGAATCAGTTCGCGGGCCGTGCACAGGAGTTGCTGGCGCTGGTCGCCGACCACCCGCACGGCCTCGCCGGCGTCTTCCCCGGCAGCCCGCACGCCTTCACCGCGCTGCTGGCCCAGCACCACGAGGGGCAGGTCCACTGGTGGACGTGGCACGCGTACCCGCAGGACGGGCAGTTGGTGGCGACCAGGACGAGGGTGGGGGTGCGCAGACCCGCGGCTCTTCGGCCGGTCAAGGCGTAGGGACGGCCGGACGAGCCGCCGACCGGCGATCGTCCTCGGCCGACTGCAAACGTCCGCCACCTCAACACCACACGTGTGGGTGACGAAGCGTGCCGCAGGCGTAACGTACCGTCGGCAGCGTGATCGAACCGCAGGCCCCCGCCCCACCCGGCACTCCGGCGCACCGGGGCGGCCGCGCGCGGCTTCCGGTCCGCCCGGGCACCGGGCGGTTCCTGGTCCTCGCGGGCGTCTTCGTCTGCGCCGCCTGCGGACTCGTGTACGAACTCGAACTGGTCGCACTCGCCTCGTACTTGATCGGCGACTCGGTCACCCAGGCTTCCGTGGTCCTGTCCGTCATGGTCTTCGCGATGGGCATCGGCTCCCTCGTCGCCAAGCGTCTGCGTCCGCTCGCCGCGGCCGGTTTCGGCGCCATCGAGGCCGTACTCGCCCTCGTCGGCGGGTGCAGCGCGCTCGCCCTGTACGCCGTCTTCGCGTGGACCGGAGACTGGGGCGGAATGTGGGCCAACGGGCCCCGCTGCCTCCTCGTCGCCTTCTCCCTCACCATCGGCCTGCTGATCGGGGCCGAAGTGCCGCTGCTGATGGAGCTGATCCAGCGCATCCGACGGCAGGACGCCGGCGGCGCCGTGGCGGACCTGTTCGCCGCGGACTACGTGGGCGCGCTCGTCGGCGGTCTCGCCTTCCCCTTCCTCCTGCTGCCGCTGCTGGGCCAGTTGAGCGCGGCCCTGATCACCGGCGCCGTCAACGCCGTCGTGGGCGGCGCGCTCGTCCTCGGCCTCTTCCGCGGGGACCTCACCCGCCGCGCCCGCTGGCTGCTGGTCGCCGCCAACGTCGCCGTGCTCGGCGTCCTCGCCTCGGCCGCCGTACTCGTGGACGACTTCGAACGGGCGGCACGGCACGCGGTGTACGGGCGGGACGTCCGCGTGGCGATCCGGACCGAACTCCAGGAGGTCGTCATCACCGGCGGCACGCACGGCCGCCCCCTCGACCTCTTCCTCGACGGCCGCCTGCGTGTCAGCGGCAGCGACGAACGCCGCTACCACGAGGCGCTGGTCCACCCCGCGATGAGCGGCGGGCACAGCCGGGTGCTGATCCTCGGCGGTGGTGACGGGCTGGCCGCGCGCGAGGTGCTGCGCCATCGAGGGGTGCACCGGGTGGATGTCGTCGAGGCCGACGCCGAGGTGGTGCGGCTGGCCCGCCGCGACCCCGCGCTGTCCGGGCTCAACGGCCACGCGTACGACGACGACCGCGTCCACGTCATGACGGACGACGCCTTCCACTGGCTGCGGGCGGCGCCGCCGGCGACGTACGACGTCATCGTCTCCGACCTGCCCGACCCCGGGATCACAGCCAGCACGAAGCTGTACTCGCAGGAGTTCTACGGCCTCGTCGGCCGCGCCCTGACCCCGCACGGCCGGCTCGCGGTCCACGCCGGGCCGGTGTCCTCCAGCCCCCGCGTCTTCTGGACGGTCGACACGACCCTGCGGGCGGCGGGTCTGGGCACCGCCCCGTACCGCGTCACGGGCGGCGTCGCGGGCTTCACCCCGGGCCCCGACCGCTCGACGGGCCGGACCCGAGCCCCGCGCGACTGGGGGTTCGTACTGGCCGGCCGAGGAGAACGACCGGCACTGCGGCTCCCCGCGGGGGAGGGGGCGCCGCGGACGGGGACCTTGACGCGGAAGGGGCTTTCGGCGGCGGCGCGGGCGGCGGAGGGGATGCGGGTCGCAGGGTCGGGGGCGTCGACGCTGGTGCATCCGCGGTACTGAGGGGCGACCACCGTGGTGGGCGTGGCGCGGCGATCACGGCTGGGCGGGGGAGAGCGCGGTTCGCTCAGGGGGCAGGCTCAGGACTCAGGACTCGGGGGGCAGGACTCGGGGGGGGGGGGCAGGGCTCAGGGGCCATAGAGGCCAGAGGCCAAGGCTCAGGGGGCTCGCGGTGGTGAGAATCCGCGGATGTGCGGGTGCGGTTCACGCCATGCTGGGTAGGCTCGCTCAGCATGGAGCATGAGGTGTTCGTTCCGGTCGAGGCCGAGCGGCTCAGGGCGGTGCTGGCCGACCCCGTCCGGGTTGCCCGGGCGGTCCCCGGGCTCCAGCAGGACGCGGGTGCCGAGCCCGTCGCCGGGCGGCTGAAGGTGCGGGTCGGCGGTCACACCATCACGTATCGGGGTGCCGTGCGCGTCTCCGCGCAGGACGACGGTTCGTACGCCGTCGAGGGCGACGCGACCGAGGCACGGGGCACCGGTTCCGTGAAACTCGCGCTGACGGTGCGGGTGGCGCAGGCCGAGGGCGGCTCCACGGTGCGGTTCGAGGGGACCGCTTCGGCGGACGGGCGGGTCTCGGAGTTCGGGGCGGAGGCGGTGGACGCGGCCGTGGCCCGGCTGCTGAACCGTTTCGCGGACCAGTTGGGCGCGGTCGCCGAGGAGACGGGGACGGACGCAGCGGAGCGCTGGGAGGAGTTGGCTCCCGGCGAGTTCGAGACCCGGGTCACCAGTGACTTCGAGACGACGCCGGACGCGGATGACGCCGCGGTGCCCGGGCCGGCGGCCCAGGCGGGGGCGGAGCGGGAGTCCGCGCCTGAGCCGGACGGCGGGGAGCGGGGAAGCGGCGAAGCCGAGACCGGCGCCGAGGCTGATGCCGAGGAGCCCGCCGTCGCCGAGGCGGCGCACGCCCGGCGGACGATGATCGGGCGCAGCGCGGAGGAAGTGGATCACGCGCCGCCACGGGGACGCTATGCGCCGGTGCCCGCGCCGCAGACGGTGGCGCCGAGTTCCGCGCTGCGGTGGGCCGCTCCGGCGGCCGCGGTGGTGCTGGCGTCGGCGATCGTGGCGGGGCGGATGCTGCGGCGTCGGCGCTGAGCGGCCCTGTGCGAGGCCCGCTGCGGGCGGGACGCGGTCTTCAGCGGGGCTTGATCGTCCCAGTAGGGTCGTGCCGTGCCTAACGAAGACATCACGCTGACCGCGGGCGACGCGGAGGTGGACGTGCTGCCGGGGAACGGCGGTCGCGTCGGGGGGCTGCGGGTCGGAGGCAGGGAACTGTTGCGGCAGGGGGAGCGGTTCGGGTGTTTCCCGATGGTCCCCTGGTGCGGGCGGATCCGGGACGGCCGGTTCCTGGACGGTGCCGTCGTCCGGCAGCTGCCGCTCAACGCCCCGCCGCACGCCATCCACGGCACCGCCCGCGACGGCGCCTGGCACGTGGCCCGGGTCGTGGCCGACGAGGCCGTGATCACGTACGACCTCACCGAGCCCTGGCCGTACACCGGTCGCGTCACCCAGATCGTGCGGCTCACCGAGGGCAGCCTGACGCTCACCATGTCCGTCGAGACGTACGAGGCCTCCTTCCCGGCCCAGATCGGCTGGCACCCCTGGTTCAACCGGAACCTCGGCGGCGAGGGCACCGAGGACGTCCGGCTCGACTTCAGCCCCGCCTGGCAGGAGGAGCGCGGCGAGGACCATCTGCCGACCGGGAACCGCGTCGAGCCGAAGCCCGGCCCCTGGGACGACTGCTTCGGCATGCCCGGCGGGGTCGACGTCACGCTCACCTGGCCGGACCAGCTGGAGCTGAAGGTCGCCAGCCGTGCGGAGTGGGTCGTCGTCTACGACGAGCAGGAGGCCGCCGTCTGTGTGGAGCCGCAGACCGGGCCGCCCAACGGGCTGAACACCCTGCCCCGGCTCGTCACGCCGCTGGAGCCGCTGGAGGCCTCGACCACCTGGAGCTGGCGGCGGCTGTGAGCTGTCTAAGCTGACAGGCATGACTGAGGTACGTGGCGAGCTGCTGCAGCAGATCAAGGACAAGGCCGTGGTGCACGGCAAGGTGACCCTGTCGTCGGGGCTCGAAGCCGACTACTACGTCGACCTGCGGCGCATCACCCTCGACGGGGAGGCGGCCCCGCTGGTCGGGCAGGTGCTGCTCGACCTGACCGCCGACCTGGAGTTCGACGCGGTGGGCGGGCTCACCATGGGCGCCGACCCCGTCGCCGCCGCCATGCTGCACGCCGCCGCCGCGCGTGGGAAGCGGCTGGACGCCTTCGTCGTCCGCAAGGCCGCCAAGGCGCACGGGCTGCAGCGGCGGGTGGAGGGGCCGGACATCGCCGGCCGGCGCGTGCTGGTGGTCGAGGACACCTCCACCACCGGCGGCTCCCCGCTCGCCGCCGTCGAGGCCGTGCGCGAGGCGGGCGCCGAGGTCGTCGCCGTGGCGACGATCGTCGACCGGGCCACCGGCGCCGCCGAGAAGATCCAGGAGGGCGCGGGTGTGCCGTACCTGTTCGCCTACTCCAAGGACGAGCTCGGCCTCGACTGACCTGGTCCCGGCGGACATCCGTCTCGGCTGGTGACAGGCGCTCGGAGCATCCCGGTTCGTCTGGGAAGATGGGCGCCGACGACGACGTCACACCTCCCAAGGTCTAGGTCAGGGCCGTAAGAAAAACGCAGTAACGCAGTACGTCAACCCGCACACTCAAGGAGCGGACAGATGCCCATCGCAACCCCCGAGGTCTACAACGAGATGCTCGACCGGGCGAAGGCAGGCAAGTTCGCCTACCCGGCCATCAACGTGACCTCCTCCCAGACCCTGCACGCGGCCCTGCGCGGTTTCGCGGAGGCGGAGAGCGACGGCATCATCCAGATCTCCACGGGTGGCGCCGAGTTCCTGGGCGGTCAGCACAACAAGGACATGGTCACCGGCGCCGTCGCCCTGGCCGAGTTCGCGCACATCGTCGCCAAGAAGTACGACATCACCGTCGCCCTGCACACGGACCACTGCCCGAAGGACAAGCTCGACGGGTACGTACGCCCGCTGCTGGCCGTGTCGGAGGAGCGCGTCGCCCGCGGCGAGAACCCGCTGTTCCAGTCGCACATGTGGGACGGCTCGGCCGAGACCCTCGCCGACAACCTGTCCATCGCGCAGGAGCTGCTGGAGCGCGCCCGCGCCGCGAAGATCATCCTTGAGGTCGAGATCACCCCGACCGGCGGCGAGGAGGACGGTGTCTCGCACGAGATCAACGACTCCCTCTACACCACCGTCGACGACGCCATCCGTACGGCGGAGGCGCTCGGGCTCGGCGAGAAGGGCCGCTACCTGCTCGCCGCCTCCTTCGGCAACGTCCACGGCGTGTACAAGCCGGGCAACGTCGTCCTGCGTCCGGAGCTGCTGAAGGAGCTGAACGAGGGCGTCGCCGCCAAGTTCGGCAAGGCGTCCCCGTTCGACTTCGTCTTCCACGGCGGCTCCGGTTCCACCGAGCAGGAGATCGCGACCGCGCTGGACAACGGCGTCGTCAAGATGAACATCGACACCGACACGCAGTACGCGTTCACGCGTCCGGTGGCGGCCCACATGTTCCAGAACTACGACGGCGTCCTGAAGGTCGACGGCGAGGTCGGCAACAAGAAGACCTACGACCCGCGGACCTGGGGCAAGCTCGCCGAGGCGTCCATGGCCGCGCGTGTCGTCGAGGCATGCTCGAACCTGCGCTCCGCGGGCACGAAGATCAAGTAGTTTCAGAAGATCAAGCGGTTCCACCGGATTCCCGGTGGACCTCCGAGCCCGGCGCCTGCCCACGGCGCCGGGCTCGCTGTATACCTGGGGGCATGCCCGACGTCCGGCTGGCCTCACCGCAGGGCAGGTGGATCCTGCTCACCACCGTTCTCGGCTCCAGCATGGCCATGCTGGACTCGACCGTCGTCAACGTCGCCCTCCCACGGATCGGCGAGGACCTCGACGCCGACCTCGCCGCACTCCAGTGGACCGTCAACGCGTACATGCTCACGCTGGCCGCGTTGATCCTGCTCGGCGGTTCGCTGGGGGACCGGTACGGGCGGCGCAGGATCTTCGTCATCGGGGTCGTCTGGTTCGCCGCCGCCTCGCTGCTGTGCGGCATCGCCCCGAACGCCGGGGTGCTCATCGCCGCCCGGGCCCTTCAGGGCGTCGGCGGGGCGCTGCTCACACCGGGCTCGCTCGCCCTCATCCAGGCGTCCTTCCATCCCGACGACCGGGGGCGGGCCGTGGGCCTGTGGTCGGGGTTCGGGGGCATCGGCGCCGCGGTCGGGCCGTTCCTGGGCGGCTGGCTGGTGGACGGGCCGGGCTGGCGGTGGGTGTTCCTGCTCAACGTCCCGCTGGCCCTGCTGTGCGCTCCCGTCGCCGTACGTCACGTCCCCGAGTCGGGCGGCGGCGGGCACGGCCGCTTCGACGTCCTGGGCGCGGCCCTCGGCGCCCTGTCCCTCGCCCTGGTGACGTACGCGCTGATCGAGGCCCAGGAGGGCTCGCTCGTCGTGGCCGTCACCGCGGTGGCCGGTGTGGCCGCGGGGGTCGCCTTCGCCTACGTCGAGAAGCGCCGCCCCGACCCGATGATGCCGCTCGACATCTTCTCGTCCCGCCAGTTCACCGCGGTCAACCTGGTCACGCTCTGCGTCTACGCGGCTTTCGGGGGCTTCTTCTTCCTCGCCGCCCTCCAGCTCCAGGTCGTCGTCGGCTACTCCGCCCTCGGTGCCGGCACGGCCCTGCTGCCGACGACCGTCCTGATGCTGCTGTTCTCGGCCCGCTCGGGCGCGCTCGCCGACCGGATCGGCCCGCGCATCCCGCTGACGGCCGGGCCGCTGCTGTGCGCGGCCGGGCTGCTGCTGATGCTGCGGGTGGGCCCGGACGCCTCGTACGTCGTCGACGTCCTGCCCGCCCTGCTGGTCCTGGGCCTCGGCATGGTCACCCTGGTCGCCCCGCTCACCGCCACGGTCCTGGCCTCCGTGGACACCGCCCGCGCGGGCCTGGCCAGCGGCATCAACAACGCGGCGGCCCGGGCGGCGGGCCTGGTAGCGGTGGCCGCGCTGCCGTTGCTGGCGGGGATGAGCGAGGAGGCGTACCGCTCGGCCGACGCCTTCGACGAGGCGTTCGGGCGGGCGATGCTGATCTGCGCGGGCCTGCTGGTCCTCGGAGCCGCGGTGGCCCTGGCGACGGTACGCCCCCTGCCACCGGACTGCCGCAGGCCGGAATGCCTCCACCACGGCTCGATCACGGCCCCGCCGCTGGAGGGGGTGCGGAGCGGGGGGCGGCTTTCGGGGGAGGAGAGTCGGTAGGGCGGGTTTGCCGGGGGCAGGGTGCCGACGTCCGGTGGGTGCGGTGATGGCCCACACTGAACCCATGGCCATTCACGAAAACCTGCTCGGGGGCCCGCCCCCGACCCACCTCCCCGACGACCCCGAGCCGCGCGAGCTGCTCGCCGGCGGCACCGCCCCCGCGGACGTCGCCGCGAAGTACCCGACCTCCTCCCTGGCCTGGGCCCAGCTGGCCGACGAGGCGTTCGAGCGGGGCAGCGTCGTGGAGTCGTACGCCTATGCCCGTACGGGCTACCACCGCGGCCTGGACTCCCTGCGCCGCACCGGCTGGAAGGGCCACGGCCCGGTCCCCTGGGAGCACGAGCCGAACCGCGGATTCCTGCGGGCGCTGCACGCCCTCGCCCGCGCCGCGGGGGCGATCGGCGAGCAGGAGGAGTACGAGCGCTGCTCGCAGTTCCTGAAGGACTCCTCGCCGACGGCGGCCCAGACGCTGGGCTAGCCGGATCGTGACAGCGGCCCGCCCCGGCGGTGTGACCAGGGCGGGCCTTGCGATGTCCGGGGCGATCCCTGAGGATGCCGAGTGGGGACCGGGGCCCCTTTGCCGATAACGGCAGGGCGGACCGCTACCCGGAGTTACACAGGAGACAGCGATGTCCCAGCCGGCTCACCAGGCCACGGACACTTCCGCGCAGACCCAGGAGCCCGAGACCCCGAATCTCGACTTCGCGGGCACCACGCCGTACGAGGACTACGTCAAGGCGGACGTACTCACCCACCTCCAGCACACCCTCTCCGACGACCCCGGAGAGATGGTCTTCCTGGTCACGACCCAGGTGATGGAGCTGTGGTTCACGGTCATCGTCCATGAGTGGGAGACCGCCGCGCGCGCCCTGCGCGAGGACCGCGTCGGCGTGGCGATCGACGCCCTGAAGCGTTCCGTACGCGAGCTGGAGGCGCTGAACGCCTCCTGGACGCCGCTCGGACAGCTCACGCCCGCCCAGTTCAACGCCTACCGCAGCGCCCTCGGCGAGGGCTCCGGATTCCAGTCGGCGATGTACCGCCGGATGGAGTTCCTGCTCGGTGAGAAGTCCGCCTCGATGCTGGTCCCGCACCGCGGCGCACCCCGCGTCCACGCGGAACTGGAGAAGGCGCTGCACGAACCGAGCCTGTACGACGAGGTGCTGCGCTTCCTCGCCCGGCGCGGCTGCGCGATCCCCGAGGCCGTCCTGAAGCGCGACGTCGCGCAGCGCTACCAGCCGTCGGAGGCGGTCGAGGCCGCCTGGACCGCGATCTACTCCGGCGACCAGAACGCCGAACTCACGCGTCTCGGCGAGGCGTTGACCGATGTCGCGGAACTGGTGTGGCGCTGGCGCAACGACCACCTGGTCGCCACCCGGCGCGCGATGGGCGCCAAGGCGGGTACCGGCGGTTCGGCCGGGGTGGCCTGGCTGGAGAAGCGGGCGCAGAAGAACGTGTTCCCGGAGCTGTGGACGGCGAGGTCCCATGTCTGAGCCGACCGGACACGACACCGCCGGCACCGCACCCCGCGTCAAGGCCGAACTGCTCACGCGGGCCGAACTGGCCAGGAAGGCGGAGAAGCTCGACGCCGCAGACGAACTCGCCGGCAAGCGCGCGGAGTTCGTGCTCGACGAGGTCGTCTACCTCGACGGCAACTCCCTGGGCGCCCTGCCCGCGAACGTGCCGGGCCGGATCGAGGACGTCGTACGGCGGCAGTGGGGCCGGTTGCGCATCCGGTCCTGGGACGAGAGCGGCTGGTGGACCGCGCCCGAGCGGATCGGCGACCGGATCGCCCCGCTGGTCGGCGCGGCACCCGGCCGGATCGTGGTGGGCGACTCCACGAGCGTCAACGTCTTCAAGGCACTGGTGGGCGCGGTACGGCTGGCGGGGCCCGGCCGCGACGAGATCCTCGTCGACGCGACGACCTTCCCCACGGACGGGTACATCGCCGAGTCGGCGGCACGGCTGACCGGCCGTACGCTGCGGCCGGTGACGCCCGCAGAGGTGCCGGACGCGCTCAGCGAGCGTACGGCCGCCGTCCTGCTCAACCACGTCGACTACCGCACCGGCCGGCTGCACGACCTGCCGTCCCTCACCGCAGCCGTGCACGCGGCGGGCGCGGTGGCGGTCTGGGACCTGTGCCACAGCGCGGGCGCGTTGCCGGTGGGCCTGGAGGAGCACCGGGTCGACCTGGCGGTCGGCTGCACGTACAAGTACCTGAACGGCGGCCCGGGTTCACCGGCGTATCTGTACGTACGCGGTGATCTCCAGGACCGCTTCGACTCGCCGCTGCCCGGCTGGAACTCGCACGCCGACCCCTTCGGCATGCGCGGTGACTTCGAGCCGGCGGCGGGTGCCCTGCGCGGGCGGGTCGGCACGCCGGACATCCTGTCCATGCTCGCCCTGGAGGCCGCGCTGGACGTCTGGGACGGTGTGTCGATCGAGGCGGTACGGGCCAAGTCCCTGGCGTTGACGGACTTCTTCCTGGAGTGCGTCGAGGCGTACGCGGGTCAGGGGCGCGTCGAGTCCGTGACCCCCGCCGCCCACGACCGACGCGGCAGCCAGGTGGCCCTGCGCTGCGAGAGTGCCGAGGAGGTCATGAAGCGGCTCATCGAACGAGGGGTCGTGGGCGACTTCCGGCATCCCGACGTACTGCGGTTCGGCTTCACACCGCTGTACGTCGGGTTCGCGGACGTGGAGCGGGCGGCGCGGGTGCTGGGGGACGTGCTGCGCCGAACCTCGTAGGGCCCGGCTAGACGGTGTACACCCCCGCCA
Organism: Streptomyces sp. NPDC001920; assembly: GCF_053594495.1. Taxonomy (NCBI): domain Bacteria; kingdom Bacillati; phylum Actinomycetota; class Actinomycetes; order Kitasatosporales; family Streptomycetaceae; genus Streptomyces; species Streptomyces sp. NPDC001920. The sequence continues at coordinate 148,720 of NZ_JBSFEP010000015.1, forward strand.
CGGCAGCCGCGTGCGCGGCCCGCGCGGCGCGCTCCGCGGCGGGGGCGTCCGGGATCACGCCCGTCGTCAGCAACTGGTGGTAGAGGGGTGCCGACACCGCCCGTACGACCGCCCCGGCGTCGGTCCCGGTGGGCAACTCGCCCCGCGCGACGCCCTGTTCCACGCACGGCGCCCACTCCGCGACCCGCACCTCGTAGAAGCGGCGCAGTGCGGTCGCCGTCCGTTCGTCGCAGGTCGCCGCGGCGATGACGGCGCGGAACAGGGCGCCCTGCCGGGGGTCCGCCAGCGTCCGCTGCACCAGCGCGGCGTTGGCCCGCAGGTCCCCCAGCACCGTGCCGGTCTCCTCGCGCGGCAGCGACTGCTCGGCCATGTCGGCGAGCAGGTCGGCCACCAGCCCGGTCACCGAGCCCCACCGCCGGTACACGGTCGTCTTGCCCACCTCCGCGCGCCGGGCGACGTCCGCCAGGTCGAGGCCGTCGAACCCCTGCTCGGCCAGCACGTCTCCGGCCGCCCGCAGTACGGCCGCACGGACACGCGCGGTACGCCCCCCGGGACGCAGGGTGCCGGGTTCGGCGGACATATCAGCCTCCTTGGTGCGCGTACGGTGTGCGCCGCCAGCGTAACGGAACTGCGGAGCCGTTTGACCCTCACCGAGCGTGACATCCCCGTGTCCGCCCATGTCACCGGCCTGGTACCGTCCCCGCCAACGGCCGAATCCCCACCTGGTCCGCCACCCCCGCTTCCGTCCAAAACCGTTTCGTCGCTGAGAGGTTGGAGCATGCCGGACGACGTCGCAGCAGCCCGGGCCGCCGCCGAGGAGAAGTCGGCCTTCTCGCACCCGCCCGTCGATCCCGACGCCCTCGCTTCGTACGGTGACCACCCCGACCAGGTGATCGACTTCTACGCCCCGCGCGCCGAGCCGGGTCCGGGCGCTCCGGCCCCGCTGGTCGTCCTCCTGCACGGCGGGGCATGGCGGGCTCCCTACGACCGCCGGCATGTGACGCCGTTCGCGGAGTTCCTGGCGCGGCGGGGGTTCGCCGTGGCCAACGTGGAGTACCGGCGGGGCGCGGAGGGCGCGGAGGGCGCGGAGGGCGCGCTGAGGTCGGGCGGGAGTGCTTCGGGGCCGGCGGGTCCAGGGGCGGGCGGCGGGCCGGTCGCCGGGCGCTGGCCGGCGACCTTCGACGACGTCGCCGCGGCGCTGGACGCGTTGCCGGCGCTGGCGCGGGAGGCCCTCCCGCAGGCCGATCCGCGACGGACCGTGCTCGTCGGGCACTCCGCGGGCGGCCATCTGGCCCTGTGGGGGGCGGCCCGCCACGTCCTGCCCGCGGACGCCCCCTGGCGCACCGCCGGCCCGGCGTCCCTGCGCGGCGTGGTCGCCCTCGCCCCGATCGCGGACCTCGCGGTCGCCGACAAGCTGGACGTCTGCGGCGGAGCCGCACGCCAACTCCTCGGCGCCGACGTGGAGTTCGCCGAGCGCCAGCCGTACGCCGACCCCGCTCTGCTGCTTCCGACCGGCATCGCGACGACACTCGTGCAGGGCCGCGCGGACCTCGTGGTGCCGCAGGCGGTCGCCGAGTCGTACGCGGACGCTGCGGCGAAGGCGGGGGAGGTCGTCGGGCTGACGTTGCTGGAGGACGTCGGGCACTTTCCGCTGATCGACCCGGCGGCCGACGCGTGTGCGGTGGTGGCGGAGGAGATCGGGCAGCTGGCCTGGTGAGGCGTCGCCCCGCACGAGGACGCGGCTGGGGCGGGTTGGGGCATGAACGCGGGCTCGGACGTGAACGCGGGCTGGGCACGAACGCGGGCCGGGCACGAACGCGGGCCCGGCATGATCGCAGGCCGGGCATCGGTGACGGCGGCCCTTTCATACCCGTAATACCTGAGAGCTACGTCGCAGGTGAGTTCCCTGGCGGGACGCGGACGACGGGTCCGCGTCCGTAATTTCCCTTCCAGGCAAGCCCGATGGCCGGGCGGACCGGGAGGGAAGCGACCATGGGGCGGACGACGGGGGCCGGTGCGGCGGGCGCGTCGGGCAGCAGGCAGGAGCCGGGCGGTGGGCCGGGCAGGCCGCACGAGCCGGATGAGCTGCACAGGGACCACCGCACCGGCAGATGGCGCCGCCTTCTGCTCGCCTCGCTGATCACCGGAGCCCTTGTCGTCCCGCTGTCCGGCGCCGCACGCCCCGAGATCCCCGCGCCGGCCCCGGCCGCCCTCGCACCGGTGACGGCGGTGACGCTGGACGAGGCCTACGCGGCCAACCGGGCCAACGCCGCCGAGGCGGCCCGTATGGCCGCGGCCCACGGCGACCGCGAGCGGGCCGCGGCCGACCGCGCGATGGCCGACCCGTCCCGCCGCTTCCTCTCCTTCGACGGCCGGGGCGCCGGCCTCGCGACGGAGGTCTTCGGCGACCTGGCCGACGCCGACCGCATCGCGGTGCTGGTCCCGGGATCCGACACCTCGATCGACACGTACGGCCGTTTCCGCAGCGCCGCCCGGGCCCTGCACGAGAGGCTCGTCCAGGAGGCCCCGCGGGGCACCCGGGTCGCGGTGGTCGCCTGGCTCGGTTACGAGACGCCGGGCACCGTCAGCACCACGGTCACGACGGCGGGCCGAGCCGAGGAGGCGGCGCCAAAGCTGCGGGCGTTCGTACGGCAGCTGCGCGCCCTCCCGGACGGCGGGCCGAAGGGGCGGGCCGGCACCCGGCCGCACTCACCACGGATGTCCCTGCTCTGCCACTCCTACGGCTCGGTGGTCTGCGCCGGTGCCGCCGCCCACCTGGACGTCGACGACATCGCGCTGATCGGCAGCCCTGGCACCGGGGCCGACACCGCCGCGGACCTGCACACCACGGCGCGCGTCTGGGCGGCCCGGGGCAGCGACGACTGGGTGGCGCAGGTCCCGCACATCCGCATGGACCTGCTCGGCACGACCGTCGGCTTCGGTACCGACCCGATGTCCCCGTCCTTCGGCGCCCGGGTCTTCGCGGCGGGCGAGGGCGGCCACAGCGACTACTTCAGGCCCGGCTCGGCGTCCCTGGCCAACCTGACCCGCATCGTCCTGGGCGAGACCGCGGAGGTGACCCGTGGCTGAGCGTGGCACCTGGCAGGGGATACGCCGGGGCGCCGCCCGCGTCGACGCCGCCACGCCCGCGGAACGCGACCGGGCGGTCGACGCCCTGCGGGCCTTCGCCATCGTCGGCGTCGTGCTGGGCCACTGGCTGGTCACCGCGCTGGTCGCGAAGGGGGCGACCGGCCTGCGCACCGCGAGCCCGCTGCAGTACATGCCCTGGCTGGCCCCGATCTCCTGGGCCTTCCAGACTCTCGCGGTGTTCTTCCTGGTGGGCGGCCATGTGGCGACCCGAGGTTACGCCTCGGCCCGAGCCCGCGGTACGACGTACGGACAGTGGCTGACGTCCCGGCTGTCGCGTCTGTTCAAGCCGGTGGCGGCCGTCCTCACCCTGTGGACGGTGACATCGGCTCTCCTGCTCCTCACGGGCACGGACCTCGCCACCGTTCACACCCTGCTCAAACTCGCCCTGTCCCCACTGTGGTTCCTCCTGGTCTTCGCGGCGCTCACCGCGGCAACGCCCCTCCTCCTGCGCGTCAACCCCCTCTGGCCCCTGGCCGTCGTCCTCCATGTGGACCTGCTCCGCTTCGGCCTGGGCGCCCCGGCGTGGCTCGGCTGGGTGAACCTGGCGGCCGGCTGGCTGGTGCCGTTCACCCTGGGCGCGGCCTGGACCCGGGGCGAGTTGGAGCGCCGCCGCGCCGGCTGGATCCTGCTGGTCGGCGGCGCCGCGGTGACGGCGGCGCTGGTGGCCGCTGCGGGATACCCGGCGTCGATGGTCGGCGTCCCCGGCGCCGGTGTCTCCAACCTCAACCCGCCGACACTGGCCGCCGTGACCTTCGGCCTGACCCAGTGCGGTCTGGCGCTGCTCCTGCGCGGGCCACTGCGCCGTGCGATGCGCAGACCCCTGCTGTGGGCGGCGGTGGCGCTGCTCAACCTCTCCGCGATGACGATCTTCCTCTGGCACCAGACGGCCCTGATGGCCACCACGGCTGCCGCCCTGACGGCAGGTCACCTCCCGGGCCTGCACACCCTGCCCGACCATGTCGGCTGGGTGGCGGCCCGCCTGGCCTGGCTACCGCTGTTCACCGCCGCGCTGGCCCTGTGCCGGACGGCGTTCCGCCCCTGTGAACAGGGCCCTCGCCGTCCGGTGAACCGTAAGTCCCGGGTGATCCACTCCCAACGCACACCACGGAACCGGGAAAAGAAGGCATCGCACCATGCCTAGGGTTGACCACGTGAACGAAGAGGAGGGGTCCCGCAGGCCCGACGGTGCCCGCCCCCCACAGGGGCCGCCCCCACCCGCTCCCACGGTCGGACGCCGCCTGACCCAGCACCTGCGCAAGCCCTTCGGCACGCCTTGGCGCCGCTGGCTGACCATCCTCATCGCCTTCTGGATCGCCCTCGGCGTCTCGCTGGCCGGCGGCAATGAACTGAGCGTCAGCTACGGCCTGACCACCGCCCAGGGCCTGCTCGCCGGTTTCACTCAGGGCCTCACCCTGGTCCTCGCCCTGTGGCGCCCGGGGCGGGCCTGGGCCCTGAGCCTCGCGGCGACGATCGTCACCGCCCTGGTGGCCCGCCCCCGCCTGCCGGACGTCGTACCGCCCGACCCCAACTGGCCCTGGAGCACCCCCGCGGTCATCGCCCATGCCGCCGTCTTTCTGCTCCTCGCCCTCCGCGTCCCCACCCGCAACGCCGTCGCGGCCCTCGCCGCGTCGGGCCTGGCGACCTTCGTCCTCCAGGGCGTCATCGGTGCCCGGCACTACTCCGCCACCGGCACCGTCGCGGTCGCGGTGTTCGCCGTGGCCGTGCTGGTGGGCACGGCCCTGCGCGGCCGCAAAGAGGCCCGCACCCAACTCGTCGCACAGGAGACCCTCACCGCGGCGGAGCGGGCCCACCGCACCCTCCTGGAGGAGCGCAGCCGTATCGCCCGCGAACTGCACGACGTCGTCGCCCATCACATGTCCGTCATCTCGATCCAGGCCCAGGTGGCTCCCCACCTCGTGGAGAACCCGTCCCACGAACTGAAGGAGAACCTGGAGGGCATCCGCCAGAACGCCCTGGACGCCCTGACCGAACTCCGCCGCGTCCTCGGCGTCCTGCGCTCGGAACACCCCGACGCCCCGGACCCCAACGACGCGACCGGCACCGGCACCGCCTCCGCCCCGCACGCCCCCCAACCCACCCTCGACCGGCTGGAGGCGCTCGTGGAGAACACACGCGCCGCCGGCCTGACCGTGACCGTCGAGATCACCGGGCGGCGCCGCCCGCTGCAGCCCGGCGTGGAACTCTCGGCGTACCGGATCGTGCAGGAGGCGCTGAGCAACATCCTGCGGCACGCTCCCGGCGCCGTCGCCCGCATCGCCGTCCGCTACGAGTACGACGGGCTGACCATGCGCATCACCAACTCACGGCCGGAGCGCCCCGCCCCGCCCTCGCAGGGCGCGGGCCACGGGCTGCTGGGCATGCGGGAGCGGGCCGCGATGCTCGGCGGCGCCCTGTCGGCGTACCCGTCGAAGGACGGCGGTTATGTGGTGAGCGCGTACCTTCCCGCGCACCAGCGCATCGAGGGCATCGGCTACGTCCCCGACAATCCCAGTCACGCCAACCACCCGATCGAGGACGGCACCGCATGACCAGCAGCCCCATCCGCGTACTGATCGCCGACGACCAGCAGATGGTCCGGCAGGGATTCACCGTGCTGCTCAACACCAAGCCCGACATCGACGTCATCGGCCAGGCGGTCGACGGACTCGACGCGGTCGCGAAGGTCGCCGAACTCGCCCCCGATGTCGTCCTGATGGACATCCGCATGCCCGAACTCGGCGGCATCGAGGCCACCCGGCGCATCACCACCGACACACCGCACATCAAGGTCCTGGTGCTGACCACCTTCGATCTCGACGAGTACGTGTACGAGGCACTGCGCGCGGGAGCCTCGGGCTTCCTGCTGAAGGACGCCTCCGCCGACCAACTCGCCGAGGCGGTACGGGTGGTCGCCGCGGGCGACGCCCTGCTCGCGCCCGGCATCACCCGGCGGCTGATCTCCGAGTTCTCCCGCCTGGACAATCGGCCCCGCGCCCCGCTCAAGGAACGAGTCGGGGACCTGACCGAGCGCGAGACGGAGGTCCTCGCCCTGATCGCCCAGGGCCTGTCGAACGCGGAGATCGCCGAGCGTCTGGTCGTGGCCGAGCAGACCGTGAAGACCCACGTGGGCCGGATCCTGGTGAAGCTGGGCCTGCGGGACCGGACGCAGGCGGCGGTGTTCGCGTACGAGTCGGGGCTGGTGCGGCCCTCCGGGTACTGAGCGGACCGGGGTTGCGGGAGGGATGCCGGCCGGGCGGCCGTGCGAAGGGGCGCACCGACCGCGCCCGGCCCCACGGCCTGACACGCGGCGGCACGACGGCAGGCCGGGAGACGAAGGCAGGACGCAGCGACCGGCGCCCCGGCGACCCGACGCCTCGGCGCCCCAGGCGACCCGGCGACTGACGACCCGACGACCTGCGGTGATACCCGTAGTACCTGAGAGGGACCCGAAGGAACCCCTCTCACTGGGGACGACCGCGGCAGCACTGTGCGCCTACCGTTCTGTACGTGACCGAGACGACCCAGATGCCGACCCCGCCGACGGGCGACGGCGCCAAGCCACGCAGTCCGGAGTTCCGGCTGGCCGCGGATGCCTTGCACGGGCTGCGGCAGGACCTGTTCCATGACGCGTTCGCCTACCGGCCGCTTACCCGCCTGCCCGTGGACGGCCCGCTGACCCGGCGACTGCCCGGCCGCCTGAGGGACTACGCGGCCTGGCGGGCGCACGCCTTGATCACCGCGGCCGCACTGCTCACGCTGGCCATCGGCAGTGTCGACGGTGGGCCGTTCCTGCTGACCGGTCCGCTCTGCGCCCTCCCCGTCCTGCTGACCATGGCGCGCCCCGTCGGGGCCTTCTGGCTGTCCATGGCCGCCACCCCGGTCGTCTCGGTGCTCAGCGGCAGCCTGGGTGATTGGCCGTGGGCTCCCGCTGCCTTCGCCTGCCATCTGACGGTGCTGACCGTCGTGGCCGTGCGCACCCGGCCGCGTACGGCGGCATGGATGTGGGCGCTGACGGCGGCGTACGGCCTTCTGGCGGAGGCCGGATTCGGCCCCGGCTACTACTACGGCACGAACACCGGCCCCATGCTCGTCATATCGGCGATGATCCTGCTCTGCGTCGCCGTCCGGCACATACGCCGCGAGGCCAGGCAGGAGGTCACCGCCCAGCAGACGGAGACCGCGCAGGAGCGCTCCCGGCGCACCCTGCTGGAGGAGCGCACCACCATCGCCCGCGAGCTGCACGACGTCGTGGCCCACCACATGTCGGTCGTCGCCATCCAGGCGGAGGCCGCCCCCTACCGGGTGGAGAACCCGCCGCCGGAGCTGGAGCGGGCCTTCGCCACCATCCGGGAGAACGCGGTGGCGGCCCTCACCGAGCTGCGCCGCGTCCTCGGTGTCGTCCGCGCCGAGGACTACGAGGCCCCGGACGCCCCGCAGCCCACGCTCGGCGACCTGGACGCCCTGCTGGCCAACGTGCGGGACGCGGGACTGACCGTGGAGAAGGCGGTGACCGGCGCGGTGCGCGAGCTGCCGCCCGGGGTGGAGCTGTCGGCGTACCGGATCGTCCAGGAGGCCCTGAGCAACAGCCTGAGACACGCGCCGGGTGCGAGCGCCCGCGTCGAGATCGGGTACGTCCTCGGCGGCCTGGGCCTGCGCATAGTCAACGGCCCGCCGCCCACGCCGGCCCTCCTCAAGCCATCGCCGGGTGCGGGGCACGGCATCACCGGGATGCGCGAGCGGGTCACCATGCTGAACGGCGAGATGACGGCGGGCCGTACCGAGGACGGCGGCTATGAGGTGACGGTGTTCCTGCCGGTCGCCATGACGGCAGGGGACGGCTGATGAACATTCGGGTGCTCATCGCGGACGACCAGATGATGGTGCGCGAAGGCTTCTCGGTCCTGCTGAACGCGATGCCGGACATCGAGGTCGTCGGCGAGGCCGTGAACGGCCGCGAGGCGGTGGAGCGGGTACGGGAACTCGACCCCGACGTGGTGCTGATGGACATCCGCATGCCGGAGCTGAACGGCATCGAGGCCACCCGGGAGATCGTCGCGGCCGACGGCGCCGCGAAGGTGCTGGTGCTGACCACCTTCGATCTCGACGAGTACGTCTACCAGGCACTGCGTGCGGGAGCCTCCGGTTTCCTGCTGAAGGACGCCTCGGCACGCCGGCTGGCCGACGGGGTGCGGGTGGTGGCGGCCGGGGAGGCGCTGCTCGCGCCTTCGGTGACGAAGCGGCTGATCACGGAATTCTCGAAGCTGTCCGACGCCCCGCGCGCGATGTCCTGCGCGCACGCGGCCTACGGGGACCTGACCGAGCGGGAGACGGAGGTGCTGGTGCTGATCGCCCAGGGCCTGTCGAACGCGGAGATCGCCGAGCGGCTGGTGGTGGCCGAGTCGACGATCAAGACCCATGTCAGCCGGATCCTGGTGAAGCTGGGTCTGCGGGACCGAACGCAGGCGGCGGTGTTCGCCTACGAGGCGCGCTTGGTCACTCCGGGCTGAGACGCCGGGGCTACGGTGAGGGCATGGAACAGCGCATCACCCTGATCACGCTGGGAGTCTCCGATCTCGCCCGTTCCAAGGCCTTCTACGAGGCCCTGGGCTGGCGCGGGCAGGAGGTCGAGGAGACCGTGTTCTTCCAGGCGGGCGGCCTGGGACTGGTCCTGTGGGGGCGGGAGAAGCTGGCGCGGGACTGCGGTGTGGAGCCAGGGCCGGCGGGTGGGTTCGGCGGGATCGTCCTCGCGCACAACGTCCGCTCGCAGGCGGAGGTCGACGCGCTGCTCGCGGCGGTGCAGCGAGCCGGCGGCACCGTGACCAAGCCGGCGGCCGTCAACGCGATCGGGTTCTACTCCAGCGCCTTCGTCGATCCCGACGGGCACGCCTGGGAGGTCGCGTACAACCCCGGGTTCCCGCTCGCCGAGGACGGCTCGGTCACGCTTCCCGACTTCGGCACCCTCTAGACCCCTGGTCAGAGAGGGGGACGGCGGTCTAACGTCCGTGCATGGCAGCTCGTTGCGACCTCGCTTTCGACCCGTGGGACCCGGCGTTCCTGGCCGACCCGTACCCCGCCTACGCCGAACTGCGTGCCCGGGGCCGGGTGCACCGCTTCGAGCCCACGAACCAGTGGCTGGTACCGCACCACGCGGACGTCTCGGCGCTGCTGCGGGACCGGCGCCTGGGCCGGACGTACCAGCACCGTTTCACCCACGAGGAGTTCGGGCGGACGGCGCCGCCGCCGGAGCACGAGCCGTTCCACGTGCTCAACGACCACGGGATGCTCGACCTGGAGCCGCCGGACCACACCAGGATCCGGCGGCTGGTGTCGAAGGCGTTCACGCCGCGCACGGTGGAGCGGCTGAAGCCGTATGTGCGGGGGCTGGCCGGGGATCTGGTGTCGGCGCTGGTCGAGAAGGGCGGCGGCGATCTGCTGGCGGACGTGGCGGAGCCGTTGCCGGTCGCGGTGATCGCCGAGATGCTGGGCATCCCCGAGTCGGACCGGGCGCAGCTGCGGCCCTGGTCGGCGGACATCTGCGGGATGTACGAGCTGAACCCGTCCGAGGAGACGGCGGCGCGCGCGGTTCGCGCGTCGGTCGAGTTCTCGGACTACCTCACGGAGCTGATCGCGGCCCGCCGCAAGGAGCCGGGGGACGACCTGATGTCGGGCCTGATCGAGGCCCACGACGAGGGCGACCGGCTCACCGAGCAGGAGATGATCTCCACGGCGGTCCTCCTCCTCAACGCCGGCCACGAGGCCACGGTGAACGCCACGGTCAACGGTTGGTGGGCGCTGTTCCGCAACCCCGACCAGCTCGCCGCCCTGCGCGCCGACCACTCCCTGATCCCGTCCGCGATCGAGGAGCTGATGCGCTACGACACCCCGCTGCAGCTGTTCGAGCGCTGGGTGCTGGACGAGATCGAGATCGACGGGACGGTGATCCCGCGGGGCTCGGAGATCGCGATGCTGTTCGGCTCCGCGAACCACGATCCGGAGGTCTTCGCCGACCCCGACCGCCTCGACCTCACCCGCAAGGAGAACCCGCACATCTCCTTCAGCGCGGGCATCCACTACTGCATCGGGGCTCCGCTGGCCCGCATCGAGCTGGCGGCGTCGATGGCGGCGCTGCTGGAGCGGGCGCCGACCCTGCGGCCGGCGGCGGAGCCGGAACGCAAGCCGAACTTCGTGATTCGCGGACTGGAAGGGCTGAGCGTCGAGGTGGGCTGATCACTCGTTCTGCTGATCGCCGAGCGAACCCCGTTCGTGGTCGTCGGTGCCTCGTCACGCTGGTGCCTGCCTGCGAAGGGAGGCACCATGACGGTTATGGCAGAGCGTGCGTCGTCTCAGTTGTCGGTGGACATGTTCGAGCGGATCGCTGATTTCGCCGAGCGGGAGGACGAGACCGTCAGGTTCGAGTTCATCGGCGGACGGATCGGGCTCAGGAAAGTGACAAACGGCAACCACGGCGCGATCACCATGTGGCTGATCCGTCAGTGCATGCGTGCTCGGCCAGAACTGGACCTCAATCCTCTTCAGGGGCTCAAGGCCGAGGCATACCGCAAGGGCCGCGCCCGGCCTGACGGCGTGCTCGCCCCTGTCGATCACTTCGTGGGCCAGGGGGACTGGGCCGACCCCCGGGGCGTGCTGATGGCCGTCGAGATCACGTCCTACGACTCGGACACCCATCGGCGCGACCGGGTCGAGAAGCCTCGGGCGTACGCCGAGGCGGGTATCCCGGTCTATCTGCTGATCGACCGGGACAACCTGTCCATCCTCGTGCACAGTGATCCGGACCTGGAGGACGGTTACCGCGACATCCACGTGGTCAGGCTCGGCGGCAAGGTCGCTCTCCCTGACCCCGTCGGAATCGAACTCGACACCGAGGAGCTCAAGCAGTACGTCGACTGATACCGGTCACGTGGTCACGTCCCGCCGCCGCAACCCCGCCAGCCCCGCGGCGACCAGCACCGCCGCCAGTGCCAGCAGGACCAGCACCGGCCCCCACTGCATCCCTCCGCCCGGCAGCTTCGGCAGGTGCCCGAACGGCGACAGATCCAGCACCGCCTGCGGTACATCGAGGGCAGGCCCCACCCACCCGAGCAGCAGCACCGCCCCGGCGACACCCCACGCCGCCATGGCCGCCCGCGGCAGCACCCCGTACAGCAGGACCGCCAGCCCGCCGACGACCCACACCGCCGGGAGCTGCACCAGGCAGGCCCCCAGGATCGGGCCGACCTGCTTGCCGTGACCGGCCGCGAAGCCGAGCCCCGCGAGCAGCATGATCAGCGCGGAGCCGGTGAAGGCGATCACCAGATGCCCGGCGGCCCAGCGCAGTCGGCCCACGGCGTTCGCGAGGATCGGTTCGGCCCGCATCGAGGTCTCCTCGCCGTGCAGCCGCAGCACCGACGCCACGACGAACAGCGCCGCGACCAGGCCGAGCATGCCGATCATCGAGGCCAGGAACGCGTCCGTCAGCCCCGCCTGCCCACCCATGCGCGCGAAGATCTCACGCGCCTTCTCGTTGCCGCCGACGATGTCGGCCACGCCGTCGGTCAGCCCGCCGTAGACGACCCCGGCGAGGAAGAACCCGATGCTCCAGCCGAGCACGCCGCCGCGCTGCAACCGCCAGGCCAGGGCGCCCGCCGTGCCGAGGCGGCCCTCGGCGGGGCCCGGCCGGGCGGGCAGGAAGCTCATGCCCACATCGCGGCGTCCGGCGAGCGCGTACGCGGCCATGCCCTGCGCCGAGGCCGCTGCCGCGAACAGCAGCAGCACCCACCAGCGTTCGCCCGCGAAGGGCCGCAGGTTCTCCAGCCAGCCCAGCGGTGACACCCACGTCAGCGCCGAGGAGCCGTCGTCCGACGCCGAGTCGCCCGCCGCGCGCAGGACGAAAGCGGCGCCCAGCAGACCTGCCGTCAGCCCGCGCGCCAGTCGCGCGCTCTGGGTGAACTGGGCGACGATCGCCGCCATCGTCGCGAAGACCATGCCGACCCCGGCGAGCCCGAGCCCGAAGGCCAGCGCACCGGAAGCGCCCCGACCGGCGAGTCCGGCCGCCACCAGCAGGGCGAGCACGGCGTTGGCGACGGCCGCCGTCAGCAGCGCGGCCGTCAGGGACGCCCTGCGCCCCACCATCCCGGAGGCCACCAGCTCCTGACGGCCGCTCTCCTCCTCGTCCCGGGTGTGCCGTACGACGAGGAGCAGGCTCGTCACGGCCGCGAGCGCGCCCGCGTACACACCGACCCGCCAGGCGGTCAGGGCACCGATCGAGTCGCCGAGGGTGGGGCCGATCAGCGCGCGGAAGGAGGCGTTGGCGGCGGTGTCCCGCACCAGGTCGGCGCGCTCGGCCGGGGTGGCGTACAGGTTCTCCAGCGTGTTCGGCATGGAGAGGATCATCAGCGCGTTCACGGCGACCCAGACGGGGATCATCACCCGGTCGCGGCGCAGCGCGAAACGCAACAGCGTCCCCGTGCCGGCGAGTTGGCGCGAGCCCGACGGCCGTACCCCGAAGGCCGCGGCGGTCATCGGGCCACCTCGCTCGCGTCGTTCTGGTAGTGCCGCAGGAACAGCTCCTCCAGGGTCGGCGGCGTCGACGTCAGCGATCGCACGCCGGACTCGCCGAGCGACCGCAGGACGGCGTCGAGTTTGTCGGTGTCGACCTGGAGGCGGACGCGGTGCCCCTGGACGTCGAGGTCGTGGACGCCGGGCAGGCGCGACAACCCGTTGGGCGGGCCCGCCAGTTCGGCCGTCACACTGGTCCGGGTCAGATGGCGCAGGTCGGCGAGCGAACCGCTCTCGACCGTACGGCCCTTGCGGATGATGCTGACCCGGTCGCACAGTTCCTCGACCTCGCTGAGGATGTGGGAGGACAGCAGGACCGTGCGGCCGCGCTCGCGCTCCTGCACCACGCAGCGCTGGAAGACCTCCTCCATCAGCGGGTCCAGGCCCGAGGTCGGCTCGTCGAGGATCAGCAGGTCCACGTCGGAGGCGAACGCGGCGACGAGGGCGACCTTCTGCCGGTTGCCCTTGGAGTAGGTGCGGCCCTTCTTCGTCGGGTCCAGCTCGAACCGCTCGATCAGTTCGGCCCGGCGCCTCTTGTCGAGGCCGCCGCGCAGCCGGCCGTACAGGTCGATGACCTCGCCGCCGGAGAGGTTGCGCCACAGGGTGACGTCGCCGGGGACGTAGGCGATCCGGCGGTGCACCTCCACCGCGTCGGCCCAGGGGTCGCGGCCGAGCACCTGGACGCTGCCGGAGTCGGCGCGCAGCAGGCCGAGCAGCACACGGATGGCGGTGGACTTGCCGGCGCCATTGGGACCGAGGAAGCCATGGACCTCGCCGGACTCGACGTCCAGATCGAGCCCGTCGAGGGCATGGGTCCTGCCGAACGACTTGTGCAGCCCGGAGACCGTGAGTGCCTTCGTCATGCTTCAGAACGTACGCTTGTTTCAGGAATTTGTGAAGTTAAGGAAGTGAGTGAATCGCCGATAGGATGGGCGCATGACGGAATCAGCCGAATCCGGCCGGAACGCGGAGGCCGTGTCGAAGTTCGTGGAGGGCTTCGCGGCGCAGCTCGTCGAGGCCGGGATGCAGCGCATGGCCGCGCGGGTCTTCGCCGCGCTGCTCGCGTCCGACTCCGGGGCCATGACCTCCGCCGAACTCGGCGAGCAGCTCCAGGTCAGCCCGGCGGCCATCTCAGGGGCCGTGCGCTACCTCGCCCAGGTGCACATGGTCTCCCGCGAGCGCGAGCCCGGCTCACGACGGGAGCGGTACCGGGTGCACAGCGACCAGTGGTACGAGGCGCTGACCAACCGCGACGCCGTGCTCAAACGCTGGGAGCAGACCCTGCGCGAGGGCGTCGACAGCCTCGGACCCGCGTCCCCCGGCGGGCAGCGCATCGCCGAGACGCTCGCCTTCTTCGAGTTCCTGGAGGGCGAACTCGGCAAGCTGATGGAACGGTGGCGGGAGCACCGGGACCAGACCTTCGGCCGGGGAGGCACCCGCTAGGAGTTCCGCGGGGGCACCCGCCTCCCGCCCGGGGCACCCGGCAGCCCGCCCCGCTCACCGCCCCGGCAGCCGGCACAGCTCACCGCCCCGGCAGCACCAGCCGCAACCCGCCCTCCCCCACGGTCCACGTCCGTCTGCGCAGCGGTCCCGAGACCGTCGCGTCGGCCCGGTAGCGGAAGTGGGCGCCCGACACCGTCACCGTGCGCCCTTCGGCCCGCAGGGGGGCGGCCTCCGCGCCCACCGAGGACGGCCGTACCTCCACCTCGGCCACACCGGTGGCCCCCGGCGTCACCGACACCGCCTCCACCGGCTGGTCGAGGTCCACCAGCGTCGCCCCGTCGACCTCGACGCGCAGCCGCGACGGCCCGGACACCGCGGGGAGTGTGCCCCGGGCCGGCACCAGGGTCCGTACCAGCGACTGGCAGGTCCGCAGCCACGGCCGCGCGACACCCGCTCCCACCGCGGTCGCCCCGGCCGGCTCGGCGTCGAGATCCCGCACCGGCGGGATCCGCAGCGCGCCCAGCACCACGCCGTCGCTGTCGTCCACGAGGAGGTCCAGACGCCGCTCCGCGCCCTCCAGCACGGCACGGGCCGCCGCCACCGCCCCCGTCGGCACCCCGAGGGAGTCCGCCAGGGACAGCGCCCGCCCGACCGGCACCATCGACAGCACGCACTCGGCCAGCTCCCGCTGCCGGTGCAGCAGCGACACGGCCCGCGTCAGCGCATGGTCGTCGCCCACGAGCACCGGCCGGCGCGACCCGCGCCTGGCCAGGGCCCGCGCGAATTCGTCCGGACCGTCCGGCAGGCACACCTTCGTCGCCGCACCCGCGCTGAGCACGTCTTTCGCGATCCTCACGGACTCCCCGTCCGTCCTGTGAGCGATCGGATCGATCACCACCAACAGCTGATCGGACGTCGCGAAAGTCGCCACCTCGGCCATGCCTCGCTTCCTCGGGTAGCATCTTTGTGCAAGAGCCCCTTGCGCTATTGCGCCAGGGGCTTCGTCTATTCCGGGGCCATCCGGTCCGACGGCGTGCGGCCAACGACGGTCGCCACCGATCGTGGTGTACACGGCGGAGACCCTCCGTGTACACCCCTGACCTTGGACATGCCCCGCCCGGAAGGGGTGTACGCGCGTGCCCGCACTTGTGCTGCTCGGTGCTCAGTGGGGTGACGAAGGCAAGGGAAAGGCGACGGACCTGCTAGGCGGCTCCGTCGACTACGTGGTGCGTTACCAGGGTGGTAACAACGCCGGCCACACGGTGGTCGTGGGCGATCAGAAGTACGCCCTGCACCTGCTCCCTTCCGGAATCCTGTCGCCGGGGTGCACCCCGGTCATCGGCAACGGCGTCGTCGTCGACCCGTCGGTCCTGCTCTCCGAGCTGAGCGGTCTGAACGAGCGCGGCGTCGACACGTCCAAGCTCCTCATCAGCGGAAACGCGCACATCATCACGCCGTACAACGTGACGGTCGACAAGGTGACGGAGCGCTTCCTCGGCAAGCGGAAGATCGGCACCACCGGTCGCGGCATCGGCCCGACCTACGCCGACAAGATCAACCGCGTCGGTATCCGCGTCCAGGACCTCTACGACGAGTCGATCCTGACCCAGAAGGTCGAGGCGGCCCTCGACGTCAAGAACCAGGTCCTGACCAAGCTCTACAACCGCCGCGCGATCGCCGTCGAGCAGGTCGTCGAGGAGCTGCTGGGTTACGCCGCGAAGATCGAGCCGTACGTCGCCGACACCGTCCTGGTCCTCAACCAGGCGCTCGAGGACGGCAAGGTGGTCCTCTTCGAGGGCGGCCAGGGCACGCTCCTCGACATCGACCACGGCACGTACCCCTTCGTCACCTCGTCCAACCCGACCGCGGGCGGCGCCTGCACCGGCGCCGGCGTGGGCCCGACGAAGATCAGCCGCGTGATCGGCATCCTCAAGGCGTACACCACGCGCGTCGGCGCGGGCCCGTTCCCGACCGAGCTGTTCGACGAGGACGGCGAGGCGCTGCGCCGCATCGGTGGCGAGCGGGGCGTGACGACCGGCCGTGACCGCCGCTGCGGCTGGTTCGACGCCGTGATCGCCCGCTACGCGACCCGTGTGAACGGCCTGACCGACTTCTTCCTCACCAAGCTGGACGTGCTGACCGGCTGGGAGCAGATCCCGGTCTGCGTGGCCTACGAGATCGACGGCAAGCGCGTCGAGGAACTGCCGTACTCCCAGACCGACTTCCACCACGCGAAGCCGGTCTACGAGATGCTGCCGGGCTGGTCCGAGGACATCTCGAAGGCCAAGTCGTTCTCCGACCTCCCGAAGAACGCCCAGGCCTACGTCAAGGCGCTGGAGGAGATGTCGGGCGCGCCGATCTCAGCGATCGGCGTGGGCCCGGGCCGGGACGAGACGATCGAGATCAACTCGTTCCTGTGAGCCGATGTCAGAAGAAGGGGCGTCCCGTCGGGGCGCCCCTTCTTCTGATGGAGCAGTGAGCGAGCGAGGTGCGCATACCGCCCATAACGTGATGCCGTACGACTCAGCGGCGAACAGAAGAAGGTGAGCGTCATGCGCGTGCTGCTCCAGGCCCATCTCGACACGGAGAAGTCGAACGCCGTCATCCGCAGCGGCAAGATGCCCGAGGTGGTGAAGGGGCTCATGGACAAGATCAAACCGGAGTCCGCCTACTTCACCACCGACCACGGGGTCCGCACGATGTTCATGGTCTTCGACCTCCAGGACCCCTCGGAGATGCCGTCGATCGCCGAGCCGCTCTTCTACGAGCTGGGCGCCGATCTGGACTACACGCCGGTGATGAACGCCGAGGACCTGCAGAAGGGGCTCGCCAAGATGAAGTAGGGCGGCTCCGGACGGGTCAGCTGAAGACGATCATCGACCCCTGCGCCAGGCTCCGCGTCGCCGCCGCGTGCAGCCCCAGCCACACATGCCGTTCGCGGGCGAAGGGGCTCGGGTCGTAGGGGGCGGGGACGGCCGGTTCCTCCAGGGCCGTGGGGCCCTGCGGGGGTTGGGGGGCGGCCGGAGGGTTGGCCGGGTCGATGCCGATCGCCTGGGCCACGAACTCCAGCTCGCGCAGGAGGGACTGGGAGGAGCCGAGCGGGCCGCCGCCCGCCAGGAGTGCGTCGCTGGAGAGCGGGTCCGGGAAGTCGACGGGGACGTACGCGCCGGCGTGGTCGTAGTGCCAGACCAGGTGCGACTGCTTGGCCGTCGAATCGAACATCTCCAGCAACTGCTCGTAGTCGCCGCCCAGTTCGTCCACCGGGGTGACGGGCAGGCCGCAGACCTGGAGCAGGTAGGCGCGGCGCAGGAAGTGCAGCGCGTCGTAGTCGAATCCGGCGACCGGCGCGACGTCACCGGACAGGCCGGGCATGTACTGGTACACCGGCACCGGCGGCAGCCCGGCCTCGGCGAGCACGTTGTTGTATTGCGCGAGTTCCTCGGCGAACGGGTTGTCGGGCGTGTGGCACAACACGTCGACGAGCGGTACCAGCCACAGGTCACAGGCCAAAAGAGGGCTCCTCACACAGCGGTCGCACGGCGTGGCTCAGGCGTAGCACAGTGGTCAGGGAAGGGTAGTCGGTGCGGCTCGGGGGCGGATCCCCTCGCGCGGGCTCGATGTGTGGGTCCTCGCGCGGACTCCACGCGGGTTTCTCATGCGGGTCCCCCTTCGTGCAGGTCCCATACCCAAACTCCGGTGGCCCGCCTACCGGGTCCGCCCGCCGGCTTTTCCGGGCCGTCCCGCGGGGTGCCGTCCTCCGGTCGAGGGACCGGCACCGGCACCGGCAGGTCCGCTCGCCGGTACGCCGGGTGCATCCGCCTGACTCACCCGGACGCCAGCCGCTCGATCAGCGCGAGGGAGTCCGCGTCGTACGCGGCGATGATCGAGCGGGCGGTGGCCAGGTCGCGCCGCATCAGGGCGTCGACCAGTTCGGTGTGCCGGGACCACAGCCGGCCGCGCAGGTCGTCCAGGCCGCGCAGGTGCTGGACCGCGCAGACCCAGGACTGCACGCGCAGCCGGTGCAGGAAGTCGGCGAGGTACGGGTTGCCGAAGAGGGCACCGAGCTCGCGCCAGAAACGCAGGTCGTAGCCGATCAGCACGGTCAGGTCGCCGGCGGTGGCGGCCCGCTGCGCCTCCTCTGCGCGGCGGCGTACGCCGGCGACGGCGGCGTGGACGCGCGGGTCGTCGGGGTCCCGGGTGCCGGCGGGGTCGGCGGACAGGACCTGGAAGATGCCGTCGACGACCAGTCCGCGGGCCTCGAGGATGCCGCGGTAGTCCTCGACGGAGTACTCGTGCACCCGGAACCCGCGGTGCTGGTCGGCCTCCAGCAGGCCCTGCGCGGAGAGGTCCACGAGCGCCTCGCGGACCGGTGTCGCGGAGACGCCGTACTGCTCGGCGATCTCCTTCACGGTGAACTCCCGCCCCGCCTGCAGCCGGCCGGCCAGCACCTCGTCCCGCAGCGCGTCCGCGATCTGCTGCCGCAGGGTGCTCCGCGTCACGGAGCCGTTGCTGCCGGTGCCGGGCATGGTCAGGACGTCTCCCGTCGTGGCGATGAGGTGGCGTGTGCGTACATGTCTACGAGCACGCCACCTTACGCGTTCGGCCTTCGCCGGACTTTTCACGGCGATGGACGCCCGAGCCGCCCCGGCGGCTACTCGGTGTACTCGTCGGCCACGGACAGCGCGGCGTCCAGCACGGCCAGGCCCTCCTTCAGCTCGGCCTCGCCCACGTTGCACGGCGGGACCACGTGCGTGCGGTTCATGTTCACGAACGGCCACACCCCGCCGGCCTTCATGGCGGAGCCGAACGCGGCCATGGGGGCGTTGGCCTCGCCGCTCGCGTTGTACGGCACGAGCGGCTCGCGGGTCTCCCGGTTCTTCACCAGCTCGACGGCCCAGAACATGCCGACGCCGCGCACCTCGCCGACGCTCGGGTGCCGCTCGGCCAGTTCGCGCAGGCCCGGCCCGACCACGTCGGCGCCCAGCCGGGCGGCGTTGTCGACGATGCCCTCCTCGGCCATCACGTTGATCGTGGCGACCGCGGCGGCACAGGCCAGCGGATGGCCCGAGTACGTCAGACCGCCGGGGTAGGGCCGCCTGCCGAACGTCTCGGCGATCGCGGCGGAGATGGCGACGCCGCCGAGCGGCACGTATCCGGAGTTCACGCCCTTGGCGAAGGTCATCAGGTCCGGCGTCACGTCGTACAGGTCCGCGGCGAACCACTCACCGGTGCGTCCGAACCCGGCCATGACCTCGTCCAGGACGAAGACGATCCCGTACTTGTCGCAGATCTCGCGCACACCCGCCAGGTAGCCGGGCGGCGGCAGCATGATCCCGGCCGTTCCGGGGATCGTCTCCAGGATGATCGCGGCGACGGTCGACGGGCCCTCGAAGGCGATCGTCGTCTCCAGGTGTTCGAGCGCCCGCGCGCACTCCTGCTCCTCGGTCTCCGCGTAGAAGCGGGAGCGGTAGGGGAAGGGTGCCCAGAAGTGCACGACACCGGCGGTGGCGCTGTCGGAGGCCCAGCGGCGGGGATCGCCGGTGATGTTGACGGCCTGCTGCGTACCGCCGTGGTACGAGCGGTACGCCGAGAGCACCTTCGGGCGCCCGGTGTGCAGCCGCGCCATCCGCACGGCGTGCTCCACGGCGTCCGCGCCGCCGTTGGTGAAGAAGATCTTGTCCAGGTCGCCCGGCGTCCGCTCGGCGATCAGCCGGGCCGCCTCGGAGCGGGCCTCGACGGCGAAGGCGGGCGCGAAGGTGGACAGGTGTGCGGCCTGCTCCTGTATCGCGGCGACGACCTTCGGGTGCTGGTAGCCGACGTTCGTGTAGACGAGGCCGCTGGTGAAGTCCAGGTAGCGGTTGCCGTCGTGGTCCCAGAAGTACGACCCCTCGGCGCCGGCGACGGCGAGCGGGTCGATGAGCTCCTGCGCGGACCAGGAGTGGAAGACATGCGCACGGTCCGCGGCCTTCACGGCGGCGCCGACCTCGGGATTCGGATGAGGGGTCATGCGGGCGAGCGTACGGAGCGCGGACCCGGCCGCGGTATCGGCGTCCTGTCTGCGGTCGCGGGGTTTTAGCGACAGGGTGTCGACGGCGGCGCCCGGCCCAATTGACAGCAGCCTGTCGAACTGACAGTATGTTGTCATATAGGGACGGCGAAGCCTCCAGGAGGAGTCATGGCCAGCAGCACCGGCACCATCCGTAAGCCCGTGTACCTCGCGGTCTACGAAACCCTGGCCGACTGGGAGCCCGGCCACGCCACCGCGCAGCTGGCCCGCGCCGGCTACGAGATCCGCACGGTCGGCCCGACCCGCGAGCCCGTCACCACCGTCGGCGGCCTGCGCATCCAGCCCGACCTGGCCCTGGCCGAGGTACGGCCGGCCGACGCGTGCCTGCTGATCCTGCCGGGCGCCGACCTGTGGGACGCGGGCGACGAGCTCGCGCCCTTCGCGCGCACGGCCCGCGCCTTCCTGGAGGCCGGAGTGCCGGTGGCCGCGATCTGCGGGGCGACGGCCGGCGTGGCGCGCGAGGGCCTGCTCGACGACCGGGACCACACCAGCGCGGTCTCCTTCTATCTGGCCGCGACCGGATACGGCGGCGGCGCGCGGTACGTGGAGGCCGACGCCGTCACCGACGGCGGGCTCGTCACCGCCGGTCCGACCGAGCCGGTCGCCTTCGCCAGGGAGATCCTGCGGCTTCTGAAGGTCTACGACGACGAGGCCGTCGACGCCTGGTACGGCCTGTTCCACGACTCCGACGCCGAGGCGTACGCGGTGCTGGAGAAGGCGGGCGTCCTGTGAACCGCGAACACCAGGACCTGCTCAGCCGCAGCGCGCTCGGCGTCTTCCGGCTGAACGGCCAGTTCCTCGGGGTCGCCGAGGAACTGGCCCGGCCCTCCGGACTGACCGCGGCGTGGTGGCAGGTCCTGGGCGCGGTGCTGGGCGAGCCCCTCCCCGTCTCCGGTATCGCCCGTGCCATGGGCATCACCCGGCAGAGCGTGCAGCGCATCGCCGACCTGCTGGTGGACAAGGGCCTCGCCGAGTACCGGCCCAACCCCGCCCACCGCCGTGCGAAGCTCCTCGCGCCCACGGACGAGGGCCGCGCGGCGATCTCCCGCATCGACCCCGGCCACGCGGCCTTCGCGGAGCGGCTGGCGAAGGAGTTCGGCGAGGCGGAACTCGCCGATGCCGTCCTGGTTCTGGAACGGTTGTCGGAGGTCCTCGACCAGATCGCCGTTCCTGTTACGGAACCGTAGACCCGGCCCCGTTCACCTCGCCGAAGGCCGCACTATCGTGGGGCCGTCGCGTGGGCGGGGGCTTGCGCAGGCGGGGTTGGGGGCGCGTGATGGAGAAGCTGGGGCCGGGGGATCCACCGCAGATCGGGGCGTACCGGCTGCTGGCGCGGCTGGGCGCGGGCGGCATGGGGGACGTCTATCTCGCCCGCTCCGACCGCGGCCGTACCGTCGCCGTCAAACTCGTCCGGCGGGAGCTGGCCGCGCAGGAGGAGTTCAGGGCCCGCTTCCGGCAGGAGGTGCAGGCCGCACGGCAGGTCGGCGGGTTCTGGACCGCGCCGGTGCTGGACGCGGACACCGAGGCCGAGGTGCCCTGGGTCGCCACCGGGTACGTGGCCGGGCCCAGCCTCCAACGGGTCGTCGGACACGACCACGGGGCGCTGCCCGAGCGGTCGGTGCGGATCCTGGCGGCCGGGCTGGCGCACGCGCTGGGGGACATCCATGCCGCGGGGATGGTGCACCGGGACCTGAAACCCTCGAACGTCCTGGTCACCATCGACGGACCGCGCGTCATCGACTTCGGGATCGCGCGGGCGCTGGAGACGGTCGGCGAGAGCGGGCTCACCCGCACCGGCGCGCTCATCGGCTCGCCCGGGTTCATGGCGCCCGAGCAGGTGCGCGGGGACCGGATCACGCCCGCGTGCGACGTGTTCTGCCTGGGCTCGGTCCTCGCGTACGCCGCGACCGGCAGGCTGCCCTTCGGCTCCGTCGACAGCGGCGCGCACGCCGTGATGTTCCGGATCGCCCAGGAGGAACCCGATCTGGAGGGGATGCCCGAGGGCATCGCCGAGCTGGTCCGCGACTGCCTGCGCAAGGACCCCAGGGCCCGGCCGGCGCTGGACCGCATTCTCGCGCGCACGGGCGCCGAGGACACCGTCGCCGACGGACGCTCCCGGGACCCGTGGCTGCCGAGCGCGCTGGTGGCCCAACTCGGGCGGCACGCGGTGCGGTTGCTGGACGCGGAGGACCCGGTGGGCCCGGCCGGGCCGGGTGGTGGCGGGGAGCCCATGGCGGGCCCGCCGGAGCCGACCCCGGCGGCCTCCCCCGAGCACGCGCCGGCCGCCGGCGGGACGCCGCCGGACCGGCTCCCCACGGTGTCCGCCCCGCAGAGCGGCCCGCCCGCACCCGCGCGGTCAGGGCCCCCGCCGCACCCGGCGTACGGCTCCGCGCAGCAGCACCCGCAGCAGCCGGCGTACGGCTACCCACCGGGGGACGTGAACCGGCCCCAGGGCTCGACGCCGCCTTACGGGCCGAACGAGCCGTTCGGCCCGAACCCGCCCCACGCCCGAGGTCCTTACGCCCAGGGCCCGGGACACGGCCAAGGGCCTTCCCGCCCCGCGGGTCCGCCGTACGGCCCCCTCCCGCCGCACGACGCGCCCCTGCCGTACCTCCTGCCCGCCGCCCCACCCGAACCACCCGCCCGCAGTGGCCGTTCCACGGTGGCGCTCGTCCTCGTCGCCCTGGTCGTCGCGCTCGCGGCCGGCGGCTCGGTGTACGCCCTGATGAGCGGCGGGGGAGAGAAACGAGCCGGTGACGGCCCGTCCCCCGCACCGTCCGCCACGGCCACCACCGGCTCCTCGCCCGCCGCCCCGACGCCGTCCCCGACCCGGTCGGCGCCGGCGGACGGCGTGATCCCCACGGGGTACCTGGGCACCTGGACGGCCTCGATCGACAACGCCTCCGGCGCGAACAAGCGTCGGCTGACGATCCGGCAGGGCGACGTCGGCGACACGGTCCTCAGCCTCGTCGCCGACGGCCCGGCCGGTACCGGCACCTACCACTGCGTGTTCGAGGCGCGTCTGGCCGGACGGCCGGGCGCGCAGGGCCCGTTGCAGATCGGCCCGTCCACCGTGTCCTCCGGTGCCCCGGCGACCGCCTGCTCACCCGGAGCCGCAACCGAGATCACCCTGCTCCCGGACGGCCGTCTGGAACGCGTGAACACGCGCACCGGGGAGAAGCTCACGTACACCCGCCGGTGACACGGGGCGCTTGTGCCGAGGAACGCCCGCGGGCGGGGCCCCCTCGGTCAGCGGGGCTCCGGTGGCCGCTGGCGAGGCATGTTGGGCCGCGTCCCGTTCGACGGCGGCACCGAGAACCGCCCCGTCCCCACACCCGCGTCCTGCCGGGGCCCGCCGGCCAGCGCCGACTGGATCCCCATGGGCGCGGACCCCGTCCGGAACTCCACCATCCAGTCGGCCGTCTCCCCCCGCACCAGCTCCGCCACGTCCTCCGAGAACCGCCGCAACACCCCCAGACACCGCTCAGCCGCCTCGCTCGCCGTGCCCTCGGTCGGCCCCAGGACCTCCCGCACGCTCTCCGTCGCCCAGTCGAACTGCAGTACCTGAAGCCGCCGCTGCACCGCCTGAGCCGTGGCGACGTCCCTTATCCACCCGGACGTCACCCCGAAGAACCGGTCGACCGCGACACACGCCACCGCCAGCAGCAACGCCAGATACCCCCACGGCGCCGCCCCGCTCACCACGCCCGTCACATCCAGCAGGGGCAACGCGGCCCCCACCACCGCCCCCGTCGCGGCCCCGCACCGCAGCGCCCGTGCCCCCCGCCGCTTCCACACCCGATCCGCGAGATACCACGTCGCCGTGTCCAGCGCTCCCCGCTCCACCCACCGGTACAGCTCGTGCAGCCGCACCGCGGGCTCCCCCCAGTCCCCGAGCGGAAACGCCCGCCCTCGAAGATCGCCCGGCCGCAGTCCGGCCGCCCCTTCGCCGCCCCGCCCGTCCCGAGGCGACCTGTCGGGCTGCATCTCCGGCTGACCCACCCGGCACTCCCTACTGATCACGGAGCGTGACCCCACGTACGAGCCGGGTACGACCCCCGCCACGTACACGACGTCACGCCACACCTGAGGCTGACGCGCCGGACCCTTCCTACCGCCCAATGGGTGGCGAAGAGATGCCTTTCGCCTCTTTTCCGCCCGGAAGTGGGGTCTTGGTCAGGTATAGGACTCCAGTTCCTCTCACTCGAAAGAGTGCTGCGGCGACGGCTGCCCGGACCACGTAGGCTCGTGCTGAACGGCAATCCGAGCGGGAAGACCCGTACAGAACCCCGTTGCAGACCCGTACAGAGGCAAGGAGCTGATCGTGATCCCCGGTGGTGGCCAGCCCAACATGCAGCAGCTGCTCCAGCAGGCCCAGAAGATGCAGCAGGACCTGGCGCGGGCGCAGGAGGAACTGGCGCAGACGGAGGTCGAGGGCCAGGCCGGCGGCGGTCTGGTGCAGGCGACCGTGACGGGCTCCGGCGAGCTCAGGGCGCTGCGGATCGACCCGAAGGCGGTGGACCCGGAGGACACCGAGACCCTCGCCGACCTGGTCGTCGCGGCCGTCCAGGCGGCCAACGAGAACGCGCAGAACCTCCAGCAGCAGAAGCTGGGCCCGCTGGCCCAGGGCCTGGGCGGCGGCAGCGGCATCCCCGGTCTGCCCTTCTGACGTTCCGGGCGTTCCCCGCCTTGTCTTTCTAAGAGGGGCCGCCGCCAACTACCGTACGTACCGTAAGGAACCCCAGGAAGGACGGCAGTCCGTTGTACGAAGGCGTGGTCCAGGACCTCATCGACGAGCTGGGGCGGCTGCCCGGCGTCGGTCCCAAGAGCGCGCAGCGGATCGCCTTCCACATCCTCCAGGCGGAACCGACGGACGTACGGCGCCTCGCCCATGCCCTGCTGGAGGTCAAGGCGAAGGTCCGCTTCTGCGCGACGTGCGGGAACGTCGCGCAGGAGGAGCTGTGCAACATCTGCCGGGACACACGTCGTGACCCGGCGGTCATCTGCGTGGTCGAGGAGCCGAAGGACGTCGTCGCGATCGAGCGGACCCGGGAGTTCCGCGGCCGTTACCACGTCCTCGGCGGCGCGATCAGCCCGATCGAGGGTGTCGGGCCGGACGACCTGCGTATCCGGGAACTTCTCGCGCGGTTGGCCGACGGGACGGTCACGGAGCTCATCCTGGCCACGGACCCGAATCTGGAAGGCGAGGCCACGGCCACGTACCTCGCACGCATGATCAAGCCCATGGGCCTGAAGGTCACCCGCCTGGCCAGCGGCCTCCCGGTGGGTGGCGACCTGGAATACGCGGACGAGGTGACCCTCGGCCGCGCCTTCGAGGGGAGACGACTCCTAGATGTCTGACGCCACGCTGCACGCGACCGGCCGGAATCCGGACGACTTCGCGGTCCAGATCGCCGACCAGATCGAGAGTTTCCTGGTCGCCGTGACGGAGGTCGCGAAGGGCGACGAGCCGGGCTCGACCGTCCCCTTCCTGCTCCTGGAGGTCTCCCAACTCCTCCTGGCCGGCGGCCGCCTGGGTGCGCACGAGGACATCGTTCCCGAGGAGCGCTACGAGCCCGACCTGGGCCCGGAGCCGGACGTCGACGAACTGCGCGAGCACCTCGCCCGGCTGCTGGACCCGGTGGACGTCTACTCGGAGGTCTTCGACCCCTACGAGCCCCGCAAGGCCCCGGTCCCGGCCCGTATCTCTGACGACCTGGCCGACGTCATCACCGACCTCCGCCACGGCATGGCCCACTACCGTGCCGGCCGCACCACGGAGGCCCTGTGGTGGTGGCAGTTCTCGTACTTCTCCAACTGGGGGAGCACCGCGTCGGCGACCCTGCGAGCCCTGCACTCGGTCCTGGCCCACGTCCGCCTGGACCAGCCGCTGGAGGAGCTGGACGGCCTCGACACCGACCAGGCGATGGGCGACGACACCCTGGAGTTCGAGGCCGGCCAGGTGATGGAACAGGAGATCGGCGGCCCTCTGGGCCTGCGCTCGGCGCAGTGAACTCGCCTCCTCGGGCGAGCGGTTGGTGGCAGCGGGCCCGGCGGCCCCCGATCACCACATCGTCGGCAGCCGTTCCGGGATCCGTTTCATGAACCCTGTCCGCCACACCAGCTGCTCGATCGGCACCGCGAGCCGCAGCCCCGGCATCCGCTCCAGCAGGACCTCCAGAGCGATCTCGGCGTGCTTGCGGCCGAGGGCTGTGGCGGGGCAGTAGTGGCGGCCGCCGCCGAAGGAGAGGTGGGCGGTGGGGTTCTCCCGGCCGAGGTCCACCGTGTGGGGGTCGGGGAAGGCGTCCGGGTCGAAGTTCGCGCCCTCGACCAGCACCAGGACGAGCTCGCCCGCCCTGACCCGTACGTCTCCCAGCCGCACGTCCTCGGTCGCCAGGCGCGGCAGGCCGTCGCCGATGGACAGGTTGATGCGCAGGAGCTCGTCCACGGCGGCCGGGACCAGGGTGCGCTCGGCCAGCAGACGGGCGTGCAGCTCGGGGTGCTGGATCAGGGACACCAGCGCCATGGTCAGGAAGCCCGAGGTGGAGACGACCCCGGCGCCGAACATCGTCACCCCGACCGTCGCGAGCATCTCGTCGGTGAGGTGGCCGTAGCCGGGATCCTCGCGCAGTGCGGCCAGTTCGGCCATCAGGCCCGTCGTCGACGGGTCGTCGAGCCGTTCGGTCATGTAGGCGATGTCGCGGTCCCAGTTCAGCCGGGCGCCCGCGACCGGGCAGGCCGAGTTCATGAACGCGATGTCCAGGCTGCGCATCAGCCGGGGCGCGTCCGCCGGCGGGATGCCGAGGATGCGGCAGTGCATGCCCGCCGAGTACGGGTCGGCGAAACCGCCGCGCAGGTCGGCCGGGGCGCCCTCGCGGATCAGCCCGTCGACGAGTTCCGCGGCGTACGCCCGCATCCACTCCACCAGGCCGGGGCTCTTCGGGTTCAGCGCCTTGAGGACGGCCGTGCGCAGCCCGGCCCCGGTGATGTTCCCCATGTTGTTGACGACCTCGGGCGGGATCGTCAGCGCGTACTGACGGGGCACCCCGGGGGCCGAGGTCTCCTTCAGGCTGAACCGCGGGTCCTCCAGGACCTGCCTGCACAGTTCGTACGACGACACCAGCCAGGCCTCGTCACCGGCGATCGTGCGGACGCGCCGTACGGGGGTGGCGGTACGCAACTCCTCCACCTCCCGCGGGAGTCGGTCGCCGCGCCAGGAGAACGGGAAGTCGATGAGGCCCTCAGTCGGCATCGGTGGCCCCCTTCGCCGGCGTCACGATGGCGTGGCCCTGGTTGCGGGAGGCGCGCAGGCCGGCGCCGCGGGAGTAGAGGAGCTCGGCCATCGGCAGCAGCTGGTGGTAGCAGTTGAGGGAGGAGGGGACACCGAGGATGGCGGGGGTGTCCAGGAAGAGGGGGGCCTCGGCGCAGACGTAGGCCAGGCAGACCTCGCGCCGGGCGTCGCTCGCGGTCCCCGCCTTGCCGGCCAGGAAGGAGTCCACGAGCTTCTCGCAGGTCGTGCGGAACTCGTCGTCGGTGGCGAGCCGGGCCTGCAGGTGGTCGTGGATCTCGCGGTACGCCGGGTTGCCGCGGAAGTCGGACATGGCGTGCGCGCGCAGCCGGGTCCCGTCGGGGTCGACGGCCCGGACGGCTCCGAGGACCTTGGCCCGTACGCCGCGCAGGTTCTTCACCGCCTTGCGGCGCGCGTCGTCCGGCGGATAGCCGGAGGCCGCGTACATCTCGGCCACGTACAGATCGGTGTGGACGAAGTCCACGCGCTCGAAGTGGGCGAGGCCCCAGCGGGCGAGGTCGTGGACGCGCCGGGCGGAGAAGTAGCTGTTGCCCGGGGAGACGCCGATCACGGCGTGGTCGGCGGCGGTGCGGATGACTTCGCAGTGGGGGGTGAAGGGCCGTATCCCGAAGAGGTCTGCCGCGGAGCCGGCCGTCGTGCCGGCCCGAGTGACGTGCTGAGAACTGATCGCAGTCGTCAAAGGAGGAGAGTCCTTCGCGTCGCTAGTCCCTGGGGAGCCTTGTGCTCCTGGTGTGGCGACGACGACGCAAAGTTAGCCGTCGACTACGGAGAGCGTCAACGGTCTTCCGGTGGCCGACGGGCACCGGTAGTGAGCTGCCCCACTTTC
The DNA here is from genome assembly GCF_053594495.1 of Streptomyces sp. NPDC001920. Taxonomy (NCBI): domain Bacteria; kingdom Bacillati; phylum Actinomycetota; class Actinomycetes; order Kitasatosporales; family Streptomycetaceae; genus Streptomyces; species Streptomyces sp. NPDC001920. The sequence continues at coordinate 177,070 of NZ_JBSFEP010000015.1, forward strand.
CGGAGTGCTCCGCCCTTCACCGGGCAGGGACCATGCCGGAGCGCCCGAATCTCACCATCTGGGAACCCCAAGGTCATTTTCGGACGCTCGATAGACTGAGCCGACACACACGGACTGAGCGAGGAGCGCACGTGGGCCTTGTCGTGCAGAAGTACGGAGGCTCCTCCGTAGCCGATGCCGAGGGCATCAAGCGCGTCGCCAAGCGGATCGTGGAAGCGAAGAAGAACGGCCACCAGGTGGTCGTCGTCGTTTCCGCGATGGGCGACACGACGGACGAGCTGATCGATCTCGCCGAGCAGGTATCGCCGATGCCTGCGGGGCGTGAGTTCGACATGCTGCTGACCGCCGGGGAGCGTATCTCCATGGCGCTGCTGGCCATGGCGATCAAAAACCTGGGCCACGAGGCCCAGTCCTTCACCGGCAGCCAGGCAGGCGTCATCACCGACTCGGTCCACAACAAAGCCCGGATCATCGACGTCACGCCGGGCCGGATCCGGGAGTCGATCGACCAGGGCAACATCGCCATCGTCGCCGGCTTCCAGGGCGTCAGCCAGGACAAGAAGGACATCACCACGCTGGGCCGTGGCGGTTCCGACACGACCGCGGTGGCGCTCGCGGCGGCGCTGGACGCCGAGGTGTGCGAGATCTACACCGACGTCGACGGTGTGTTCACCGCCGACCCGCGTGTGGTGAAGAAGGCGAAGAAGATCGACTGGATCTCCTTCGAGGACATGCTGGAGCTGGCCGCGTCCGGCTCGAAGGTGCTGCTCCACCGCTGTGTGGAGTACGCCCGCCGCTACAACATCCCGATCCACGTCCGGTCGTCCTTCAGCGGACTTCAGGGCACCTGGGTCAGCAGCGAGCCGATTGAGCAAGGGGACAAGAAGGTGGAGCAGGCCATCATCTCCGGTGTCGCGCACGACACCTCCGAGGCCAAGATCACGGTCGTCGGTGTGCCGGACAAGCCGGGCGAGGCTGCCGCGATCTTCCGCACGATCTCCGACGCCGAGATCAACATCGACATGATCGTGCAGAACGTGTCCGCCGCCTCCACGGGCCTCACGGACATCTCCTTCACCCTGCCCAAGGCCGAGGGCCGCAAGGCCATCGACGCCCTGGAGAAGAACAAGCACGGCATCGGCTTCGACTCGCTGCGCTACGACGACCAGATCGGGAAGATCTCGCTGGTCGGCGCTGGGATGAAGACCAACCCGGGCGTCACCGCCGACTTCTTCACCGCGCTGTCCGACGCCGGTGTGAACATCGAGCTGATCTCGACCTCCGAGATCCGTATCTCGGTCGTCACCCGCGCCGACGACGTCAACGAGGCCGTGCGCGCCGTGCACACCGCCTTCGGGCTCGACTCCGACAGCGACGAGGCTGTCGTGTACGGAGGCACCGGACGCTGATGGGCGGGCTCGGATCCCGTCGGCCGACGCTCGCGGTCGTGGGGGCGACCGGAGCCGTCGGCACGGTCATGCTCCAGATCCTGTCCCAGCGCGCGGACATCTGGGGTGAGATCCGCCTGATCGCCTCCCCGCGCTCGGCCGGCCGCAAGCTGGCCGTGCGCGGCGAGGAGGTCGAGGTGGTGGCGCTCACCGAGGAGGCCTTCGCCGGGGTCGACATCGCGATGTTCGACGTACCGGACGAGGTGGCCGCCCGCTGGGCGCCGGTCGCCGCCGCCGCCGGCGCGGTGGTGGTGGACAACTCGGGCGCCTTCCGGATGGACCCGGAGGTGCCCCTCGTCGTCCCCGAGGTCAATCCGCACACCGTGCGGATGCGCCCGCGCGGGATCGTCGCCAACCCCAACTGCACCACCCTCTCCATGATCGTGGCGCTGGGCGCGCTGCACGCCGAGTTCGGGCTGCGCTCCCTGGTGGTGTCGTCGTACCAGGCGGTGAGCGGGGCCGGGCGGGCCGGCGTGGACACGCTCCGGCAGCAGCTGTCGCTGGTCGCCGGGACGGAACTGGGGACCAGCCCCGGTGACGTGCGGCGGGCCGTCGGCGACAACACCGGGCCGTTCCCGGAGCCGGTCGCGCTGAACGTCGTGCCGTGGGCCGGGTCGCTGCGGGAGGACGGCTGGTCGTCGGAGGAGATGAAGGTGCGGGACGAGTCCCGCAAGATCCTCGGACTGCCGAAGCTTCCTGTCGCCGTGACCTGTGTGCGGGTGCCCGTGCTGACCGGGCACTCGCTGACCGTGCACGCCCGCTTCGAGGGCGAGGTCACGGTCGCCAAGGCGCGCGAGATCCTCGCCACGGCACCGGGGGTCGTGCTGTGCGACGACCCGGGGGCCGGGGAGTTTCCGACGCCCGCCGATGTGGTGGGGACGGATCCGACCTGGGTCGGCCGGGTGCGACGCGCCCTCGACGACCCCACCGCGCTCGAACTCTTCGTGTGCGGCGACAACTTGCGCAAGGGCGCCGCTCTCAACACCGCGCAGATCGCCGAGCTCGTGGCCGCGGAGTTTGCGTAAGACGGCCTTTGCTGCCGGAAAACCAGTGGGCCTCGGCTGAAACGTTTGTAGGATCTGTGTGAAGAGTGTGAGCCGAACGATGGCCCGGACCACTTGATCCAGACCTCGACGGCAGCAGAAGATTTCCTCCCCGCCCTGCAACCGCTTGCAGGGCGGGGAGCGTCTTTGCGGTCGCCCTTGTGGGGCGCGAGGCGCGTTTTCTGGCGTGGGGACGCCATGAGCAGGGCGTGGGGACGCCCGTTCATATGGACATAAGGGAAGAGCGGGTAGGCATGTGGGCGTTTGACGCACTGTCAGCTGTGCTGCCTGGCACGAGAGGGCCGGCCGCGAGAACCACGGCCGCGGGCGCGGACGCAAAAGTGACGTCCGGCACGTACAACCCTCACGGGGGGAAGCGTGTCCAACTGGCGTGGCAGAGGTACTCGACTTCAGCGCGGCGACCCGCGGTACGGCTCTACGGCCGCCCCGCCGGCCCCGTATGCCCGGGGCGCCCGGCGGCATGCCGGTGATCGCGCCCATGCCCGCAGCGCGGCCCGCCCGCATCCCCAGTCAGCGCGACGGCGCCGAGCATGCCGAGAACACCGCGGCCGCCGGTACGACCGTCGACCACCTCACCGAGACCTACCGGGCGCACTACCGCTCGCTGCTGGGACTCGCGGCGCTCCTCCTCGACGACACCGCCTCCTGCGAGGACGTCGTCCAGGAGGCCTTCATCCGCGTCCACTCCGCGCGCAAGCGCGTCCGGGACCCGGAGAAGACGCTGGCGTACCTGCGCCAGACCGTCGTCAATCTGTCCCGCTCCGCGCTGCGCCGCCGGATACTGGGCCTGAAGCTGCTCTCCAAGCCGATGCCCGACATGGCGAGCGCGGAGGAAGGGGCGTACGACCAGCTGGAGCGCGACTCGCTGATCCGGGCCATGAAGGGCCTGCAGCGGCGTCAGCGCGAGGTGCTGGTCCTGCGGTACTTCGCGGACATGACCGAGGCGCAGGTCGCCGAGACGCTCGGCATCTCGCTGGGTTCGGTCAAGGCGTACGGCTCGCGCGGCATCGCGGCGCTGCGGGTCGCCATGGAGGCGCCGGCATGAGCGGGGACCGCCACGAACACGAGGGGCGGCGTCATCTGCACGTCCCCCACGAGCCCTCCGGGGACCCCCCGACGCCGTTCGGGCAGCGGGGGATACGTGAGCCGACCGGTCGGCCGGACAAGCAAGAGCCGAAGCAATCGCACGCTGGGAACGGAACTGTGAACCACGGCCCCGACGACCAGGGCCCAGAAGGGCTCGACTCGGACGAGCTGGCACTGCGACGCCTGCTGCACACGGCGGTCGAGGAGATCGAACCGCGCGACGGCACCCTGGACCATCTGCGGCGGGCGGTGCCCGCGCGACGGGCGCGCAAGCGGCAGGCGCTCGTCGGCGCGGCGGCCGCGGTGCTCTTCGTCGGCACCGCCGTCCCGGCCCTGGTGCACGTGTCCAACGCCACCGGCGCCAGCGTGAACTCGTCGAACGCCGGACACGGTGAGCAGGCACAGGGTGGGGCCGGTCAGGGCAAGGAGACCCAGGGCGGCGAGAGCACCGCCGGCGGCTCCGCGGGCAAGAGCCAGGACAAGGGCAAGGGCAGCGAGAAGGAGAAGGACGAGGACACCGCCGGAACCGGTACGGGTACCGGCCCCGGAAGCTCCGACGACCCCTTGGCGACCAGCACGGCCGGCGTCCCGGTCTGCACCGCCGAGCAGGTCGGCACTTCCGGCGGGACCGCCGATGTCCCCGACTCGTCCGGCGCGGTGTACGGCACCTTCACCTTCAGCAACGTCTCCACCGCCGAATGCACGGTGGGCGGCCCGGGCACGCTCGGCTACGCCACGGCCGGCGCTGCGGACGCCACGAAGATCGGCGCGGTCAGGCATGTCGCCGGCGACCCGGCGGTCAACCTGCCCGACCCGTCCCAGGAACTCCCCTCGCTCGTCCTCAAGCCGGGCGACTCGTACCAGGTGAAGTTCGCCTGGGTCCCCGCGGACACCTGCCCCACGACGGGCGACAACTCCGGCGGCGGCACGGGCGGCCCCGGCGAGCCCACCTCCGACCCGACCCCGACCGAGACCGCCCCCACCGGGACCGAGGGCACCTCGACGGGCGGCGACACCGGCACGTCGACGCAGTTGCTCACCGCGGAGGGCACGGCGGACGGAAGCGTCACGATCTCCAACACGGCGGAGGCGGGCACGACGGCTTCGGTGACGGTGTCCAACGCGTGCGCGGGCACCATCTACTGGACGGGCCTGCTGGCGGGAGCGTAGGCAGCGGCGAGGCGCAGGGCAGCGGGGGCGCTCACGGAAGGTGCGGCGCCCCGCGGGCCGCGCGCTCGCGGGCCGAGGACGGCACACGGCCCTCCCGGGGCCCGAGCGGCCACGAGGGCCGTGTGCCGGGCCCGTCCGCACAGACCCTAGGCGTTCGCCCGCTCCTGCGGCTGGTCCCCGGCCGGCGTGCTCGGACGGTCCTCGTCCGCCACCAGACCCAGTTCCGCGTCCCGGGCGAACTCCAGGTCGCGGCGCAGCAGCCGGAACCACATGAAGATCACGAAGCCCGCGAAGACGAACCACTCGCCGGTGTAGCCGAGGTTCTGGAACGCCTTCAGATCGAGGCCGGTGTCGTTGGCGGCGGTCACCGGCACCGGCTTCATGCCGGAGTCGGCCTTGCCGAGTGTGATCCAGGCGTCGTAGACGTCGTACGACACCAGGTTCACGAGTGACGCCGCGCTGATCGCCGCCGTCTGGCCGGACGGCAGGCCACCGCGGGCCGGAACGCCGTTCTCACCCGGTACCTCGGACGCCTGGAGCGCGCCGGTGACCGTGACCTCGCCGGTGGGCGCGGCGGGGGCCTGCGCCCGCTCGGCGTCACCGGGCAGCCAGCCCCGCACGACCGGCAGTGCCTTGCCCCCGTCGGTGCGCAGCAGCGTCAGCACGTAGAAGCCCCGCCTGCCGTCGAGCTCCCGGTCCGGCACCAGCAGCTGTTCGCCGTACCGGCCGCTCGCGGTGGCCTGCCTGCCCACCGTCGCCTTGTCGACGGGCAGCAGCTCGGCGAGCGGACGGGCCGGCTCCTGCTTGTTCTGCGCGGCCTGCTCACCGGCGTTGCGATGGTCCTCCACGCGCGCCTCGAACCGGCTCAGCTGCCAGGACCCCATGAACACGCAGAAGGGGATGGCGAGCAGCACGAAGACGTTGATCCCCCACCAACGGGGCGTCAGCAGAAACCGGTACACACCCCCCACGGTACGGGGCTCCCGCGCGGGGACCGGCCGCGGGGTCGGTACCGCTCGCGGGGTCCGCGAGCCGGCCGTGCCCCCGCGCGCGGGGAGATGGGGAGGGCGGGGGGCGAGTTATCCACAGGCTGGGGGTCCGGCCAGCGGGTTGTCGGCCGGGCCGGGCACTATGGGGCCATGACTGAGAGCCACGTGTCCGATCCGCGGGATCACCTCAAGCACGACAAGGACATGCCGGACTGGGAGAGGCGCTTCAGGGCACCCCGGGTGTCGCTGCCGGACTGGGCGGAGGACGCCCCCGACCACGCCTTGTTCATCTCGAACGCGACCGGGACCTACGAGCTGTACGCCTGGGACCGTGCGACGGGCGAGCAGCGCCAGGTGACCGACCGGCCGAACGGCACGACGGACGGCGTGCTCTCCCCTGACGGCGCGTGGATCTGGTGGTTCGACGACAAGGACGGCGACGAGTTCGGCGTCTGGCGCCGTCAGCGCTTTGACGGCGGCGAGGACGAGCTCGCGGCGCCGGGCCTGGACCCGTCGTACCCGGCGGGCCTCGCCCTGGGCCGGGACGGCCGCACGGCGGTCGTGGGCCGCTCCACCGACGAGGACGGCACGACGATCCACCTGGTCCGCACCGGCGAGCCCCCGGTGGAGCTGTACCGCCACCGGGAGTCAGCGGGCGTCGGCGACCTCTCGCACGACGGCAGGCTCATCGCCGTCGAGCACACCGAGCACGGCGACGCGATGCACTCGGCCCTGCGCGTGCTTCGGCCCGACGGCTCGACGGTCGCCGAACTCGACGACACCAAGGGAGGCACCGAGGAGCTGGGTCTGGAGGTCCTGGGCTTCGCTCCGGTCGACGGTGACACGCGCCTGCTCATCGGTCACCAGCGGCGCGGCCGCTGGGAGCCGCTGGTGTGGGACGTGGCGACGGGCGAGCAGAACGTTCTCCCGCTGGAGCTGCCCGGCGACGTGAGCGCGGAGTGGTATCCCGACGGCACCGGTCTGCTGATCGTGCACAGCTTCGAGGCGCGCAGCGAGCTGTTCCGGTACGACCTGGCCGCGCGGGAGCTGGAGCGGATCCCGACCCCGGCGGGCTCGGTGTCGGGGGCGACGGCCCGTCCGGACGGCAGCGTGGAGTACCTGTGGTCGTCGGCGGCGGAGCCGTCGGTGGTGCGCTCGACGACGGGACGGGTGGTGCTGGACCCGCCCGGCATGAAGTGCCCCGGCTCCGTGCCGGTGCGGGACGTGTGGGTGCAGGGGCCGGGTGGCCGTGTCCACGCGCTGGTGCAGCGGCCGGAGGGCGTGGAGGGCCCGCTGCCGACGGTGTTCGACATCCACGGCGGCCCGACCTGGCACGACAGCGACGCCTTCGCGGCCGGGCCGGCGGCCTGGGTGGACCACGGGTACGCGGTGGTGCGGGTGAACTACCGCGGCTCCACGGGGTACGGGCGCGCGTGGACGGACGCGCTCAAGCACCGGGTCGGCCTGATCGAGCTGGAGGACATCGCGGCGGTGCGCGAGTGGGCGGTGACGTCCGGGCTGGCCGACCCCGAGCGGCTGATCCTGACCGGCGGTTCGTGGGGCGGTTACCTCACCCTCCTCGGCCTCGGCACCCAGCCGGACGCCTGGACGCTGGGCATCGCTGCGGTCCCGGTCGCCGACTACGTCACGGCCTACCACGACGAGATGGAGTCGCTGAAGGCCCTGGACCGCACGCTGCTGGGCGGCACCCCGCAGGAGGTGCCCGAGCGCTTCGAGGCGTCGTCGCCCCTGACGTACGTCGACCAGGTCAGAGCGCCGGTGTACATCTCGGCGGGGGTGAACGACCCGCGGTGTCCGATCCGGCAGATCGACAACTACGTGCAGCGGCTCCAGGCCCGCGGGGCGGTGCACGAGGTGTACCGGTACGACGCGGGGCACGGATCGCTGGTGGTGGACGAGCGGATCAAGCAGGTCCGGCTGGAACTGGACTTCGCCGCGCGGCACTTGGCGGGCGGGGCGCCGAAGTAGGACGGCTCGTCCGTGCGGTGACGCGCCCCGTGCGCGTCGCCGCACGCGGCGGCCCACGCGGCCGCTACGCCCCCGACCGTTGCCGTGACCGCCTGCCCAGCAGGTCCGCCAGCCCTCGCCGCGTCGCGGCCAGCACCACACGGTCCTCCTTCTGCAGGACGTACGTGTCGGGCAGGTCCCACACCCATCCCGACGCGCGGCCGGCCAGGGCGTCCTCGTACGCCTCCTCCACCGCGGTCTCCTCCCGGCGGTCGTCGCGAGCCGTCCGGTCCAGGGCCAGGACGCGCCAGGAGCCCGGCCGGAAGGCCTCGCCCACGGTCTTGTCCTCCAGTTGCGGATGGCCGGCCACCTCGACCGCCGCGAACAGCAGCACGCGCCGCTCGACGGGGATCGCCCCCAGGATCTGGCGGCCCATCATCGCTCCGGCGAAGGCGGGCGCGGCCAGATGGGTCACGCTGCGGCTGCGGGTCAGGGCGTGGGGGTGCGCGGCGCGCAGGGTCCGGTAGACGGCGGTGGCGAAGTCGTCGTCGTACAGGCGCAGGACCACGCGCAGGTCGGGGCGGACCGAGCGGGCGTACAGGGCGGCTTCGAGGTTCGTCGTGTCCGCGCTGGTCACCGCCAGGAGCGCGTGCGCCCGGTGGATCTTGGCGGACTCCAGCACGCCCTCCTGAGTGACGTCCCCGAGCACCACCGGCACCCGCAGCCGCCGTGCCGTCGCCATCCCGCGTGCCTCGGGGTCGGCCTCGACGCACACCACGGGGATGTGCAGTTCCCGCAGCCGGGTCAGCACCCGGGTGCCGATCTTGCCGAGGCCGAGCAGGACCACATGGCCGCCCAGCCCCCGGGGCGGTTTGCGCAGCGCGGACGCGGAACGGAAGGTGCCGAGGGCCTCCAGCACCGCCGCCAGCAGCACCGGAAGCAGCAGCAGGCCGATCAGCCCGGACAGCAGCTGGAGCACCTGACGGGCCGTGGACTGGTGGAGGGCGGGTTCGTTGATGGCGAAGAGGTCGAGGAGGGTCATGTACGTGGCGTACAGGGGGTGTTCGCCGGTCACCACCGTCAGCGCGACGGCCAGCGCCGCCACACAGCCCACGAGTCCCGCCAGCGACCACCTGAGCCGCCGCGAGAACAGCGAGGCGAACGACGGGACGGCGCCGCGCCCCGACGGCAGTGAGGGCCCCGCGTACGACACCTGCTCCAGGACGACCGTGCCACGGCCCCTCGCCGCTCGCACGGCCTGCGGGTCCGGCAGCAGGATCGGCCCCTGCTCGCCGCTGCCCTCAGAACCGTCCGCTCCGGCCGGATCGTTGCTGGTCGTGGAGAGCAGCGCGAGCGTGGCCAGCCCGGACGCGGGGGACTGCCCGGGGCGCAGGGGCGGACGCTCGACGGCGCGCAGCAGCAGGCCGTCCGTCTGCACGACCTTGGTGGTGCCGACGACGGCGGTCGCGGCCAGCGCGGGGGCCGCCGTGTCGGCGTCGGACAGCACCGTCGTGGAGGCGTCCAGGCCGAGGTCTCCGGTACCCGACGCCAACGCGGCGGCCTGGTCGAGGAGTTCCTCGATGTGCTGGCCCAATCGGCGGTTGTACAGGCGCAGCACGAGCCGCAGCCGGGGGTTGAGGCGGCGGGCGGTGAGGGCGGCGCGGATGTTGGTCTCGTCGTCGTCGTACACGAGGGCGAGTGCCGCGGCGCGTTCCACGCCCGCGTCGGCGAGGGCGGCCTCGGTGGCCTCGGCGGCCTCCACCACCCGGACGCTTCCGGCGGGTTCGCCGCCGCCCGACGCCGCGCCGTTCGCGCGGGCGACCGCCGCGGTCACCACCCCGAGCAACGCCGCCGACGCCGCCCGGGCCCGGCCCACGACCGGCGTGCGTACCGTGCGTTCGGAGGGCGGCACGAGGAGCGTGACCTGTTCGCCGTACACCCCGCGCAGCTCGGCGGCCAGCCGGTGCGCCAGCCCGTCGTCGCCGCACACCACCATGGGCGCGGCGGCGTCAGCGCCTAACCCCTGAGACCCCTGATTCGGAACGCTCCCCACGAGGGGACAGACTGCCTCATGGTGGCGGGTGGTTCCAGAAGGGGCCCCCGCAGCCCGTGCAGCACCTGAACGCCCGCGCCCCTGCGGCCGTACCGGAGGGGAGGGAAACCGCGCCCTTCCGCACCACCGGAGGTACCTGGCCCGTGGCGATCACCAAGAGCGTCCCGCAGCGGACCGACGACCGCGGGAAACCGGCGGGGGCCAAGGACGAGGGCCGGCACCTCAACTCGTCCCTCCTCCTCACCATGCTCATGCTGGTGCTGGTGCTCCTGCAGGGCCCGATCCGCGGCGCGCTGTCCGCGCCGGTCATGCAGAGCTGGACGACGGTCTTCGTCGCGGTGATGGTCCAGGCGCTGCCCTTCCTGGTGCTCGGGGTGCTGCTCTCGGCGGCGATCGCGGTGTTCGTGCCGCCGTCGTTCTTCGCCCGCGCCCTGCCCCACCGCCCCGTCCTCGCCGTACCGGTCGCCGGTGCGGCCGGCGCGGTGCTGCCCGGCTGCGAGTGCGCGTCCGTCCCGGTGGCCGGGGCGCTGGTCCGACGCGGGGTGACCCCGGCGGCGGCGCTGACGTTCCTGCTGTCCGCCCCCGCGATCAATCCGATCGTGCTGACCGCGACGGCCGTAGCCTTCCCGGGCGACCCGGAGATGGTCCTGGCCCGCCTCGTCGCCAGCCTCCTCGTGGCCTGCGTGATGGGCTGGCTGTGGTTGCGCCTGGGCCGTACCGACTGGCTGCGCCCGCCGTCCCGTACGTCCCACGAAGGCCAGAGCAAGGGCGAGGCGTTCTGGGACTCCGTCAGGCATGACGTGATGCACGCGGGCGGCTTCCTGGTCGTCGGCGCGATGGCGGCGGCGACCCTGAAGGCGGTGGCCCCGGAGAGCTGGCTGCGCGCGGCGGCCGACGACCCCGTGCTGTCGGTGCTCGCCCTCGCGGTGCTCGCCGTGGTGCTGTCGATCTGCTCGGAGGCGGACGCGTTCGTGGCGGCGTCGCTGTCGCAGTTCTCGCTCACGGCCCGGCTCACCTTCCTCGTCGTGGGCCCGATGATCGACCTGAAACTGTTCGCGATGCAGGCGGGAACCTTCGGCCGGGCCTTCGCCCTGCGCTTCGCCCCGGCCACCTTCGTGCTGGCCGTGTCCGTGTCCGTGCTCACCGGGTGGGTGATCCTGTGAACCGCCAGGCCCAGTCGGCGGTGCTGTTCCTGCTCGGCGCGTCCCTGCTGCACGCGGGGAGCACCGACCTCTACCTGCGGTACGTCAAGGCGGGCCTGCGCCCGTTGGTGCTGGTGTCCGGCGCGGTGCTGGTCGCGGCGGCGGTGGCGACGGTCTGGTACGAGCGCGAGCGGTCCCGGCGGCACGACCACCGCGCGGAGGACCATCCGCACCCCGAACCCCGGGTCGCCTGGCTCCTCGTCCTCCCCCTCCTCGCCCTGATCCTCGTCGCCCCACCGGCCCTCGGCTCCTACAGCGCCACCCGCACCGGAACCGCCCTCCAGGAGCCGCTCGCCTATCCCGGCCTCCCGGCCGCCGACCCGCTGCGCCTCAGCGTGGTCGACTACGCGGGCCGCGCCGTCTACGACCACGGCCGCACCCTGCGGGGCCGCCGCGTGCAGCTCACCGGCTTCGTCGCCCTGGACCGCGACGGCACCCCCTACCTCGTCCGCATGGCCCTCAACTGCTGCGCCGCCGACGCCCAGCCGGTCAAGGTCGCCCTCACCGGCGAGGTCCCGCCGGTCCTGCAGCCGGACACCTGGCTCCGGGTCACCGGCACCTACACCCCGCGCCGTGCGAAGGACCCGGTCAACGGCGGTCCCATCCCGTTCGTGGAGGTCACGGAGGCGAAACCGGTGGCGGCGCCGAAGGATCCGTATGACGAGAGCTGGAACGGCTGAGCCCTTGGCGTGACTCCGGCCCGAGCACTACCCTGACCCTAAATCTGATGACCCGTCAGATAAAGCGCTTCAAGGCACCGGCAGGCAGCAGCGCAGCAGCCAGGAGGTAGGCGTGGCCAGTACCGAGAGCGGCACCAGGGACCTGCCCAAGGTCATCAGCGTGGACGATCACGTGATCGAGCCCGCGCACCTCTTCGAGACCTGGCTCCCGGCCAAGTACCGGGACCGCGGCCCGAAGCCCCTCACCGCCGGGATCGGCGACCTCGCCTACGTGGGCGGGAAGTACCGGTTCACCACCGACCCCGAAGGCCAGATCACCGACTGGTGGGAGTACGAGGGCGACCTCTTCCCGTACAAGCGCATCATCGCGGCCGTCGGCTTCTCCCGGGACGAGATGACGCTCGACGGCATCACACGCGAGCAGATGCGGCGCGGCTGCTGGGACCCCAAGGCGCGCCTGGCGGACATGGACATCAACCATGTCGAGGCCTCGCTCTGCTTCCCCACCTTCCCCCGATTCTGCGGCCAGACGTTCGCCGAGGCCAAGGACAAGGAGGTCGGTCTGGCCTGTGTGCGCGCCTACAACGACTGGATGGTCGAGGAGTGGTGCGGCGACAGCGGCGGCCGGCTCATCCCGCTGTGCCTCATCCCGCTGTGGGACATCGACCTCGCGGTCGCCGAGATCCACCGCAACGCGGCGCGCGGGGTGCGCGCGGTGACGTTCAGCGAGATCCCCACGTACCTCGGGCTGCCGTCCATCCACTCCGGCTACTGGGACCCGTTCTTCGCGGCCTGCGAGGAGACCGGCACGGTGGTCAACATGCACATCGGCAGCAGCTCCCAGATGCCGGCCGCCTCCCCGGACGCCCCGCCCGCCGTCCAGGCGTCGCTGAGCTTCAACAACGCCATGGCGTCGATGATGGACTTCCTCTTCTCCGGGGTCCTGGTGAAGTTCCCCCGACTGAAACTGGCCTACAGCGAGGGGCAGATGGGCTGGATCCCGTACGCCCTGGAGCGCGCGGACGACGTGTGGGAGGAGCACCGGGCCTGGGGCGGGGTGAAGGACCTGATCCCGGAGCCGCCGTCGACGTACTACTACCGGCAGATCTTCTGCTGCTTCTTCCGCGACAAGCACGGCATCGAGGCGATCGAGACGGTCGGCGTCGACAACGCGACCTTCGAGACGGACTATCCGCACGTCGACTCCACCTGGCCGGAGACGAAGCGGGTGGCCGAGGAGCACGTCGGCGGGCTCCCCGACGAGGTCGCCTACAAGCTGCTGCGCGGAAACGCGATCCGGATGCTCGACCTCCCCTTCGACCGGGGCGACCGAGGCGACCGAGGCGCTCCGAGGACGACCGGGGAGGATTGAGGAGGGAGACCCGCGGGGCAGTCCAGTCATGGACGGCCCATGGCGGGAGTGCGTACGACGGGAGCGCGGATGAAGGTCTCCATCGACCCGGACCTCTGTTACGGCTCGGCCGAGTGCGTCCACCGCGCCCCGTCGGTCTTCGCGTTCGTGGACGAGTACGGCGTCGTACGCCCGGGACGGGAGCACAGCGGCGACGACCCGCAGGTGCGGGAAGCCGCCGAACGGTGCCCGTCCCAGGCCATCTCCGTCACCGAGTAGCGGGCGGATACCCCCAGGCGAAGGAGCCCAGCGCCCGCGCCCTGGCCTCCACCACGGCCATCCGCGCCGCCCGCTCGACCGGGTCGACATGCGCCGCCTGCCCCGTGGCCTGCCCCTCCCACTTGCGGTACAGCAGTCCCACCTCGGCCGAGAACCAGCCCCGGCTCACCGCGTCGAGCGCGAGCAGCAGACCCGTGTCCTCCGACGCGGGCAGCGCCATCCAGCCGCCGAGGCCGAGCAGCAGTTCCCGGCGTACGCACAGGGTGGCCGGATGGACCTGGGCGAGGTAGCCGTTCGCCTTCCAGAAGTCGAGCACGGACCCGCGCTCGATCGGCCCCTCCTCGGGGTCGCCGGGGAAACCGGCCGTCGAGCCGTCCGGCAGCAGGTCCAGGGCCCGGGAGGTCGTCCAGCCGACACTGCCGTCGGCCTCCAGGGCGGCCACGTCACGGGCCAGCGCCCCCGGGGTGAGCCGGTCGTCGGCGTCCAGGATCTTCACGTACTCGCCCTCGGCGTGCGCCAGCGCGATGGTGCGGGCCACGCCGGGGCCACCGGAGCGGCCCTGACGGAAGGTCACCCGCGCGTCGTCGGGGACGTACGGCCGGACCTCGTCCGTCCACCCGTCCTCCTGGATCACCCAGTGCCACTCCCACCCGGCCGGTAACTCCTGTTGCACCAGCGACGTGTGGGCCTCGGGCAGGAACCGTGCCGAGGGGCCATGGACGGCGGTGACGACGACGACGCGCCGGGTCACGGCGGCGTTCACCACCTTTCCAGGTGCCGGGTGAAGACCGTCTCCTCGGCCGTCCGGCGGCCGCCGGGCCGGACCGCCGGTCGGGCGGCGCGGCGCCGGTGGGCTCGCGGACATGCGAAGGCCCGATCGCTGGCGACGGGGGATGCACCAGCGATCGGGCTGTTCCCACAGTAACAAGGCTGCCTGCCCGGTGGGACCCGCCTGATCGGCTGCGATAAGGGGTTGTGAGCGGGATCACGGAAACCGCTGTCCGTCCGTGCGGTGTCGTACCACTTGCGTTCCCGCACCGTCACTGTGCGCTCGGAAGCGGCGCGGGCGCCGGCAGCCGGTGTGCTCCGCATCACCGTTCGCACGGCGGCTCGTACGACAGCCGAGGCAGGTACTCGTGCCACCTCTCCCGGGTCAGCACGCCCCGCGTGGTCGAGCAGATGCGCTGGACCGCGTGCTCGACGTCCAGGTCCCACAACCGGACGGTGTCGGTGCCGCTGGAGACGCCGAGCATGGGGCTCGTCGGGCTGAACGACAGGAAGCTGCCCGTCGTGGCGTTGGGGCTCATTGCCTGGCCGACGGGGGAGGCGTCGGAGGGGTCGGAGACGTTCCACAGCCGTACGGTGTTGTCGTTGCCGCCGCTCGCCAGATGGCGCCCGCCCCTGCTGAACGTCAGCGACACGACGGCCTCGGTGTGCCCGGTGAGGGGCGAGCCCAGCGGGGACGCGCGGCGGGGCTCGGTCACGTCCCACAGCCGTACGGTGTCGTCGTCGCCGCCGCTGGCCAGCGTACGGCCGTCCCGGCTGTAGGCGAGCGCGTTGACCGGCCCGGTGTGACCGGTGCGCGGGGCGCCGAGCAGGGTGGGACGGCGGGGGTCGGTCACCTTCCACAACCGGATGGTGGCGTCCGCGCTGCCGCTGGCGAGGGTGCTGCCGTCGGGGCTGAAGGCGAGCGCATTGATGTAGCCGGTGTGCCCGGTGAGGGGCGGGCCGAGCGGCACGACATGGGCGGGGTCGCCGACGTCCCACAGCCGGATGGTGCGTTCGTCGTAGGCGGTGGCCAGCGTGCGCCCGTCCGGGCTGTAGGCCAGCGCGTCGGGGCCCATGAACCGGGTGCGCAACATGATGGGGGAGCCGTGCGAGACCGGGCGTGCCGGGTCGCTGACGTCCCACAGGCGCACGCTCTGCTCGCCCGTCGTCACCGCGAGCGTGCGGCCGTCCGGGGAGAACACCTGGGAGCGCTGCCCGGAGTCCCCCGGGCGGAACGGCTTGCTCAGCGCCACCGGCCGGGCGGCGTCCCGTACGTCCCACAGCCGGATACGTCCGTCACGGGCGGCCGTGGCCAGCACCTTGCCGTCCGGGCGGAACGCCCCGTTGCCGCCGACCATGTCCGCCGTCGGGATCGACCACAACCGCACCTTGCTGTCGCCGCTGCCGGTGGCGAGCGTACGGCCGTCGGGGCTGAAGCCGAGCGCGTACATCTCCCCGCTGGCTCCCGCGAGGGGCTCGCCGACCTGGGAGGGATACGCCGGGTCGCTGACGTTCCACAGGCTCGCTGTGCTGTCCGCGCTGGCGGCGGCGAGCATGGTGCCCTGCGGGTTAAAGGCCACCGACCAGATGGGGCCGGTGTGTCCGGTGAGCGGGGCGCCGAGCCGGGTGCCGTGGGCTGGATCGGAGACGTCCCACAACCGGATCGTGTCGTCCGCGCCGCCACTGGCGAGGGTGCGGCCGTCCGGGCTGAAGGCCACGGAGTGCACCAGGTCGGTGTGCCCGGTCAGCTCGGAGAGTTGCCGCGGCCGACCCCGCTGCGCCACGTCCCACAGCCGTACGGTGTCGTCGTCGCCCCCGGCCGCCAACGTCCTGCCGTCCGGGCTGAACGCCACGGACCGCACGGCGGCGCGGGCACCGGTCAGCGTGGCGAGCGCCGTCGGCCGCCCGGGGTCGGCCACGTCCCACAGCCGCACGGTCCGGTCCTCGCTGACGGAGGCGAGCGTGCGGCCGTCCGGGCTGAAGGCGACCAGGTAGATCGTCCCCTCGTGCCCGGTCAGCGGCGCCGCGAGCGGACGCGGCCGGCCCGGGTCCGCCACGTCCCACAACCGGACGGTGCCGTCGTCGGAGGCGCTGGCGAGGACACGCCCGTCCGGGCTGAACACCGCGCTGCTCACCCAGCTCCGGTGCCCCGTGAGGGGGTGGCCCAGGGCCTTGGGGCGCCCCGGGTCCGCGACGTTCCACAGGCGGACGGTCCGGTCGTAGCTGGCGGTGGCCAGGAGCCGTCCGTTCGGGCTGAACGTGGTGAGGTAGACGGCGCCGGAGTGGCCGCGCAGCGGCGTGGCCAGCGGCGCGTTCACGATCGAGATCAGCCGGCTGTTGGTGTCCGCGTCGTCCGGGCGCAGCCGGTGCGCCACCAGGTCGAGTTGGGCGGACAGCGAGGGGTCCGTGAACTGGAAGCGGTCGGCCTCGGCGAGCACCTGCGCGAACACGGCGTCGTCCCGCTGCTGCCAGGCGACCACCGCCGCGCCGACCGCCAGCATCGCCAGCGCGACCAGCGCCGCCACCGCGCCGCGCAGGAACCACACCGTCCGCCTGCGCAGGCGGACCGAGGCGGCCAGGAACTCCACCGCCCCCCGGGTCAGGAAGGTGTCCCCGGCGGACCGCGCCCAGCCATGGGCCTGCTCCAGCCGTGACCCCCGGTACAGCAGCGACGAGTCCCGCCCGGACTCCTCCCAGGCCCGGCCGTCCTCCTCCAGCCGCTGGCGCAGCAGGTTGCCCTGACGGTCGTCGTCGATCCAGTCCCGCAGCCGGGGCCAGGCGTGCAGCAGCGCCTCATGGGTGATCTCCACGGTCTCGGCGTCCAGCGTCACCAGCCGGGCCTGGACCAGCGCCTCCAAAGACTCCTCCGTCTTGCCGGGGTCCGTCGACTCCGCGGCCAGCTGCCGCCGCGTCCCGCGCCGCCGGGTCGCCTGGGTGTCCTCGCCCAGCCGGACCAGCCTGAGCAGCAGCAGCCGGGCCGCCGTACGCGCCGCCGGATCCAGACCCGACCAGGCCCGTTCGGCGGTCGCCGCCACCGCGCCCTGGATCCCGCCGGCCGCCCGGTACCCGGCCACGGTCAGCCGCCCCGCCTTGCGGCGCTGCCAGGTGGCCAACAGCGCGTGCGACAGCAGCGGTAACGCCCCCGCGTCATGCGTCCCGCGCGGTCCGTCCGCGCTGACCTCCCGCACGATCAGCTCCGCCAGGCCCGGCTCCAGTTCCAGCCCCACGGCCTTCGCCGGCCCGGTCACCGCCTCCCGCAACTCCGATGCGGTGAGCGGTCCGAGCACCATGTGCCGGTGCTGGAGCGCGTCGGCCAGCTCCGGGTGGCCCAGGCACTGCTCGTAGAAATCGGCACGGACGCCGAGGACGACGAGGGCGGGGGCCGGGCCGCCGGGTTCGGCGGGCGTGCAGGCCGCGTGCAGGAGCTGGACGAAGGTACGGCGGACGGCCTCGTCGGCGCAGAGGGTGAAGGTCTCCTCGAACTGGTCGACGATCAGGACGGGAGGGCCGGGCCCCGTGGAGCCGCCTGCGCGCCGGGCCCAGGCGCGGACGGCGTCACGGGTGGCACGTACGACATCCTCACGGATCCCTTGGGCGCCGACCGCCGGCAGCCCTCGGGCACCGCCCGCCACCGCACCGCCCGAACCCGCGGCATCACCCGTCCCGGACGGCTCCTCCGGTTGCCCGCTTTCCGGCTGTTTCACCGCGGAGACGACGTCGGCCAGCTCGGGCACACGCCGGACCAGTTCGTCGAGCGGATCGCTGCCCGGCACGAGGTGCACGACCGGACTCGCCCGGCCGCCCTCGCCGTCCAGGGCGCCGTTCTCCAGCGCGGGCACGAGCCCGGCGTGCAGCAGGGAGGACTTCCCGGCCCCCGAGGCGCCGACCAGCATGACCAGACCCCCGGACCGCTCCACCGTGCGCAGCTGGGCGACCAGGACGTCCGTGCTGCGTTCGCGGCCGAAGAACCACCGCGCGTCCTGCTGCCGGTACGCGGCCAGCCCACGGTACGGACACACCCCGCCCGCCACCGCAGGCGCCTCGACCGGAGCGGGTTCCTCCTCGTCACCGGCCGTCGCCCGTTCCCACAGGCGCTGCCACTGGGCCAGGTCGTACAGTCCGGGCGAGACCGGCGTGGGACGGTCGCGCCGCGCCAGGGGGATCAGGACGTGCAGTACGGCGGACAGGGCGGCGAACTGGGCGGGCACGTTCTTGGCGCGACGCCAGTCACTGATCCGCTGGGCGGACACCCGCACGGGCCGTCCCCGCTCGTCGACCCGCTGCAGGCGGACGACCGCCTCGGCCACGCTCTTGAGAGGTGGGTTGCCGGCCTCCTTGTAGAGCAGCGCGAGCCGTTCCGCGAAGGCCGAGCGTGCCGCCGAGTC
The DNA here is from genome assembly GCF_053594495.1 of Streptomyces sp. NPDC001920. Lineage (NCBI taxonomy): Bacteria > Bacillati > Actinomycetota > Actinomycetes > Kitasatosporales > Streptomycetaceae > Streptomyces > Streptomyces sp. NPDC001920. Next base: position 195,513 of record NZ_JBSFEP010000015.1, read on the forward strand.
GGAACCCAAGCCTCCACTCCCTTGCTTCCGCCGCACCGGACAACCGGACCGGACCTTCGGACACCAGGTCCGGACATCCGGACCGGAAAACTCACTTTATATGGCTGACCTGCGGATAAGGCGGCGTCCGAAGACCGGAACCTCCTCGTGGGCACACGCGGCTGGCAGGATCACGACGCACGTGCGCATCACTCGCGCGTCACCCAGGCAGGCCACCAGCCAAGAGCTTGGAGAGACCACTCATGGCGCCGCATGTTCTCGGACACCTTCCATCGGATCTCCCCCCGCGGGAGCAACGGCTCCCGCAGAAGCCGGGGATGCCGTAGGAGCCACGGGCCCGGCCCGCACCGCAGCCATGGGCACCCCCCAGCTCTCCTCCCGCTCGATCCACGCCGGCCGACCGCGGCAGCCCCGCGACCGGCACGTCACGGATCGACATCGCCCCCGCCGTCCGGCACCGGTCCCCACGAGGGGAGGGACCGGTGCCGGACGACGCGGTCCTGCGAGCCGGGTGCGCCCGTCCGGTTCGTGAGCCAGGTGCACACGGGCACGCGGCAGCGCCGGCGGGCAGGTTCTGGAGCGGCGCTCATGCCACGGCGTAGTGACCCAGCGCCGGTTCGAGGAGACCGAAGGCATCGGCGGCCTCTTCCGCGACGACTGCGGCGATCTCGTCATCCGTACGGCCGGCGAGGGTCAGCTCCTGGATGCGGCGGAACATGACGCGGTGCACCGCAGCGAGGAGGGCCGCGGCGGTACGCACGGTGATGTCGTCGGGGGAGGAACCGGTGGCCTCGGCGAGGGCGGCGGCGAGTGCTTCCTCACGACGGTCGTGCAGGGTGCGCAGGCAGGTCGAGAGGGTCGGGCTCTCGTGGATCATCCGGGAGAAGTCCAGGCCGGCGAAGCCGATGACCGGGTCCTGGGCGGCGACGCCCGCTTCGAAGGTCCGGCGCAGCGCGCCGAGGGCCGACTCTCCGGCGGGTCGGGCGGCCACGGCCTCGGCCAGGCTCGCCACGAACGCGTCTTGGTGGTCGAGGGCCATGTCCTCCTTGCGCGGGAAGTAGTTGGTCACGGTCTTCTTGGCGACGCGGGCGGCGGTGGCGATCTCCGTGATGGTCGTCGTCTCGAAGCCCTGCGCCATGAAGAGGCGAGTGGCGTGGTCGGAGATCAACTGCCGGGTCTCGCGCTTCTTGGACTCGCGCAGTCCGGTGGTCTCGATACTCATGACGAAATCTTACCCCGATGGCAAAACTATGTTGACGCGTAACCTGCTCTCGCTATAACTTTACGTGCGACGTAAGTTTCTCCTCGCGTCACTTGCTCTCTCACGCCCCGAACCGAAGGAACCCGCGTGCAGATCACCGCTTCCACCGTGTCCCTCACCGTCGACGACGTGGCCGCGTCCCGCTCCTTCTTCACCACCCACCTCGGCTACGAGGAGCGCATGGCCGCCGACGGCTTCTCCTCGCTGAGCCGTCCCGACGCCGCCGCCGACATCGTCCTGTTGCGTCGCGGCACGGAGGTCCTGCCGACCGACCAGCGCGATCAGCGCGCCGGCGGGCTCATCCTCGCGTTCACCCTGGACAGCGGCATCGCTCAGGAAGAGGGCAGGCTCCGGGTCGCGGGCGTCGACATCACCATGCCGCTGCGTGAAGAGCCGTGGGGCGAACGCCTCTTCCAGATCACCGACCCCAACGGTGTGGTCGTCCAGTTCGTGGAGTGGGCCTCCCCCACGACCTGACCTCCGCCGCCGCAGACAAGACGACCACTCCACGAAGGGCACTCATGCGCAAGCTCGTGTACTACATCGCCTCCACCCTCGATGGCTTCATCGCCGGTCCGGACGGGACGGACCCCACCGGCCCCCACGGCTTCTGGCCGATCGCTCCGGACTACATCCAGCACCTGGCCACCACGTACCCCGAGACCCTGCCCGCAGCGGCCCGCGAACCGCTGGGGATCACGGGCGAGGGCACCCGTTTCGACACCGTCCTCGAGGGCCGCAAGAGCTACGAGATCGGCTTGGCGGCCGGTGTCCCGGACGCCTATCCGCACCTGCGTCACCTCGTCTTCTCGCGGACGCTCACCGAGGTTCCCGCCCCGGCCGTGGAGCTCGTCGCCGACGATCCCGCGGCAAAGGTCCGTGAGCTCAAGCAGGAGGGCGGCAAGGACATCTGGCTGCTCGGCGGAGCGGAGCTGGCGGGCGCCCTCTACCCGGAGATCGACCAGCTGATCGTCAAGCTCAGCCCCCTCACCATCGGCGACGGCATACCCCTGTTCTCCCGCAAAGCCGCCTTCGACCCCCGCCTCTGGCAACTCAGCGACCACACCGCACTGGACAGCGGCGCTCTCTTCCTCACCTACTGTCGCGCGCCCGGCTCCGAGACCCGGGGCTAGCCGGTACCGCAACGGTGCTTGCCGTGACACATGGCCAGGAGCTCATGACGCAAACGGCCAGCGCGCAGGTCACCGCGAACCGGGCGCTGCCGCGCCAGTGGCCATCTCCTGCTGCGCCGGCCGGTTCCCTTCGTCGCATGCCGCTGACGCCAGGCTCCCGCGCGGCAGCGCGCGAGCCCTCCTGACGAGGTCCTGGCGCTCAACGGGCGACTGCTGACGGAACCCTTGACGAGGCCGCAGCAGTCCTCAGCCGGTGTGCACGCGCGGGCGGCGTGCGCGGTCCGGTTCCGCCTCGCGCAGCACCTCACGGGTGACGGGGGCGACCTCGCCCTGGCCGAAGAGGAAGAAGCGCAGGAAGTTGGCGAACGGGTTGCCCTCGGTCCACTCGAAGTAGATGTGCGGGATGCGGCCGGTCGAGTCGCGGACATCGAGGAGGAGGGCGGCCAGGGCGTTGGGGATCGACGACGACTCCACGGTGAGTACCCGGTAGCGGCCGTGCATGACCTCGCCGCGCACCACCAGGCCCGCCTCGAACTCGGACGGGTCGGTGACGGTCACCTCGACGAAGACGAAGTCCTCCTGCTCGGGCAGGTCGTTGTCGTTGCGGATCTGCTCGATCTTGTCGCGGTATTCAGCCTTGTCCCGGTTGTCGGGCTCGTTGGCGATGAAGCGGATCTTGCGGCTGGCGATGTCCCGGACGAATCGTTCCGCCATGTCGTCCAGCTCGACGTGCGTGACACGCAGTTCGAAGGCCCGGGCCAGGCGGGACAGCAGGGAGATGAGGATGATGCCCGCGATGAAGCAGGCGCCGATCTTCACACCGTCGGGGCGTTCGATGACGTTCACGACGGTCGTGTAGAGGAAGACTGCCGATATGACCGCGAACGCGATGGTCCAGTTGCGCTGCCCGGCCTTGCGGGCGGCGATGGTGACGGCGATCGCCGCGGAGCTGATCAGGACCAGCACGCCGGTGGCGTACGCGCCGCCCTGGGCGTCGACGTCGGCGTCGAAGATCCAGGTGACCAGGAAGCCGACCAGGGTGAAGACGATGACCATCGGGCGCACTGCGCGTGCCCAGTGCGGGGCCATGCCGTAACGGGGGAGATAGCGCGGCATCAGGTTCAGCAGGCCTGCCATCGCGGAGGCGCCCGCGAACCACAGGATGGCGATCGTCGAGATGTCGTAGACGGTGCCGAAGGCGTTGCCGAGGTAGTCGTGCGCCAGGTAGGCCAGGGCGCGGCCGTTGGCCTCGCCGCCCTCCTCGAACTCCTTCTCCGGGATCAGCAGGGTGGTGATGAAACTGGTGGTGATCAGGAAGCAGCTCATGATCAGCGCGGCGGTGGTGAGCAGCTTCTTCGTACCGTGGATACGGCCCTTGGGCTGCTCCTCGGTGTCGCCGGGGTCGCCCTTGACGTGCGGCATCACCGCGACACCGGTCTCGAAGCCGGACATGCCGAGCGCGAGCTTGGGGAAGACGATCAGGGCCACGCCGATCATGACGAAGACGTTGCCGTGGTCTGCTGTCAGGGCGTTCGACCAGTCGGTGATGACATGGCCCTCGGTGACGACGTGGTACAGGCCGACGGTGACCACGACCGCGTTGAGCGCGAGGTAACTGGCCACCAGGGCGACGGCGACGCCGATCGCCTCCAGGAAGCCCTTGAGGAACACCGCGCCGAGCAGGGCGATCAGGATCATGGTGATCAGCACCTGCTTGTCGTGCAGGGCTTCTTCGAGGTGCGGGTTCTCGACGAGGTGCGTCGAGGCGTCCGCGGCCGACAGAGTGATGGTGATCAGGAAGTCGGTGGCGGCGAAGCCCAGCAGGGTCAGGACGAACAGCTTGCCCTTCCAGAAGGACAGCAGCCGCTCGAGCATCGCGATCGACCCCTCGCCGTGGGGGCTTTCCTCCGCCACCCTCCGGTAGACCGGCAGGGCGCCCGCCAGGGTGACGATCACCAGCACGATCGTTGCGATCGGTGACAGCAGGCCGGCCGCGAGGGCCGCGATGCCCGGCTGGTAGCCGAGGGTGGAGAAGTAGTCCACGCCGGTCAGGCACATCACCCGGTACCAGGGCTGACCCTTGTGCTCCAGGTTGGACTCAGGGCGAGGCCCTACCCGGCCCTGGTCCTTGCCCATGTCGGACAGGCCCTCCAGCATCCAGGCACGCAGCCGGTGCGGTCGGTGCTCGGTCGTGGCCATCGGCGTGCTCCTGGTGCGCTGCTCGGCGTGAGGTTTCGGCCATCACGCGGACGGCCGTACCAGCGTATGCAGAGAGTTATGCCTGGACCCACGGCTGCATGCGTCAACGCGTCAAGATCCCGTTAAGGGTTGCTGCGTGAATGGCCTGAGAAGTGCAGAGAGGCCGGCCCTGTGAGGTTGGCCTCAGGCGCTGAGCCGATCGTGCGACACCGGGCTCCCGGCCGCGTAGTGGGCGTACTCCCGGACCAGGCGGAATCCCGCGGTCGAGGCGAGAAGGCGGCCGGCACGGTTGTGGCTTGCGACCCTTCGGGCGGCGGACAGGAACGTAGCCGCCGGAGCTTGCCCGAACCTGCCTGATCCGCGCACCAGGCGGCCTCCCTCACGTCCCGGGCCCAGCGGCGGTCGTGCGCGGCCACGTCGAGGTGTCCCATGGCGCAGACGGTGGCCACCTACGCGGACCGTGTGGGCGGCCCTTGACGAGGCTCTGACGGAGACGACCGACAAGATTCCGTCAAGGGAACCCGGTCGGGCGCAAGGATGCCGCAAGGAACGGCCGGTTACGGCGGGGAACGGACGGAACCTGGGTGCATCCGCGCACCTGAGCCCTGGTGCGCGGCCGGAGAAGGCCGTAGAAGAAGGAGCACCCACCCATGTCCGTCCTGACCACCGAGCCCGGAGCGACCCCCACCGACGAGGAGCCGCCCGATACCGGAGAGCGCCACCGGCTGACGGCTGTCACCGGACTCGCCGCCCTGTCGCTGGACGCGATGGCGTCGGTGGCGTACGGCCCTGAGGCGATCGTGCTGGTGCTGGCCGCGGCCGGCGCGCACGGCCTGGGCTTCACGGTGCCGGTCACGCTGGCCATCGCCGCCCTGCTTGCGGTGCTGGTCGCCTCGTACCGGCAGGTCATCGCGGCTTTCCCGGACGGCGGCGGCTCCTACGCCGTGGCGAGGAGACACCTGGGCACGCGCACCAGCCTGGTGGCGGCCGCCTCCCTCGTCCTGGACTACGTCCTGAACGTCGCCGTCGCCGTCACGGCCGGCGTGGCGGCGCTGACCTCCGCCTTCCCCGGCCTCCACGACGAGCGGCTGTGGCTCTGCCTCGCCGTCCTGGCGCTGATCACCGGGGTGAACCTGCGGGGCATCCTGGAGTCGGCGAAGGTGTTCATCGTGCCGACCGTCGTCTTCGTCGGCTCGATTCTCGTCCTGATCGTGGTGGGCCTCTTCCGGTCCGGACCCGTGAGCACCGCCACGGCCGAAGGCCATGCCTCCGTGCTCGCCGACAACGCCACCACGGTCGGTGCGCTGCTCCTGCTGAAGGCTTTCGCCTCGGGCTGCTCCGCCCTCACCGGCGTCGAGGCCATCGCCAACGCCGTCCCCTCCTTCCGTACCCCGCGCGTTGCACGGGCCCAGCGCGCGGAAGTCGCCCTCGGGGCTGTCCTCGGCGTGATGCTGATCGGCCTGTCAGTGCTGATCGCCCGCTTCCACCTCCAGCCGGTCGAGGGTGTCACCGTCCTCGCCCAGCTCGCGGACGCCTCCCTCGGTCACAACGGGGCTTTCCACGTCATCCAGTTCGCGACGACGATCCTGCTGGCCCTGTCCGCCAACACCTCCTTCGGCGGGCTGCCGGTCCTGCTGAAGCTGCTGGCCCGCGACAACTACCTGCCGCATGTCTTCGCCCTCAAGGCCGACCGCCAGGTGCACCGGCACGGCGTGCTCGCCCTCGCCGCCGTCTCCGCCGGACTGCTGGTGTTCTCGGGCGGCGACACCAACACCCTCGTGCCGCTGTTCGCCATCGGTGTCTTCGTCGGCTTCACCATCGCCCAATTCGGCATGGTCCGGCACCGGCGTCACGCAGGCGCTCCCGGCAAGGCCGTGCTCAACGGCCTCGGCGCAGTCCTCACCGGCGTCTGTGCCCTCGTCGTCACCGCGACCAAGTTCACGGAAGGTGCCTGGCTGGTCGCGGTCGCCCTGCCCCTGTTGGTGCTCGCCTTCGAGGCCGTGCACCGCGCCTACGCCCGCATCGGCGAGGGACTCGCACTGGGCCGGACACCCGAGGCCCCGCACCGCGACCGCTCGATCGTGATCGTCCCGGTCTCCTCCCTGTCCCGCCTGACCTCCGAGGCGCTGACCGCCGCAACCTCCCTCGGAGACGAGGTCCGCGCGGTGACGGTGTGCCACCCCGACCTCGAGGACCGGGCGCACACACACGCCCTGGAGAGGGCCTGGGCCGAGTGGAACCCCGGGGTGCCTCTCGTACGGCTGTCCTGTGAGCGCCGGAGTCTGGGCCGTCCGATCGCGGCCTACGTCCGTGACGTGGCCGCCGACGCGCCGGGCGCCCGCGTCACCGTGCTGATCCCGGAGGCGGAGCCGGCGCGGCTCTGGGAGCGGCTGCTGCACAACCAGCGGGGTGCGGTCGTCGCGCACGCCGTGCGGCGGGAGACGGACGCGGTGATCTGCCGGCTCCGCTTCCGGCTGGTGTGACGCAGCTCCTGTTGCCGACCGTTATGGATCACCGCCCGTATGAGTTCCGTCAAGACCGGGCGGCAGGGCGTAAGAGAGTCGTCAACGGGCGGTCGAATCCGGCCGGAGAAGAGGTTTCCTCTATCCGTCCTTGTTTCACCGAACCTCATCCAGGAGTTTGCGATGGCCGATGTGGCCTTCGTCGTCGCCACGGTCGCGGTGTTCGCGCTGGTGGCTCTCATCGCCAAAGGGGTGGGCAGGCTGTGACTGCCGAGAACGTCGTCGGCCTGGTGGTGGCCGTCGCCCTGCTGGGCTATCTCGTCCTGGCCCTCATCTTTCCGGAGAGGTTCTGAGCCGCCGCCATGAGTTCCGTCCTTGCCGATGTGCTCGTGGTGATCGCGCTGATCGGCGCGCTCGCCCTCGTGCACCGTCCCCTCGGCGACTACATGGCCGCCGTCTTCCAGTCCCAAAAGCACCTGCGTGTCGAGCGCTGGATGTACCGCGCGGTCGGCGCGAACCCGGACGCCGAGATGCGCTGGCCCGCCTACCTGCGCGGTGTGCTGGCCTTCTCCGCGGTGGGCGTGCTGTTCCTGTACGTGATGCAGCGGGTGCAGGACAAGCTGCCGCTGTCGCTCGGCTTCGAGCCCATCACCGCGGACCAGGCGTTCAACACGGCGGCCTCCTTCGTGTCCAACACGAACTGGCAGTCGTACTCGGGTGAGGCGGCCATGAGCCACGTCACCCAGACGATGGGCCTGGCCGTGCAGAACTTCGTCTCCGCGGCCGTCGGCATCGCCGTCGCGGTGGCGCTGGTCCGGGGCTTCGCCCGCTCCCGCACCGGCGACCTGGGCAACTTCTGGGCGGACCTGGTGCGCGGCACCGTCCGCATCCTGATCCCGATCTCCGTCGTCGCGGCCGTGCTCCTGATCGCCTGCGGTGCGATCCAGAACTTCGGCGACATCCACACGGTCACCACGCTGACGGGTGACAAGCAGGCGATCAGCCCGGGTGCCGTGGCATCCCAGGAGGCCATCAAGGATGTCGGCACGAACGGCGGCGGCTTCTTCAACGCCAACTCCGCGCACCCGTTCGAGAACCCCGATGGGTTCACCAACCTGCTGGAGATCTTCCTGCTGCTGGTGATCCCGTTCTCACTGCCGCGCACCTTCGGCAAGATGGTGGGCAACGTCCGCCAGGGTTACGCGATCGTCGGCGCGATGGCCACCATCTGGTTCCTCGGCGTGATCGCCGTGACCTGGATCGAGTACGCCCACCCCGGCACCGCCTCACAGCTCGCGGGCGGCGCGATGGAGGGCAAGGAGACACGGTTCGGGGAGGGCAACTCCGCCCTTTTCGCCGTCTCCACGACGATGACCTCGACCGGGTCGGTCAATTCCTTCCACGACTCCTTCAGCGGTCTGTCGGGCGGTGTGCTGCTGCTCGGCATGATGCTGGGCGAGATCGCACCCGGCGGCGTCGGCTCCGGCCTCTACGGCATGCTGATCATGGCGATCATCGCGGTGTTCATCGCCGGCCTGATGGTCGGCCGCACCCCCGAGTACCTGGGCAAGAAGATCGGCAGCCGCGAGATCAAACTGGCCGCCTGCTACATCCTCATCACCCCGGCCCTGGTGCTGGTCGGCACCGCGCTCGCCATGGCGCTGGGCAAGGGCGAGTCGTCGATGACGAACATCGGCGCCCACGGCTTCTCCGAGGTGCTCTACGCCTACACCTCCGCGTCCAACAACAACGGATCCGCGTTCGCCGGCTTCGCGGCCAACACCGAGTACCACAACACGATGCTCGGCCTGTGCATGCTCTTCGGCCGCTTCCTGCCGATGGTGTTCGTCCTGGCGCTCGCCGGCTCGCTCGCCGAGCAGACTCCGGTCCCGGCCACCGCGGGCACCCTGCGCACGGAGAAGCCGCTGTTCACGGGCCTTCTCGTGGGCGCGATCCTGATCATCACCGGCCTGACGTTCTTCCCGGCTCTGGCGCTGGGCCCGCTGGCCGAGGGGTTGGCGTGATGACCACCAACACTCAGAAGACCGACGTACAGAAGCAGGACTCGATGTCCACTCCCACCCTCGCGCCGCACCAGGACGCGCCCACTGGGCACAAGCCCGAGGGGCGGGTCGGCGGCGGGCTGTTCGATCCCAAGCAGTTGGTCAAGTCGCTGCCGGACGCCTTCCGCAAGCTCGACCCTCGGGTGATGGTGAAATCGCCCGTGATGTTCGTGGTCCTCGTCGGCTCGGTCCTGACGACGGTCTTCTCCTTCAAGGACCCGGGCGACTGGTTCGGCTGGACCATCAGCGCCTGGCTGTGGCTGACGGTGATCTTCGCCAACCTGGCGGAGGCGGTGGCGGAGGGCCGGGGCAAGGCCCAGGCCGACACCCTGCGCAAGGCCAAGACCGACACCGTCGCGCGTCGTCTCGTGGGCGACCGTGAGGAGCGGGTCCCCGGTACCGAGCTGAGGGTCGGCGACCTGGTGGTCTGCGAGGCAGGTGACGTGATCCCCGGCGACGGTGACGTCGTCGAGGGCGTCGCCTCCGTGGACGAGTCGGCGATCACGGGTGAATCGGCGCCGGTCATCCGGGAGTCCGGCGGTGACCGCAGCGCTGTCACCGGCGGCACGAAGGTGCTGTCCGACCGCATCGTCGTCAGGATCACGACCAAGCCCGGCGAGACCTTCATCGACCGGATGATCAACCTGGTCGAGGGCGCGGCCCGGCAGAAGACGCCGAACGAGATCGCGCTGAACATCCTGCTCGCCTCACTGACCGTCGTCTTCCTGCTGGCGGTGGCCACCCTGCCGCCGTTCGCCGACTACGCCGGCTCCGACCTCGGCATGGTCGTGCTGGTCGCCCTGCTGGTGTGCCTGATCCCCACCACGATCGGGGCCCTGCTCTCCGCGATCGGCATCGCGGGCATGGACCGCCTCGTGCAGCGCAACGTGCTCGCGATGTCGGGCCGCGCGGTCGAGGCCGCCGGTGACGTCTCCACGCTGCTGCTCGACAAGACCGGCACCATCACCCTCGGCAACCGGCAGGCCGCCGAGTTCGTGCCGGTGCGCGGTACCACCGAGGCGGAGGTCGCCGACGCCGCCCAGCTCTCCTCCCTGTCCGACGAGACGCCCGAGGGCCGCTCGGTCGTCGTACTGGCGAAGGAGAAGTACGGCCTGCGCGAACGCCACCAGGGCGAGCTGCTCGGCGCGGAGTGGACCGAGTTCACCGCCCAGACCCGCATGTCCGGCGTCGACGTGAACGGCAAGAAGATCCGCAAGGGCGCCACCGCCTCGGTCATCGCGTGGGTCGAGGAGCAGGGCGGCACGGTCGCCGAGGACGCGGACGGCATCGCCAACCGCATCTCCGAGGCGGGCGGCACCCCGCTGCTGGTCGCCGTCCGGGACCACGCCGGGGCTCGGGTGCTCGGTGTCATCCACCTCAAGGACGTCGTCAAGGACGGCATGCGCGGGCGGTTCGAGGAGCTGCGCCGCATGGGCATCAAGACGATCATGATCACGGGTGACAACCCGCTGACCGCCAAGGCGATCGCACAGGAGGCGGGTGTCGACGACTTCCTCGCCGAGGCGACCCCCGAGGACAAGATGGCCCTCATCAAGCGGGAGCAGGCCGGCGGCAAGCTGGTCGCGATGACCGGTGACGGCACGAACGACGCCCCGGCCCTCGCACAGGCCGACGTCGGCGTCGCGATGAACACCGGTACGTCGGCCGCCAAGGAGGCCGGCAACATGGTCGACCTCGACTCCAACCCGACCAAGCTGATCGAGATCGTGGAGATCGGCAAGCAGTTGCTGATCACCCGGGGCGCCCTGACGACGTTCTCCATCGCCAACGACGTCGCGAAGTACTTCGCGATCATCCCGGCGCTGTTCGCGGCCGTGCACCCGGGGCTGGACAAGCTCAACATCATGAACCTGTCCTCGCCGGACTCCGCGATCCTGTCCGCGGTCGTCTTCAACGCGCTGATCATCATCGCGCTGGTGCCGCTCGCCCTGAAGGGCGTGCAGTACCGGCCCGTGAGCGCGGACAAGATGCTCCGGCGCAACCTCGGGATCTACGGTCTCGGCGGTCTGATCGCCCCGTTCATCGGCATCAAGCTCATCGACCTGCTCATCTCGCTCATCCCCGGGATCGGGTGAAGGACATGAACAACTCATCCTTTGTGAACCTGGGCCGCGTGACGTGGGCCGCCCTGCGCATGCTGCTCGTCCTCACCGTCGTCACCGGCGTCGTCTACCCCCTCGTCGTCACCGGCATCGGCCAGGCCGCCTTCCACGACGAGGCCAACGGCTCGATCGTGAAGGCCGACGGCAAGGAGGTCGGCTCCAGGCTGATCGGCCAGAGCTGGAACCTGCCCGGCACCGACGAGCCCGACCCGAAGTTCTTCCAGGGGCGACCGTCCAACAGCGGCTACGACCCGCTCGCCACCGGCTCCAGCCAGCTGGGAGCCGGCGATCCGACCCTGGTCAAGAATGTGAAGGCGGCCAAGAAGCAGGTCGCGGCCTTCAACGGCGTACCGGAGTCGAAGGTGCCCGCGGACGCGGTCACCGGCTCGGCCTCCGCCATCGACCCGCACATCTCCCCGGCGTACGCGGACATCCAGGTCGGACGGGTCGCCGAGGCCAACGGCCTGTCCGTCGCCCAGGTGCACGAACTCGTCGACAATCACACCGAGGGCCGCACGCTCGGTTTCATGGGCGAGCCGCACATCAACGTCCTGGAGCTCAACCTCGCGCTCAGGGACCTCGCAGCGAAGCAGTGATCGGAGTACATGACATGCACGGGAGCCGGCGGCCGGGAAACAGCACTGGGCCGGTCGGCTCCCGCCGTCATGACGTCGCCCGGCCGGCCGTCCCCGGCGAACCGGGCCCCGGCGTACGACAGGAAAGGCACACAGCCATGACCCGGGTCCTCGTCGTGGAGGACGACCCGCAACTCGTACGGGCCCTCGTGATCAACCTTCAGGCCCGCCAGTACGGCGTGGATGCCGCACCCGACGGAACCACCGCGCTGCGCCTGGCGGCGGCCCGCCAGCCCGACGTGGTGCTGCTCGACCTCGGCCTGCCCGACATGGACGGTGTCGACGTCATCCGGGCCCTGCGCGGCTGGACCCGCGTGCCCATCCTCGTGCTGTCCGCGCGGCAGGCGTCCGACGAGAAGGTCGACGCCCTCGACGCGGGTGCGGACGACTACGTCACCAAGCCGTTCAGCATGAACGAGCTCCTTGCGCGACTGCGGGCGGCCGTCCGCCGTACGGAGGCCGCGCCCCTGGCCCCTGAGACGACCGAGGTCACGACGGACGACTTCACCATCGACCTCGTCGCGAAGAAGCTCGTACGGCAGGGGCGGGACGTCCGCCTCACCCCGACCGAGTGGCACCTGCTGGAGATCCTGGTCACCAACCCCGGCCGGCTGATCACCCAGAAGCACCTGCTCCAGGAGGTCTGGGGCGTCACCCAGACCAGCAAGAGCAACTACCTGCGCGTCTACATGGCGCAGCTGCGACGCAAACTGGAAGCAGACCCGTCCCACCCCCGGTATCTCATCACCGAGCCCGGCATGGGCTACCGCTTCGAAGCCTGACCGAGGTACGACATGGCACGCGGCAAGCTCCGGATCTACCTCGGCGCGGCACCCGGCGTCGGCAAGACCTACGCGATGCTGTCCGAGGCGCACCGCCGCATCGAGCGGGGCACCGACTGCGCGGTCGCCTTCGTGGAGCACCACGACCGCCCGCGCACCGAGGTGATGCTGCACGGCCTGGAGCAGGTGCCGCGCAGGGAGCTGGAGTACCGGGACAGCACCTTCACCGAGATGGACGTCGACGCGGTGCTCGCCCGCCGCCCGCGGGTGGCGCTCGTCGACGAGCTCGCGCACACGAACATCCCCGGCTCCCGCAACGCCAAGCGCTGGCAGGACGTCGAGGAACTGCTGGCCGCCGGCATCGACGTGATATCGACCGTCAACATCCAGCATCTGGAGTCGCTGGGGGACGTCGTCGAGTCGATCACCGGCGTACGGCAGCGGGAGACCGTACCCGACGAGGTCGTACGGCGTGCCGACCAGATCGAGCTGGTGGACATGTCGCCCGAGGCGCTGCGCCGCCGCATGGCCCACGGCAACATCTACAAGCCGGACAAGGTCGACGCGGCCCTGTCCAACTACTTCCGCCCCGGCAACCTCACCGCCTTGCGCGAGCTGGCGCTGCTGTGGGTGGCCGACCGGGTCGACGCGTACCTGAACGAGTACCGCAGCGAACACCGTGTGTCCAGGATCTGGGGCTCGCGCGAGCGGATCGTGGTCGGCCTGACCGGCGGCCCGGAAGGGCGCACCCTCATCCGGCGCGCCGCGCGCCTGGCGGAGAAGGGCGCGGGCGGCGAGGTGCTGGCCGTGTACATCTCCCGCAGCGACGGCCTGACGTCGGCCTCACCGAAGGAGCTGGCCGTCCAGCGCACCCTGGTGGAGGACCTGGGCGGCACCTTCCACCATGTCGTCGGCGACGACATACCCGCCGCCCTGCTGGACTTCGCGCGCGGCGTCAACGCCACCCAGATCGTGCTCGGCGTCTCCCGCCGCAAGGGCTGGCAGTACGTCTTCGGACCTGGCGTCGGCGCCACGGTGGCCCGCGAGTCCGGCCCCGACCTGGACGTCCACCTCATCACCCACGACGAGGTGGGCAAGGGCCGTGGGCTGCCCGTCGCCCCGAGGGGCGCCCGGCTCGGCCGGACCAGGCTCGCCTGGGGTTGGCTGACCGGCGTAGGCGGACCAGTGCTGCTGACGTGGCTCCTGAGCACCGCCCTGCCAGACGTGGGGCTCGCCAACGGCATGCTGCTCTTCCTGACCCTGACGGTCGCCGCGGCACTGCTGGGCGGACTCTGGCCGGCGCTGGCCTCCGCGGTGGTGGGATCCAGCCTCCTGAACTGGTACTTCACCCCACCGGTCCACACCTGGACCATCGCCGACCCGAAGAACATCCTCGCGATCGCGGTGTTCTTCAGCGTCGCCGTCTCCGTCGCGTCCGTGGTGGATCTTGCCGCCCGCCGCACTCACCAGGCGGCCCGGCTGCGCGCCGAGTCGGAGATCCTCTCCTTCCTCGCCGGCAACGTCCTGCGCGGCGAGACCAGCCTCGACGCGCTCCTGGAACGGGTCCGCGAAACCTTCGGCATGGAGTCGGTGGCGCTGCTGGAACGCGAGAGCGACCTCGCACCCTGGACCTGCGTCGGCAGCATCGGCCCACGGTCCAGCGTCGTTCCCGACGAGGCGGACGTCGACGTCCCGGTCGGCGACCACATGGCACTGGCCCTGTCGGGCCGTGTCCTGCCGGCGGAGGACCGCCGGGTGCTGGCCGCGTTCGCCGCCCAGGCGGCCGTCGTCGTGGACCGACAGCGCCTGCAGCAGAAGGCCGACGAGGCGCAGAATCTCGCCGAGGGCAACCGCATCCGCACCGCTCTGCTCGCCGCCGTCAGCCACGACCTGCGCACCCCGCTCGCCGGCATCAAGGCGGCGGTCACCTCCCTGCGCTCGGACGACGTGGAGTGGTCGGAGGAGGATCAGGCGGAACTCCTGGAAGCGATCGAGGACGGTGCCGACCGCCTCGACCACCTCGTCGGCAACCTGCTCGACATGTCCCGCCTCCAGACCGGCACCCTCACCCCCCTCATCCGGGAGACCGACCTGGACGAGGTCATCCCGATGGCGCTGGGCGGCGTCCCCGAGGACAGCGTGGAGCTGGACGTCCCCGAGACCCTGCCCATGGTGGACGTCGACCGCGGCCTGCTGGAACGGTCGGTCGCCAACATCGTCGAGAACGCCGTGAAGTACAGCCCCCCGGGGCAGCGGGTCCTGGTCTCCGCGAGCGCCATAGCCGACCGCGTGGAGGTCCGGGTCATGGACCGCGGTCCCGGCGTCCCGGACGAGGCCAAGGCCCGCATCTTCGAACCCTTCCAGCGCCATGGCGACGCCCCGCGCGGCAACGGCGTCGGCCTCGGCCTCGCCGTTGCCCGCGGCTTCGCCCAGGCCATCGGCGGCAGCCTGCACGCCGAGGACACACCGGGTGGCGGCCTCACCATGGTGCTCGCCGTACGGACGGCGCCGGAACGACGGCCGCAGCAACCGGACGTGCCGGCGGCGACCACCTCTTGAGGAGGGGTGCTCAGGGGCGTCCGGGGTTCTACGTTGCACGTATGGCACCACATGGCACCACATGGCACCATCTGGCGCCACGTAGTGCCAAGTGGTGCCGCACCGGTTCTCCAAGCGCACATGCTGTGATGGTGGCCCGGGTCGCCTTTGTCACGTTTCCCCAGGCTGGGAGACGTCTCACCCGCTCGGCGGCCGCGAGGTGCCATCTAGGTTTGCGTGTGGCGCCATTGTGGTGCCATCATGGCGTAATGGACCTCACGCCGTATCTTGAAACTCTCCGCCGTGAACTCGCGGTGGCCGCTGAAGCCGGCGGTGAAGAAGCGCGCGAGCTGGCCGAGCGGCTCACGGCTCCTCTGGAGTCGGCGACCCGGCTGACCATGCTCAACGTGCTCTCCGCCGCGATGGACGAGATCACCCGCGAGCTCGCCCCCGGCTCGGTCGACGTACGGCTGCGCGGGCTGGACCCCGACTTCGTGGTGACGCCGCCGCCCACCTACGGCGCCGCCTCCGTGGAGCCGGCCGCGCCCGTCGAACCGCTCAAGGCCCCGGCCGAGGGTGACGAGGGTGGCACCGCCCGGGTCAACCTGCGTCTTCCAGCCCACCTCAAGGCCCGCGCCGAGGAAGCCGCGAGCCGCGAGGGCCTGTCGGTCAACGCGTGGCTGGTGCGTGCCGTGTCCGCCGCGGTCGAGGGCGGCGGCCACCGGCCCCGTACGACGGAGAAGAGCCAGAGCGTCGGCCAGAGCTTCACGGGGTGGGTGCGCTAGCCGCACCCGCACCACTTCACCCCCACGACTTCACGTCCCACCAGCGGGGACGCCCTGTAGACCCAAGAGGACGGGACAGCCATGCCTTCTTTCGACACCCCCGCACCGATCTCGGTCACCGCGCGCGTGGAGGCCGGTTCCATCCAGTTCACCGCGAGCGACCGCCCCGAGACCGTCGTCGAGGTGCGGCCCCGCAACCCGAAGAAGGACCTGGACGTGCGGACGGCCGACCAGACCGACGTCACGTACGCGAGCGGGGTCCTCACCGTCATGACGCCCAGGCCGAACCTGTTCGGACTCGGCCGCACCGGCGTCGTCGACGTGACGGTCGAACTGCCCGCGGGCTCGCGCATCGACATGACCGGCGCCTGGACCCAGGTGCTCGGCGAGGGCCGGCTCGGCGAGGTCCGTGTGAAGACCTCCTCCGGCGACGCCCGCCTCGATACGACGGGCCCGCTGAACCTGACCGCCTCGCACGGCTCGATCACCGTGGACCGGGTCGAGGGCGGGGCCGAGATCACCACCAGTTCCGGCAGCCTGCGCGTCGGCCACGTCGACGGCCCCGCCGTCCTGAAGAACTCCCATGGCACCACCACCATCGGCGCCGTGACCGGCGAGACGCGGGTGAGCGGCGCCCACGGCGACATCAGCATCGACCGCGCCGAGGACTCCGTCACCGCCACCACCGCCCACGGCACCGTGCGCGTGGCCGAAGTGGTCCGCGGCACCGTCCGGCTGGAGACGAACTACGGCGCCATCGAGGTCGGCGTCCGCGAGGGCACGGCCGCCTGGCTCGACGTCAACTCCGGCTCGGGCCAGGTGCGCAACACGCTCATCGCGTCCGACGCCCCCCAGGAGACCGAGGACACCGTCAAGATCCACGCCCGCACCAAGTACGGCAACATCGACGTCCGCCGCGCCCGAGTCTGAAGGCCGGTTTCACCCCCACCCGCCCCAGTCTTCGAAACGGAGGGTCCCATGCCTTCATCTGTCATGCCCACATCCAGCCTGTGTGGCGGCCCACCATCGCCCGCTGCCATCTCCACCACCGGTCTGCGCAAGTCCTACGGCGACAAGACCGTCCTCGACGGCATCGATCTCCGAATCCCGGCCGGGTCCGTGTTCGCGCTGCTCGGCCCGAACGGCGCGGGCAAGACCACCGCCGTGAAGATCCTTTCCACGCTCATCACCACGGACAGTGGGCAGGCACAGGTCGCGGGCCACGACCTCATCGCCGATCCGCAGGCGGTGCGTGCGGCGATCGGTGTCACGGGGCAGTTCTCCGCCGTCGACGGGCTCCTCACAGGTGAGGAGAACATGCTCCTCATGGCGGATCTGCACCACCTGTCCAAACGCGAGCGACGCCGCGTCGCCGCCGAACTGCTGGAGCGTTTCGACCTGGCGGAGGCCGCGAAGAAGCCCGCGGCCACCTACTCGGGCGGAATGAAGCGCCGCTTGGACATCGCCATGACGCTGGTCGGCTCCCCGCGGATCATCTTCCTCGACGAGCCGACCACCGGCCTCGACCCGCGCTCCAGGCACACCATGTGGCAGATCGTCCGCGAGCTGGTCTCCGACGGCGTCACCGTCTTCCTCACCACCCAGTACCTGGAGGAGGCCGACGAACTCGCCGACCGCATCGCGGTACTGAACGGCGGCAGGATCGCCGCCGAAGGCACCGCGGAGGAGCTGAAGCGACTGATCCCGGGAGGTCACGTCCGCCTCCGGTTCACCGACCCGACGGCATACGAGAACGCCGCGTCCGCCCTGAGTGAGATGCGGCGCGACGACACCGCACTCACGCTCCAGATCCCCAGCGACGGCAGCCAGCGCGAACTGCGCTCCCTGATCGACTGGCTCGACGCGGCCGGCATCGAGGCCGACGAACTGACCGTGCACACACCGGACCTGGACGACGTGTTCTTCGCCCTGACCGACGAAGAAGGCGTGCCCCACCAGCCCGAGGAGACCACCCGATGAGCTCCCTCGCCCTCGCCGTGCGTGACTCGTCCACGATGCTGCGGCGCAACCTTCTGCACGCCCGCCGCTATCCGTCGATGACGCTGAATCTGCTGCTCTCGCCGGTCGTGCTTCTGCTGCTCTTCGTCTACATCTTCGGCGACGTGATGAGCGCCGGGATCGGGGGTGGCGGGGCGGACCGCGCCGAGTACGTCGCCTATCTCGTCCCGGGCATCCTGCTGCTGACCATCGGTGGCACCACGATCGGCAGTGCCGTATCCGTCGCCATGGATATGACCGACGGCATCATCGCCCGCTTCCGTACGCTGGCGATCCACCGCGGGTCGGTGCTCATCGGGCACGTCGTGGGCAGCGTGCTGCAGTGCATGATGAGCGTGCTGCTCGTCGGGGCAGTCGCGGTGGCGATCGGCTTCCGGGCCACGGATGCCACACCCCTGGAGTGGCTGCTGGCGATCGGGCTGCTGACGCTCGTCTCCCTGGCGCTCACCTGGATCGCGGTCGGCATGGGCCTGTCGAGCCCGAATCCCGAGGCGGCCAGCAACAACGCCCTGCCGCTGATGATCCTGCCGCTCCTGTCCAGTGCTTTCGTCCCGGTCGACGCGATGCCGGGCTGGTTCCGGCCGGTCGCCGAGTACCAGCCCTTCACCCCGGCCATCGAGACCCTGCGCGGCCTGCTCCTCGGCAGCGAGATCGGCCACAACGGCTGGCTCGCCGTGGCCTGGTGCCTGGGCCTGGCGGTGATCGGCTACTTCTGGTCGAAGTCGTTGTTCGCCCGCGATCCGAAGTAGCGGGAGAAGGCGCAGGACTGAGGCCCTGCCTTCGTTGAGCCGTGTCTGAGCTTGCGGCGGCGCGCGGCGCCGCGGCACGGCGTTCGGGAGCTGTCTCGTGGACCTGCGCCCCCCGGTGCTGGTCCGTTCCCGCCAGCCCAGGGGCGGGCTGGGGCGAGGGCGCCTTCCCCGGCGGGGAAGAGTGTCTTGGCCGATAACTTGCTCCGGCTGAGGTCGAGTTGGCCGTCGGCTCATCCGGGGTGAGGGGAGGGTCAGTAGGAGGCATACGGCATGGGCGTCCCGGTTGCCGTCCTCCCGTACCTGAATGCGGCCCAGGCAGCCCACCCCGCCCACCGGCGAAGCCTGGACACCCTGCACGAGATGGGCGTCCTCCTCGGCTTCTACGAACCCCACCGCCCCAAGGCCGGCGGCGGCGCGGACCGGTTCCGCTGGGAGGAAGCCCTGGAACTCCTGGAGCCGGAGATCAGGCGTGGCCGGTTCACTCAATGAACGGCCCCCTCGGCCTGGCGGTCAGTCCCCGAAGAGACTGTCCTGGACGTACTGGACGACATTCGTCCTCGGATAGAACAGCCCCAGCAGCATGAACGTCTTGGGATGAGCCGCGATGTTGCCGACGAAGAAGTGGACGGCGCGGTCTCGGGTGAAGATCGAGTCGTGCCAGCGCTCCCGCAGCTTGTCGTGCACGCCGTGCTCGCCGTACTTGCGCAGGAACTTGCGGTACGACGCGCCGGCCTCCCAGTCCTTCAGCGCCATGTCGTGCGATGGGCAGGCGTCGTCCACGCAGCGAAACCGATAGCGGAATTCCAGCGGTACCCACTCAAGGGGAGCCAGGTCCTGCTCCAACAGATCGAGCTGGTCCGCCAATGCGGCCTTGGACGCGGACCAGGGCTCGGCTGCCGTGAGCCGGAAGGTGGCCTCGGCGGGCCGGAAGACACCGAGCGAAGTTCCCAGCCGCTCCTGATCCCTCTTGATCGCGCACAGCGACGGCGCGACGAGAGGCTCGACGTACTTGTACCGCTCCCTCCAATCGCCGCCCGGCGGTACCTCGCCCACGATCTGAAGAGTGTCGAGGTTGGGCCGCAGGCTCTCAGGCCGCGAGTCACGCGTGCCGTGCGGCTCGACGTCGACCTCGATGACCGAGTACTTCCGGAACTGGTCCTCCTCCCGTAAGAGCCGGAAGGGCACGGGAAACAGGCGCACGTGTCGAGGTGCATCCTCGTCCAGGCGTATGCCCGCCACGCAGCTCGTCTCGCGGTACTTGTTGGACAGCTCCGGATACGTCTTGACCGTGATCATGATTCTCGCGCGCTGTCGTCTCCCCGATCGCATGGCGCCCCCTCCACTGATCTCCCCGATCTGATTGGAGGAGAGGCATGCGCCTGTGGCAAGGGCGCGTGCGGGAGCGGGGGACGAAGTCAGGCCAGGGGGATCACGGGTACAGCGGCCCGCTTGCGGACCGTCTCCAGGACGACCTGCCGGTGGCACCGGCTCTCGTCCTTCTCGAAGCACAGCACCGCGACCCGTGACTGCCGGGCGTGCTCGGCGAGGCGGTCGAGATCCAACTGCGCCTCCTCGGACCGGAGCACGCTGCGGAAGTGCGCCCTGCCCACATCGAGGCGGCCCTCCCAAAACGGCTCCCGGTTGTCCTTGGGATTGCCCAGGCCACGCAGGTGCGTGTACTTGATGCCGGCTGCGGCCAGCGCCTCTCCGAGCCGGGTCTTGCTGAAGCCCTTCTTACGGCTGATCGGCGTGAGCCGGACGTCCGCCACGACATCGATGCGGCTGTCACGGAGCGAGGCGACGAACGACTCGATGTCACGCCCCTCGTACCCCGCGGACCAGAGCCCAGGCATGGCCCTGGTCTCCCGGAACAGATCGTCGAGGGAGACCTCCAGAGCCTCGGCGACGGCTCCGACCGTGAGGAAACCTGACTGGATCGCTCCCTCGCCCTCCAGCCGCGACAGCGTCCGGACGGCGATCCCCGCTTCCTTGGCGAGCCGTTCCCGCGACCACCCGCGGGCCTCCCGCAGCGTCCGTACCCGCCGGGCGAGGGCGCGGGCTTGATCGTGGGGACGCGCTGAGTGAGGGGCTGCCATGTGCCGTGATCCTAACGGCGGTTGCGGTGGGTGGGCATGTCGTTCTTGGCCGTCTGACGGGCTCGATTCGCGAACGCGCAGGTCCCGGTGCCCTGGGGTGCCGAACCGCACACCCGCCCAGCGGTCACCCCTGGGAGAAGCCGAGCAGGATCCTCTCCCAATTTCCTCCCGAACGATCTCCAGAAGCCACTCAGGGGCCTGATCCACTGAGTGGATCAGGCCCCTGACCTGGTCTGACTCTGTCGGGGTGGCGGGATTTGCCGGCGCCGGCGCGGCGCATCATCATTTTCTTGATCCACTCCCCGTTCACTCCCCGGTGGGTGTGGCCTCCGAGGAACGGTCATTGAACTTCACGGTGGACAGCAGTTCGCCGGTGCGCGGGTGGCGGGCGGTGAGGTCCATCGCGGAGAAGGCGCCGTCGTGGATGCGCAGCGCGATCTGGTCGCGGTGGAGGACGTCGAGACATCTCGGAGATGTGCACGGTGTCGCCCGGCCGTGCGTAGAGCAGTTTGCGGAACTTCGGGCGCTGGAGGGGGTGGAGGCGGCTTGAGGTGCCCGGGTCTTCCTCGAAGACGACCGGGGCGACGATGCCGGCCTCGTCCAGGACGAGGTTCTGCCGGGCGGTGGACAGCTGGTCGGTCGAGACCCGCTTGTAGACCAGGTTCGCCACCGAGGGGCCCCTTCCGTATGGAGGATCGGACCCTGTCTGTCGTCAAACCCTGTCAGCAATCACCGTCAGATCTGATTGGATTCGGGCCGCCGCGAACCCCTCGACTACACGCGTTCATTGGACGCGTCGAGACCTGTCGTCAAACGATCGTTTGCCGACAAGCAAGGCTGGCCCGGAGGTCATCACTTCCTGGGCGGCTGGTAGTTGTAGGACCTGATCGACGGGATACGGTTCCGC
>NZ_JBSFEP010000016.1:0-193541 GCF_053594495.1 Streptomyces sp. NPDC001920
CTCGTACTGGTTGTACGTGGGCTTTCGCCCGGTGCGGCGAGAGTGCGTGCCAGGCGTCGCGGGGCAGGCGGGACTTTGCGGACACGACCTAGGGCTTGTCGAGACAGGCCCGTACCGCCCGTACCAGCCCCTGCGCCCTCGGATCCGCCGTCACCGTCTTGCGGAAGCCGTTCGTCACATAGCCGAACGCGATCCCCGCCTCCGGGTCGGCGAAGCCGAGGGCGCCGCCGCGGCCGGGGTGGCCGAAGGAGCCCGGCCCCAGCAAGGGGGACGCGGTGCCGTGCAGCATGTACCCGAGACCGAAGCGGGTGTTGACGACCAGGACGCGGTCCGGGCCCGCCGACTCCTCGGCCCGCGCCCGTTCCACCGTCGCCGGGTCGAAGAGCCGCACGCCGTCGACGTCACCGATCAATGCCGCGTAGAAGCGGGCCAGGCCGTCGGCGGTCGCGATGCCGTTGGTCGCGGGGAGGGCGGCCGCCCGGTAGGCCGGGTCGTTCTGGTCGGGGAAGGGGGTGATCGCGGCGAACGCGCGGCGCGTGAGGGAGTCCGGGTTCCCGTAGGCCTCGGTGACCGAGCGCTTCGGACGCGCCCGCAGCCCCCCGGCCGGCTCGGGCCCCTCGACCCGGCCGGTACGGCCCACCCGGCCCGCCTCCGCCTCCGGCAGCCCCAGCCACAGGTCCGCGTCCAGCGGACCGGCGATCTCGGCCGCGATCCACTCACCGGCCCACCGCCCCGTCACCCGCCGCACCAGCTCGTCCAGCAGCCAGCCGTAGGTCAGCGCGTGATAGCCGTGGGCGGTGCCCGGCTCCCACGCGGGCGCCTGCGCGGCCACCGCCTCGGGGCCGCTGCTCGGGTCCAGTGCCTGTTCGGGGGTGAGCGGGCGGTCGAGAACCGGGAGCCCGGCGCGGTGGTTCAGCACATGCCGTACGAGCAGCCGTTCCTTGCCGTGCTCCTTGAACCGCGGCCAGTACTCGCCCACCGGCGCGTCCAGGTCCAGCTCGCCCCTTTGGTGCAGGAGCAGCGGTACGGCGGCGGCGACGCCCTTGGTCGCCGAGCGCACGACCTGTGCGGTGCCGTGCTGCCAGGGCAGTGTGCCGTCGACGTCCCTCGTGCCGGCCCACAGGTCGACGACCTTGCGTCCGTCCCGGTAGACGGCGACGGCGGCGCCCCGCTCGCCGAGCGTGGCGAAGTTCCGTACGAACGCCTCCCTGACCGGCTCGAAGCCCTCGGCCACTGTGCCGTTCACGTCCACGCCCGTGCTCCCTCTGCTGCTGACCGTCTCGCGTTCGATTCGCCTGCGACGGTCAGTCCACCATGGGGGTGCTGCCTACGATTTGGATGTGTGGCCGACGTCTCGCTAGCCCAGCACGATCGTGACGTCGATGTTGCCGCGGGTCGCGTTGGAGTACGGGCAGATCTGGTGCGCGGCGTCCACCAGCTTGGCGGCGATGCCCGCGTCCAGCACCGGCAGCGAGACGCTGAGGGCGACCGCGAGGCCGTAGCCGCGGTGCTTGTTGGGGCCGATGCCGACCTTCGCGGCGACCGTGGATCCGGTCAGGTCGTAGCCCTCGCGGTTGCCCACCAGGATCAGCGCGTTGTGGAAGCAGGAGCTGTAGCCGGCGGCGAAGAGCTGCTCCGGGTTGGTGCCGTTGCCGTCGCCGCCCAGCTGCGGCGGCATCGCGACCTTCAGCGCGATCTGGCCGTCCTGACTGGTGACATGACCGTCCCGGCCGCCGTGCGCGGTGGCCTCGGCGACGTACATGATCTTCGTCGGCCGGGAGTCGACGGTGGTGCCCTCGGCGGTCATGGTTGGCCCTCCCCCAGAAAGAACGCGCACAAATACATTGTGCACAAGGTACTGGCCGGTAGGAAGGGTGTGCTCACCAGGGGGTGAAACCGTGAGCGGTCCGAGGCCGGCGGTCAGCCGGTGCGGCCCGCGGCGGCCTCCGCCCGGTCGGCCAGCCGCAGCAACTCCTCACGCATCCGGGCGATTTCGGACATGCGAAGGTCCGTAGCCGCCAGCAACGCGCCCGACACGCACGCCGCGCGCCCCCGCAGCCGCGTCCCGCGCTCCGTCAGGGTGACGAGGACCGACCGCTCGTCCCGCGCCGACCGCTCACGCCGTACCAGGCCCGTCGACTCCAGCCGTTTGAGCAGCGGGGAGACGGTGCCGTAGTCGAGCCGCAGCGCCACCGCCAGCTCCTTGACCGTCGACTCGCCGCGCTCCCACAGCACCAGCAGGACCAGGTACTGCGGATAGGTCAGCCCCAACTCGTCGAGGAGCGGGCGGTACACCGCCGTCACCGCGCGATGGGCGGCGTACAGCGCGAAACACAGCTGCTCGTCCAGCAGCAGCGAACCCTCGGTCTCCTCGTTCGTCACGCGCCCATTGTCACGGACCGCGGGTCGAAGCCGAAGGGCAGCTCCAGCCGGTGGGCACGCATCAGCTCGTCGTCCGCCAACAGCCCGGCCGTCCTCCCGTCCGCGGCGATCACCCCCTCGCTCAGGATGAGCGAGCGCGGGCACAGCTCCAGGGCGTAGGGCAGGTCGTGCGTGACCATGAGGACGGTGACGTCCAACGAGCGCAGGATGTCGGCGAGTTCACGTCGGGAGGCGGGGTCGAGGTTGGAGGAGGGCTCGTCCAGGACGAGGATCTCCGGCTCCATCGCCAGCACGGTCGCCACCGCGACCCGGCGCCGCTGGCCGAAGGAGAGGTGGTGCGGCGGCCGGTTCTTGAACTCCGCCATGCCGACCCGCGCCAGCGCCCGGTCGACCCGCTCCTCCAGCTCCAGCCCTTTCAGCCCCGCCGCGGCCGGCCCGAAGGCCACGTCCTCACGGACCGTCGGCATGAACAACTGGTCGTCCGGATCCTGGAAGACGATCCCGACCCGGCGCCGGATCTCGGCCATGTGCTGCCGCCCGACCGGCAGCCCCGCCACCCTCACGCTGCCCGTGCCGCCGGTCAGGATGCCGTTGAGATGCAGGACGAGCGTCGTCTTCCCGGCGCCGTTCGGCCCGAGCAGAGCGACCCGCTCGCCGCGCCCGATGCGGAAGTCCACACCGAACAGGGCCTGGTGGCCGTCCGGGTAGGCGAAGGCCAGGCCCGCCACTTCCAGCGACGCAGTCGGTTCAGTCACAGCGACCATCCCAGCAGACAGACGACGAGGGCGGCGAAGGGGAGAGCGAGGGCGTACGACCACTGCGCCCGGGACGCGGTCACCTCGTCGATCACCGGCATCGACCCGGCGTACCCGCGGCTGACCATGGCCAGATGCACCCGCTCGCCGCGCTCGTAGGAGCGGATGAACAGCGCGCCCGCCGACTTCGCGAGCACGCCCCAGTGCCGTACACCGCGCGCCTCGAAGCCGCGCGACTCCCGGGCGACCCGCATGCGCCGCATCTCGTCGGTGATGACATCGCCGTAGCGGATCATGAAGGACGCGATCTGCACGAGCAGGGGCGGGAGCTTCAACCGCTGCAGACCGAGGAGCAGTTCGCGCAGCTCGGTGGTGGAGGCGAGGAGCACGGAGGCGGCGACGCCCAGGGTGCCCTTCGCGAGCACGTTCCAGGCGCCCCACAGTCCGCTGACGCTCAGCGACACGCCCAGCACCTCGATCCGCTCGCCCTCCGCGACGAACGGCAGCAGCACCGCGAACGCCACGAACGGCACCTCGATCAGCAGCCGCTTCAGCAGGAAGCCGGCGGGCACCCGCGCGGCGCCCGCGACGAGGGCGAGCAGCACGGCGTACAGCCCGAACGCCCACATGGCCTCGCGCGGCGTCGACACCACGACCAGCACGAAGGCGAACACCGCCGCCAGCTTGGTGTGCGGGGGCAGCGCGTGCACGGGCGAGTGCCCCGGCCGGTAGAGCCTGTGCGCGTGCCCGGCGCCCATGTCAGACCCCGGTGCTCGCGGGCGAGGTGTCGGCCGGCTCGTGCGTACGACGCCGGCGCACCGCCCAGAAGACGCCGGTGCCGGCCACGACCGTGGCGCCGACGCCGATCACACCGGCGAGGCCGCCGGACAGCCGGGCGTTGTCGATGCCCTTGACGCCGTAGTCGGCGAGCAGGGAGTCGGCGCCCGTGTGCTCCTCGGCGGAGTCTGCGAAGCCCTTGTCCTCGGCGACCTTCTCCAGACCGTCGGGGCTCGCGGAGGCGTAGAAGCTGACGAACCCGGCGAGGACGAGCGAGGTGACCAGACCGCTGATCCACACGGTGCGGCGGGAGGCCCGGGCCGGGACCGGCCGCTCGGCCTCGGGCGCGGGGGCGTCGACGAGTTCGTCGCCCACCCGCAGCTTGAGCGGCTGCCGCAGATCGCGGGCGCCGTACACGAGGTCCGGCCGCACCGCGACCACCGCACCGACGGTCAGCGCGGTGATCGCGGCCTCGCCGATGCCGATCAGCAGGTGGACGCCGCCCATGGCGGCGGCGACCTTGCCGATCGAGACGTCGGTGGTGCCGCCGATCCAGAACAGGAACGTGAACGCGAGGGCCGCGGCCGGCACCGACACCAGCGCGGCGACGAACGAGGCGGCGGTGATCGAGCGCCGGGTCCTGGGCAGGACCTTCACCAGGCCGCGGAAGACGGCGTAGGCGACGAGGACGCCGACGACCGCCATGTTGGTGATGTTCACGCCGAGTGCGGTGAGGCCGCCGTCCGCGAAGAGGACGGCCTGCATGAGCAGGACGACGGAGATGCACAGCGCGCCGGTGCAGGGGCCGACGAGGATCGCGGCCAGCGCCCCGCCCAGCAGGTGTCCGCTGGTGCCGGCCGCCACCGGGAAGTTCAGCATCTGCACGGCGAAGATGAACGCCGCCACCAGGCCGGCCAGCGGCGCGGTCCGCTCGTCGAGCTCACGGCGGGCGCCGCGCAGGCTCACGGCGACGGCGGCAGCGGCGACCACTCCGGTCGCGACCGAGGTCGGGGCGTCTATGAATCCGTCAGGTACGTGCACCGTTCGATGATAGTGGCTTGATGCGAACGGCTTGCAAGAGCGAGTACTTGTCTATCGCACAGATGAGATACCTACGGCTCCAGGGAGCGCTTTCCGGAAGATATGCGACATTGGAGGGGGAACGGATGCATGGATTTCGCATAGGTCACCCAGCGTGAGAGGGCCGTCCGATGTCTGTAGTCGAGCAGTACGCGCGAGCTCATATCGTCACGGACGCGGACATCCTGGCCGAGGAACAGGACGCGGTGCCGGTGATCCTGCGCTACGACCCCGATACCGACCCGCGTTCGGTGCGGATCCGGCTGCCCGGACGCGAAGCCCATGAGTACACGTTCTCCCGTTCCCTGCTGGAACAGGGGCTGCGGGCCCCGGTGGGCAGCGGTGAGATACGCGTCTGGCCGTGCGGGCGGGTGCAGGCCGTGGTGGAGTTCCACTCCGCGCAGGGGGTGTCCGTGGTGCAGTTCGAGTCGAAGACGCTGATGAGGTTCCTGCGGCGGACCTATCTGGCCGCCGCTCCCGTGGCCCGCTGAGTTTCAGCCACCCAGCTTGAGCAGCGCCGCCACGATCGGGCCCGCCGTCTCCCCGCCGTGGCCGGCCGCCTGGACCACACCCGCCGCGGCCAGGTCTCCCCGGTAGGCGGTGAACCAGCCGTTCGGCTTCTTCTGGCCGTCGACCTCTGCCGAGCCGGTCTTCGCGCCGACGTCACCGCTGACCCCGGCCATCGCCTCGGCCGCCGTTCCGTAGGCCGCCGTGTAGGCCATGAGCCCGCGCAGCTGGGAGAGCGTGGACGCCGACATCGTGCGCGCGGCCGTCGCCAGCCGCCGGCCGTCGACCTCCGGGGAGACCAGGTACGGCTGCTTGAACGTGCCCGCCTTGACGGTCGCCGAGACCGACGCCATGTTCAGCGGGTTCATCCGCACCCCGCCCTGGCCGATGAGCGAGGCCGCCATCTGGGCCTGGGACTGGACGGGGACGGAGCCGTCGAAGGTCGGGACCCCGACGGACCAGTTGTTCAGGGAGAGGCCGAAGACCTGCTGGGCCTGCTTGGTCAGGCTGTCGTCGTCCAGCTCGGGCGCCTGGCTGATGAAGGCCGTGTTGCAGGAGCGGGCGAAGCTCGCCTTGAACGTGCCGTCCTTGATCTCGAACTTGTCGTCGTTCTGGAACTTCCAGTGGCCGTACGTGAAGTACTTCGGGCAGGGGTGCTGCTTGTCCGCCGTCGCCAGGCCCTTCTCGATCAGCAGCGACGAGGTGACGACCTTCATCGTGGAGCCGGGCGCGAGGGAGCCCTGAAAGGCCGTGTTGAAGCCGTGCGAGGAGTTGGCGGCGGCCAGGATCTCGCCGGTCGAGGGGCGCAGCACCACCACCGACGCCTTCGGCTTCGCGGCCACCTGCTTCTCCGCGGCGGCCTGCAGCGTCGGGCTCAGCGTCGTCTTCACCGTGCCCGGTGTGCCCTTGCTCAGCTCCAGCAGCGTCTTGTCGGACAGCTCGGCCTTCTTGGACGCCTCCCCGCGCACCACCTGGAGTTCCACGCCCGCCTTGCCGCCGGCCTTCTTGCCGTACTTCTCGCGCAGCCCGTCCAGGACCGAGCCCAGCGACGGGTACTCCTTCTCGGTCAGCTCGCCGCCGTCCCGGTCGAGCGCCCTGACGGGCGGGGTGCCGGACTCGCCGGTGACGAGTCGGTCGCCGTCCTTCAGGTCGGGGTGGACGATCGCGGAGCGCCATGCGACGAGCGGCTTGCCGTCCTCGGCCCGGCGGGCGACGGTCAGTGAACTGTCGTAGGCCACCGGCTTGCTGGTGCCCTTGTACGACACCGTCCCCTTCACCGAGAAGGAGACCTTGTCGCCGGTGCGGGCGCCCGCGGTGAGAGCGACGTCCTCGATGTGGGCGTCCTTGGAGTAGGCCGCCAGCAGGGCCTTCGCGGCGGCGGTGTCGTCCGTGGCGGCGGCCGCCTCGGTCACCTTGCCCTTCTGCCAGGCGGTGAGGAAGGTCTCGGCCGCGGTGGTGACCTCCTCGGCCGACAACGGGCCGGTCTTCACGTCCTCGGCCTTGTCGTCGGCGGACGAGGAGGCCGACGTACGGCTGTCGGCCACCGCTCCGCCGCCGTACAGGGCGTAGACACCGAACCCGGCGCCGCCGACGACCACGGCGATCATCCCGCCGAGCACGGCGGGGTTGGTCTTCCGTCGCTCGGCGACGCGCCTTCTGTTGCCCACTGCTTTCCGTTCCCTCGCGAAATCCCAGGGGTCCCCGCCGCCCCGTTGCCCTCACGCATAACGACGACGACCACCCTAGAGTCCCGTGGCGCCGGCGATGACTTCAGCCGGACGCTCGTAGCACGGCTGCGACAATCGGCCCCGCCGCGTCGCCGCCGTGACCGCCCTGCTGGGACATGGCCGCGGCCGCCACATCATCGCGGAAGCCGGTGAACCAGCTGTCCGAGGTGGCCTTGCCGTCGACCTCGGCGGAACCGGTCTTGGCGCCGATGTCACCGCTCAGCCCGGCCATGGCCCGCACGGCGGTGCCCTGCGGGGCCGTCGCCGTCAACCGCATCATCTGCTTCAGCTGCGCGGCGGTGCTCGACCGCAGCCCCTGGGCGGTGGCGAGCTGCCGGTCGTCCAGCTCGGGCGAGACGAGATACGGCTGCCGGAACCGGCCGGTGATCGCGGTGGCCGTCACCGACGCCATGTTCAGCGGGTTCATCTGGACCTGGCCCTGGCCGATGGCGCCGGCCGCGCGGTCCGGTCCGCCGGCCGCGGGGACACTGCCGTCGAAGGAGGTGATGCCGGTCTTCCAGTCGTCCCCGCGCAGCCCGAAGCGCTCCTCGGCCTCGGTCGTCAGGGACGCGTCCGTGAGCGGCTTCTCGTCGACGAGCTTGATGAAGGCGGTGTTGCACGAGCGCATGAAGGCGTTCGCCAGGGTGGCGTCGGCGCTCTCGTCGGGCTGAAGACCCGTGAGGTTCTCGAAGGTCTGGCTCTGCCAGGTGGCGGTGGGCGGGCACGGGGCCGGTCCGTTCATCGACGTCACGCCGTTGTCGATGAGCATCGCCGCGGTGATGATCTTCATCGTGGAGCCGGGGGCGACACGGCCCTCGAAGGCCGCGTTGAAGGCGTCCGCACGGTGATTGGCCACCGCCAGCACCTCCCCGGTGCTCGGCTTGACGGCCACCACCGAGGACTCGGGGTGTTGCTTCACCGCCTTCTCGGCGGCCGCCTGCACACGCGCGCTGAGGGTGGTCTCCAGATTGCCGGGTCTGCCCTTGGCGAGGGTCAGCAGCGAGGTGTCCGGCGACTCGTCGGCGTGCCGTATCGCCAGCTCGACGCCGCCCTCGCCGCTGGCCTTGTCGCCGTAGCGGTCGCGCAGGGTGTCGAGGATCGGGCTGAGCGAGGGGTACTCCTCCTTCGTCAGCACGGTGCCGTCACGGTCGACGGCCTCGATCGGCGGGCTCGCGGCCTCGCCGGTGACGAGGGTGTCGTTCTTCTTCAGCCGCGGATGGATCACGGCCGGCTGCCAGTCGACGAGCGGCCGCCCGGTGGTGAGACCGCGTACGACGGTGAGGCTGCTCTTGTACGTCAGCGGCTTGGACTTCCCGTCGTAGGACACCTTCGCCTTCACCGTGAAGGGCACGGTGTCGCCCTTCGCCGCGCCCGGCGTGATCTTCACACCGGTGATGTGGGCGTCCTCGCCGTACGCCGTCAGCAGCGGCTCGGCGACCGCGTCGTTGTTCGTGTACGACGCCGCCCGCGCCGCCTGCCCCTTCTCCCAGGCCGCGAAGAACTCGGTCGTCGTCTCCTCGACCTCCTCCGCGCTCGGCGGCCCCGACCGCGCCGGCGCGGGCTCCCCGCCCGCCCCCGTCGCCCCGCCGCCGTCCAGCGCGGACATGATGTTGTACGCGCCGTATCCGGCACCCCCCACCATCACGGCGAACACCCCGCCTATGACGGCGGCCTTGACCCCCTTGGCCATGGTCCCCTCCCCGTTCGTCCTCCGCACTGTATGTGGCGCAAGGGGCGGTAGGGAGGAACGTTTTTTGTCACTCGGTTCAAAAGCGACTGCCTCCCGCCCCGTGGTGCCGGGGGCGTTCCGTCACATCCGGGGGCCGGCTCCGTGCCGCCGCGGGGGCGGCCGGTCGAGAACTTCGACGTAGACGATCCGGTGGTCCACGACGTCCAGGCACAGCATGCCCTGCGACGGCAGCAGCGGTACGCAGCGATGGCCGGCGCCGTAGGGCCGGCCCGGCGGGTGCGGCGCGGTGAGGAAGCTCTGGCAGAAGTCGTCGCCGCAGTCGCATTCGGCGACCAGGCGAAGGTCCCGGGCGCAGACGGCCAGCTCCCGTTCTCCCTCGCTCTCCAGGAGATCGATCAACTCCGCGACCAGATCGGGAAACACCTCGCGGACGAGGGGATGGTCCTGTTGCATCAGCGGAGGCTAGCCGGAGCGGGGCGGCCGGCGACCCCCATTTTCGGGTCGCCGCCCTAGCCGCCCACCCGTCCCGCTACACCCAGGTGTCCAGCCACATCCGCGCCCGCCAGTCGTCGATCGGGATCGCCGTGCCCGTGTAGATCGGCCAGAAGTAGATGAAGTTCCAGGCGATCAGCAGCACCAGCACGCCCGCCCCCGTGGCCCCGGCCACCCGGCGGGTGTCGCCGGTGCGGGGTGGGCCGATGATCGCGCCGAGGAGCATGGCCACGGCGAGACAGAGGAAGGGCAGGAAGACGATGGCGTAGAAGAAGAAGATCGTGCGCTCCTGGTAGAGGAACCAGGGGAGGTAGCCGGCCGCGACACCGCAGGCGATCGCGCCGGCCCGCCAGTCGCGGCGCAGCAGCCAGCGCCACAGGACGTAGAGGATGGCGAAGGCGGCCACCCACCACAGCAGCGGAGTGCCGATCGCCAGTACCTCGCGCGCGCACTTCTCGCCCGCGTCGACGGGGCAGCCGTCCTTGCCGGGCAGCGGGGACTCGTAGAAGTACGACACGGGGCGGCCGTCGACGATCCAGCTCCACGGGTTGGACTGGTAGGTGTGCGGGGACGACAGCCCGACGTGGAACTCGTACACCTGGTTCTCGTAGTGCCACAGGCTGAGCCACCAGTCGGGGAACAGCCAGGACCAGTCGCTGCTGCGGCCGTCGGCGTTCGCCCAGTTGCGGTAGTAGCCGCCGGTGCCGTCCGTGGGGGAGAGGATCCAGCCGGTCCAGGACGCGATGTAGGTGACGACCGCCACCGGCACGGTCGCCAGGAAGGCGAGGCCCAGGTCGCGCTTGACCACGGCCGTGTACGGGTGCGCGGCACCGGCGACCCTGCGGGCGCCGACGTCCCACAGCACCGTCATCAGGCCGAACGCGGCCAGGAAGTACAGGCCGTTCCACTTGGTGCCGATGGCCAGGCCCAGCATCAGGCCGGCCAGCCAGCGGTAGGGGCGCGGGCCCAGGCGCAGGGTCTCGGCGATGTGCGCGTCCGGGCGGAACCGGCCGTCGGCGTCGGCCGGCAGCGCGGCGGCGAGTTTCGCGCGCGTGCGGTCCCGGTCGATGACGAGGCAGCCGAACGCCGCCAGCACGAAGAACATCAGCACCCCGTCGAGCAGCGAGGTGCGCGCCATCACGAAGGCCAGCCCGTCCACCGCCATCAGCGCGCCCGCGAGGCAGCCGAGGAAGGTCGAGCGGAAGATGCGGCGGCCGATCCGGCACAGCATCAGCACGGCCAGGGTGCCCAGCAGCGCCGTCATGAACCGCCAGCCGAACGGGTTGAACCCGAACATCAGCTCGCCCAGCCCGATGACGTACTTGCCGACGGGCGGATGCACGACGTACGCCGCGTCCGTCGGGATCTGGACCTGGTCGCCCAGTCTCAGGACCGCGTCGTTGGCGTTCTTGTCCCAGCTGACCTCGAAGCCGCGGTGGACGAGCGCCCACGCGTCCTTGGCGTAGTACGTCTCATCGAATATCACCGCCTTCGGGCTGCCCAGGTTCCAAAAGCGCAGCACCCCCGCCAGCAGCGTCACCAGCAGCGGGCCGCCCCAGCCCGCCCAGCGCGCGATCCGCTCCGCGAGCGGGCCCGGGACGCCGAGGAACTGCCACATCCGCGGGCTGGGCTGGACGTACGGCGGTACGAGCCGGTCGCGTACGTCGCTTCCGGGCCCCGCCGTGTAGCCGAATCGGCGCAGCCGCTGCTGCCACGACGGCCGCTGCTCGTGCGGTGCCTGGCCCTGCCGGGTGTCCATGGAGGACGCGGTACTGGTCACCGCGCCATCGTAGGGAACCGTTCTGTGGGAGTCCCGTGCATGTGCGGTAAGGGGGCGGAACCGTTCGCCCCCGACGGTGGTGGTGCTCGGGCTCCGCGGTCCCCGCGCCGAGCGGTCCCTGCGAGGATGGGGGGCGTGACTGGAACCCTCGTACTGGCAGGCACCCCCAT
Organism: Streptomyces sp. NPDC001920; assembly: GCF_053594495.1. NCBI lineage: Bacteria > Bacillati > Actinomycetota > Actinomycetes > Kitasatosporales > Streptomycetaceae > Streptomyces > Streptomyces sp. NPDC001920. Next base: position 11,361 of record NZ_JBSFEP010000016.1, read on the forward strand.
CGGTGACATCGCGGACGCGCCGCCCCGGCTCGCCGAGGAGCTGGCCGGCGCCGACGTCGTCGCGGCGGAGGACACCCGGCGGCTGCGGCGGCTGACCCAGGGGCTGGGGGTGACGCCCAAGGGGCGTGTCGTGTCGTACTTCGAGGGCAACGAGGCCGCCCGTACCCCTGAACTGGTGGAGGAACTGCTTGGCGGCGCGCGCGTGTTGCTGGTCACGGACGCCGGGATGCCCTCGGTGTCGGATCCCGGGTACCGGCTGGTGGCGGCGGCGGTCGAGCAGGACATCCGGGTCACCGCCGTGCCGGGGCCGTCCGCGGTGCTGACCGCGCTCGCCCTCTCGGGTCTGCCGGTCGACCGGTTCTGCTTCGAGGGGTTCCTGCCGCGCAAGGCGGGTGAGCGGCTGTCCCGGCTGCGGGAGGTCGCCGAGGAGCGGCGCACGCTCGTCTACTTCGAGGCTCCGCACCGGCTGGTCGACACCCTCGCCGCGATGGCCGAGGTGTTCGGCGGTGACCGGCGCGCCGCCGTGTGCCGTGAGCTGACCAAGACGTACGAGGAGGTCAGGCGGGGTGGGCTGGGGGAGCTCGCGGCCTGGGCGGCCGAGGGGGTCCGCGGGGAGATCACCGTCGTGGTCGAGGGCGCGCCGCCGAAGGGGGCCGAGGAGGTCGACGCCGCGGAACTCGTGCGCCGGGTGCGGGTGCGCGAGGAGGCGGGGGAACGCCGCAAGGAGGCCATCGCGGCGGTGGCCGCGGCGGCCGGTGTGCCCAAGCGCGAGGTCTTCGACGCGGTCGTGGCAGCGAAGAACGCGGGCGGGTGACGGGGGCTCGGTACGGATGTCCGAGGGGGCGGGCGGGGGCTTCGGCGTCCTCGATCCGGAAGAGGTGCAGTGGCCGGGGGCCCCGACCCCCGGCCGGGGCGGGGCGCAGAGACGGGCCCCCGACACCGTCGGCCCGGTGCCGAAGTGGCGTGAGCGCCCTAGCCGGCCGGCTCACGCAGATCATCCGTGCCGCCCCCGGCCGGCGGGGTTCGGACCGGGCCGTGGCGCCGGCGCCTCGCACGGATGTGCGACGCGGTGTGCATGCCGTCTGAGCAGGGCGTATCTCGGCTGAGCGGGCGCCCCATGGCCGGGTAAAGCACCCGGGCTGTTGCGGCAAGGAACGTTCAAAGGGCCCCAAACACTCGACAGGATCCGTGCGTTCACCCCGGCCGGGGAGTCCACTGGGCGAAGGGACGCAACCCGTCCCACCAGCGGACCACAGGAGCTGGCATGAGTGAGATCGCACAGCAGACCACGGGCCTTCGCAGCGCCGCGACCGCCGTCGTCCACGAGTCGTATTCCTTCGCCTGCATGCGATGCGGGCACGGCTGGGAGCAGTCGTACGAGATAGAGCACCACATCGACGGTGACGGCCACGAGTTCGTGATGTACGTCGCGGACGGGCAGGTCGTCCCGTCGCCGCTGAGCAGGCCCACGTGCCAGAACTGCGACGGCCACATCGTCCGGATCATGCGTGCCGGACAGGTGTCCTCCGCGCAGAACTCCCTGCACCGGCCCCGCCCGGTCCCCCGGCAGTCGGTCCCCCGCCAGCCGGGCCCCGGGCAGTCGGGCCCCGGGCAGCCGGAAGCGGCGGCCGGGGAGCAGCCGCAGCACCACTGGCACCTGTCCGATCTCCTGAACGTCTTCCACCGCAGGGCGAGCTGAGCGCGGCGAGCAGCCGGGCTTCGGCTCCGGGACCGAGCGCCGTCCGGTGAGGCATGCCCCTTTCGTAGGATCGGGGCATGCCTTCGAACGCCTCCGACAAGCACGCGGCCCCACCCCTCCCGGAGCCCCTCCGGGTGCCGGTCGCCGACTCCCACACCCACCTCGACATGCAGTCCGGCACGGTGGAGGAGGGCCTGGCGAAGGCGGCGTCGGTCGGCGTGACGACCGTCGTCCAGGTCGGCTGCGACGTACGCGGCTCGCAGTGGGCGGCCGAGACGGCGGCGGCGTACGACGCCGTGCACGCGACCGTCGCCCTGCACCCGAACGAGGCGCCACGCATCGTGCACGGAGACCCGGACGGCTGGTCCCGGCAGGGCGCGCGCGAACCCGGGGGCGCGCGGGCGCTCGACGAGGCGCTCGCGGAGATCGATCGCCTCGCCGCACTCCCTCAGGTGAAGGGCGTCGGTGAGACCGGCCTCGACTACTTCCGCACCGGGCCCGAGGGCAAGGAGGCGCAGGAGACGTCCTTCCGCGCCCACATCGAGATCGCCAAGCGCCACGGCAAGGCCCTCGTCATCCACGACCGTGACGCCCACGCGGACGTGCTGCGCGTCCTGAAGGAGGAGGGCGCTCCCGAGCGGACGGTGTTCCACTGCTACTCGGGCGACGCCGAGATGGCCGAGGTGTGCGCCGCAGCCGGCTACTTCATGTCCTTCGCCGGCAACGTCACCTTCAAGAACGCCCAGAACCTGCGGGACGCGGTGGCGGTGGCCCCGCTGGAGTTGCTCCTCGTGGAGACCGACGCGCCCTTCCTCACTCCGGCGCCGTACCGCGGACGGCCCAACGCGCCGTATCTCATTCCGATCACGGTGCGCGCCATGGCCGCCGTGCGGGGCATCGAGGAGGACGCGCTGGCGGCGGCCCTCGGCTCGAACACGGCACGCGCCTTCGGTTACTGACCGATCACCGCCCGATCACGCTCGCGCGGGCCCGCCGACACCCGCTCTACTACGCTGCGTAGTCGAGTCGCTTTGGAGAGTAACGGGCCCTCCGCTAGGTTCTGGGGGCCCGATCCGGAGTCCTCCGCTGGAGCGTGTCGTCGTGAGCAACGCGCAGTTCGAGACGTATGGCCCGAGCCCCGGCCACGAGCCCCCGGCTTACGGCGGCTTCGACCCGTACGGCGTCCAGACGCCGGCGTACGGGATGCAGGGCCCGTACGGGACGCGTACGGACACGTACGCACCCGCCTATGAGACGCGCGGGATCTACGAGGCATACGAGGCATACGAGGCGTACAAGGCCTACGGCGCTGACGAGGCGTACGAGGCGTACGAGGACACCTACCGGCCCGCGTACGAGGACTCCGAGGCGGCGGCGCCCGCGCCCGACCGGCGAACCCGGGGTGGTCGGCGGGCCGCACACCGGCGCAGGGCGCGACCAGCCGAGCGCGGTGAGGGGTCCATGCGCCGGCTCGTACCGCAGGCGCTGGTCGTGGCCTTCCTCGCGGGTGGGACGACCGCCTTCGTCGCCAAGGACAAGGCGATCGAGCTGAGCGTGGACGGCACTCCGCGCACACTGCACACCTTCGCCGACGACGTCACGGAACTGCTCGCCGAGGAGGGCGTGGAGGTGGGGGCGCACGACGTGGTCGCGCCCGCCCCCGACGCGGGGCTCGCCAGCGGGGACGAGGTCGCGGTGCGCTACGGGCGGCCGGTGCGGCTCACCCTCGACGGGCAGCGGCGCGAGGTGTGGACGACGGAGCGCACGGTGGAGGCGGCGCTCAGGCAGCTGGGGGTGCGTGCGGAGGGCGCGTACCTGTCGACGTCACGCTCCCGGCGCATCGGGCGGGAAGGGCTCGCGCTGGATGTGCGCACCGAGCGCGCGGTGACGGTCATGGCGGACGGCCGGGCCCGCACGATCCGGACGAACGCGGCGACCGTGCGCGAGGTCGTGGAGCAGGCCGGCATCACCCTGCGCGGCCAGGACACCACGTCCGTGCCACTGGACGGCTTCCCGCGCGACGGGCAGACGGTCACGGTGCTGCGGATCACCGGCCGCAAGGAGATCCGTGACGAGGCGATCGCGTTCGCCGTGGAGCGGATCGAGGACCCGTCGGTCTTCCGGGGCACGGAGGTCGTCGAACGGGCGGGGGAACCGGGCCTGCGGCGGGTCACCTACTCCCTGCGCACGGTCAACGGCGTCACGCAAAGGCCCCGGCGCCTGCGCTCCGAGGTGGTGCGCGAACCGCGGACCCAGGTGGTGAAGGTGGGAACCAAGCCGCTGCCGACCGTGCGCGGCGCGGACGGGCTGAACTGGCAGAGCCTCGCCTCGTGCGAGTCCGGCGGCCGTCCCGACGCGGTGGACTCGTCGGGGACGTACGGGGGCCTGTACCAGTTCGACACCCAGACCTGGCGCAGCCTCGGCGGGAAGGGCCGGCCGCAGGACGCCCCGGCGGCGGAGCAGACGATGCGGGCGAAGAAGCTGTTCGTGCGGCAGGGGACGAGTCCCTGGCCGCACTGCGGGGGCCGGTTGCACGGGTGACACCGGCCGGGGAGCCGGCTCGCTCGGGCGCCCGGGCCACGCGGGTCGGAGCGCGCCCGGCGGCGCCCGTACCCTTGTCGGGTGAGCAGCCCCACCCCCGACGCCCTCCTGGGCCCCGCCGACATCCGTGAACTGGCGGCAGCCCTCGGCGTGCGCCCCACCAAGCAGCGCGGCCAGAACTTCGTGATCGACGCGAACACGGTCCGCCGTATCGTCCGCACCGCTCAGGTCCGCCCCGACGACGTGGTCGTCGAGGTCGGCCCGGGGCTCGGCTCCCTCACGCTGGCCCTGCTGGAGGTGGCCGACCGCGTCACCGCCGTCGAGATCGACGACGTCCTGGCCGCCGCGCTGCCCGCCACCGTCGCGGCCCGCATGCCCGAACGCGCCGAGCGTTTCGCGCTGGTGCACTCCGACGCGATGCATGTCGCCGAGCTGCCCGGCCCGCCGCCCACCGCCCTGGTCGCCAATCTCCCCTACAACGTGGCCGTGCCGGTGCTCCTGCACATGCTCGACACCTTCCCGAGCATCGAACGCACCCTCGTCATGGTGCAGTCGGAGGTCGCCGACCGCCTCGCCGCGGCGCCCGGCTCCAAGGTGTACGGCGTGCCGTCGGTGAAGGCCAACTGGTACGCCGAGGTCAAGCGGGCCGGTGCCATCGGCCGCAACGTCTTCTGGCCCGCGCCGAACGTCGACAGCGGCCTGGTCGCCCTGACCCGGCGTACCGAGCCGATCAGGACCACCGCCTCGAAGCGCGAGGTCTTCGCGGTCGTCGACGCGGCCTTCGCCCAGCGCCGCAAGACCCTGCGGGCCGCGCTCGCCGGATGGGCCGGATCCGCGGCGGCCGCCGAGGCCGCACTCGTCGCGGCCGGCGTCTCGCCGCAGGCCCGCGGAGAGGCCCTCACCGTCGAGGAGTTCGTCCGCATCGCCGAGCACAAGGAGGCCGCGGACCGGCCGCAGGAGTCCGCCGCCCCGTCGACGCGGTCCGCCGCCCAGCCCGAGGAGTCCGAGTAAGTGAGCGCGAGCGTCACGGTCCGCGTCCCCGCCAAGGTCAACGTCCAGCTCGCGGTCGGCGCCGCACGCCCCGACGGGTTCCACGACCTGGCCAACGTCTTCCTCGCCGTCGGCCTGTACGACGAGGTCACCGTGACCTGCTCGCCGGAGGGCCTGCGCGTCACCTGCGACGGCCCCGACGCCGACCAGGTCCCCCTCGACCGTACGAACCTCGCCGCCCGCGCGGCCGAGGCGCTGGCCGCGCGCCACGGGCGTACGCCCGACGTGCACCTGCACATCGCCAAGGACATCCCGGTCGCCGGAGGCATGGCGGGCGGCAGCGCGGACGGCGCGGGCGCCCTGCTCGCCTGCGACGCGCTATGGGGCACCCGCACCTCCCGCGAGGAACTCCTCGACATCTGCGCCGAGTTGGGCAGCGACGTGCCGTTCAGCCTGGTCGGCGGCGCTGCCCTCGGCACCGGCCGGGGCGAGAAACTGCGCCCGCTCGACGTCGGCGGCACTTTCCACTGGGTGTTCGCGATGGCCGGGCGCGGGCTGTCGACGCCCGCCGTCTTCCGGGAGTTCGACCGGCTCGGCGCGGGCATGGACATCCCCGCGCCCGTCGCCTGCGAGCCGCTCCTCGACGCCCTCGCGACAGGTGACCCCGACGCGCTCGCCGCCACGGTCTCCAACGACCTCCAGCCCGCGGCCCTCTCCCTCTTCCCGGAGCTCGCCGACACCCTCGCCGTCGGCCGGGACGCCGGCGCCCTCGCGGCACTCGTCTCCGGCTCGGGCCCGACGACGGCGTTCCTCGCCCGCGACACGGAGGCTGCGGCGAGGGTCGCGGAAGCCCTGCGGGCCTCGGGCACCTGCCGGACCGTGCGCACGGCCGACGGCCCTGCGCCGGGAGCCACCGTGCTGTCGAGGTGACGTGCGGGCCTGCGCCGGGTGCCATCGTGCTGTCGAGGTGACGTGCGGCCCCGCGCCGGGTGCCACCGTGCCCTGCCGCGGTCATCGCGACTGGCTGCGGACCGAGTGCCCCGGCCGGGCGATGTACGACCTCCTCGCCGAGGTCCGGGCGGCCGCCGCCCGCCGCTTACGCCGTGCACAGCGCTGCGCCCCGGGGATCGGAATCCCCGGGGCGGGCGTGGGGGGTGGTACGCGAGTGCGTACGAACACCGTCGCCCCGTTGATGAATCCACGTCAATTAGGGGAATCCCTACGTCCGAGCAGGGGCCGTCCGCCGCGGGGACGGAGGTGTCGTACGGGCCGACTACCCTGGGAGGCTGACCCGCGCGGCGGAGCCGCATGTCGACACAGCCCCCGGGCAGGAGCGAAATGGCCGTCAACCTCGTCAATGTCGAGAACGTCAGCAAGGTGTACGGCACCCGTGCCCTGCTCGACGGCGTGTCACTCGGCGTCTCCGAGGGCGACCGCATCGGCGTGGTCGGACGCAACGGCGACGGCAAGACGACCCTGATCCGGATGCTGGCCAAGCTGGAGGAGGCCGACACCGGCCGGGTCACCCACTCCGGCGGGCTGCGCCTCGGAGTGCTCACCCAGCACGACTCGCTCGACCCCGAGGCGACCGTCCGCCACGAGGTCATCCGGGACCTGGCCGACCACGAGTGGGCCGGGAACGCCAAGATCCGCGACGTGCTCACCGGACTGTTCGGCGGACTCGACCTGCCCGGATTCCCGCAGGGCCTGGACACCGTCATCGGTCCGCTCTCCGGCGGCGAGCGACGCAGGATCGCGCTCGCCAAGCTGCTCATCGACGAGCAGGACCTGATCGTCCTCGACGAGCCCACCAACCACCTCGACGTCGAGGGCATCGCCTGGCTCGCCCAGCACCTGCGCGAGCGCCGCTCGGCCCTCGTGTGCGTCACGCACGACCGCTGGTTCCTCGACCAGGTCTGCACCCGCATGTGGGACGTCCAGCGCGGTGACGTCTACGAGTACGAGGGCGGTTACTCCGACTACGTCTTCGCCCGCGCCGAGCGCGAGCGCATCGCCGCGACCGAGGAGGTCAAGCGGCAGAACCTCGTCCGCAAGGAGCTGGCCTGGCTGCGCCGCGGCGCGCCCGCGCGCACCTCCAAGCCCCGCTTCCGGGTCGAGGCGGCCAACGAGCTCATCAAGGACGTCCCCCCGCCCCGGGACAGCAGCGAGCTGATGAAGTTCGCCTCGTCCCGGCTCGGCAAGACCGTCTTCGACCTGGAGGACGTGACCGTCCAGGCCGGTCCCAAGATGCTGCTGAAGCATGTGACATGGCAGCTCGGGCCAGGCGACCGCATCGGGCTCGTGGGTGTCAACGGCGCGGGCAAGACCTCACTGCTGAGGGCCATGGCCCAGGCGGCGCGGACGGACGGCGAGACACAGCCGGCCGGCGGACGGATCAACGTGGGCAAGACCGTCAGACTCGCCTACCTGTCCCAGGAGGTCGACGAGCTCGACCCGAACTGGCGTGTCCTGGAGGCCGTCCAGCGCGTGCGTGAGCGCGTCGACCTCGGCAAGGGGCGCGAGATGACCGCCGGGCAGCTGTGCGAGACGTTCGGCTTCGGCAAGGAGAAGCAGTGGACGCCGGTCGGGGACCTCTCCGGTGGTGAGCGGCGCCGACTCCAGCTGCTGCGCCTGCTCATGGACGAGCCCAACGTCCTCTTCCTCGACGAGCCCACCAACGACCTCGACATCGAGACCCTGACCCAGCTGGAGGACGTCCTCGACGGCTGGCCGGGCTCCATGATCGTCATCTCCCACGACCGGTTCTTCGTCGAGCGCACGACGGACCGCGTGTTCGCCCTGCTCGGCGACGCCACCCTGCGGATGCTGCCCCGCGGTATCGACGAGTACCTGGAGCGGCGCCACCGCATGGAGGCGCAGGTCACCGCCGCGGCCACCGCCTCGGCCGTCGAGAAGGCCGCCCCCGAGAGGAGCGCGGCCGACCTGCGGGCCGCCAAGAAGGAACTCCAGAAGATCGAGCGGCAGCTCGACAAGATCTCCGAGCGCGAGACCAAACTCCACGCGCAGATCGCCGAGCACGCCACCGACTTCGCGAAGGTGGCCGAACTCGACGCCGAACTCCGCGACTTGGCCGGTCAGCGGGACGAACTGGAGCTGCGCTGGCTGGAACTCGCCGAGGACGCCTGACCCCGACGGCCCTCGGCGTACGCCGCCACCGGGCCGTTGGCGGGCGCGGGTGGCGCGTTGCGTGAAGGGGGCGTGAAGGCGCATAACGAGGGCATCACGGGCCGGTCCTCCCTTGGGAACAGGGGCGGACACGGCCCGGTGTGCTGTCTGTGGCGGGTGATAGAAAGGTCCGTCTGAACAGTCCGAGAACCGCTGGTGTGGCGCGAATGTGACGGCACAGGATGTGACACCACACCGGGCACAAGGGGGAACCGCTCATGAGCCAGCCGCCCAACCAGCCGCCGCAGGGCGGCTTCGGCGCACCGCAGGATCCGCGGCAGAGCGGCTTCGGCGCCCCGCAGCCCCCGGCTCAGGGACCCCAGACCCCGCCGCAGGACGCCCCGCAGACACCCCCGCCGCCGCAGGGCCCTCCTCAGACGCCGCCGCCCCCGCAGGGCCCGCCGCCGGCCGCCCCCCAGCCCGGGTACGGCTACCCGCAGCAGCCGGGCCAGCCCGCGGCCCCCTACAACTCCGGCCCGTACGGCCAGCCGCAGCAGCAGCCGTACGGTTATCCGCAGCAGCCCGGCCCCTACGGCCAGCAGCCCGCCCCCGGTTACGGCTACCCCGGCCAGCCGCAGTACCCGGGCGTGCCCGGCACCCCGCCCGGCGGCTCGCGCAACCCCTTCAAGGGCAAGCCCGCCCTCGTCGCCCTCGCGGCCGTCGTGGCACTGGCCGTCATCGGCGGCACCGTCTACGCGGTCACCGGCGGCGACGCCGACCCCAAGAAGCCGATCGCGCAGGGCAGCGGCGACCCGAAGGGCTCCGGCTCCCCGACCGACCCCGAGACCGGCGGCGGCAGCGAGGGAGGCGCGGACCCGGAGAACCTCAACGGCGGTCGTCAGCCCGGCGATGCCAAGGTGCTCTGGTACAAGCAGGCGCCCGACGCGCCCAGGGCCGGCGCCGACGCCCCCGGCCTGTGGATCACCGACAAGTCCGCGGTGAAGGCGGCGTACAAGCAGCTCTTCGCCTACAACATCGCCGACGGCGAGGAGACCTGGGAGCCGATCACCTTCCCGGAGAAGATCTGCGCGGTCACCCCCGAGAAGTCGTCGGACGACAAGATCGTCGTGGCGTACGAGAGCGGCAGCAGCGACCGCGCCAAGTGCAACCAGATCCAGCAGGTCGACCTCACCACCGGCGCCAAGGGCTGGAAGGGCGAGGTCTCCAACGGCGAGCTGTTCGACAACACCATCAAGATCGACCTGTCCATCACCGGCAAGACGCTCATGGTGGGCCGCTCACAGTCGGGCGTGGCGTACGACCTCGACAGCGGCGACAAGCTGTGGGACAAGAAGCGCTACGGCGACAAGTGCTTCCCGGACGCCTTCTCGGGCGGCGAGAAGCTGATCGCCGTGTCCTCCTGCGACGCCACCGGGAGCAACGAGCACGACGAGATCCAGGAGCTCGACCCGAAGACCGGCAAGGCCAAGTGGACCCAGAAGTACGACAAGGGCTGGAAGATCGCCCGCGTCTTCTCCGTCGACCCGCTGGTCGTCTACGGCACCAACGAGGACAAGAAGGCCTGGAACATCTCGACCCTCGGCTCGGGCGGCACGTTCCGTTCCGAGGTCGGTGTCGACCTGAAGCTCGGTGTCGAGTGCGGCTGGGCCATCCTTGAGCGCAACCTGCGCGGCTGCTCCGGTGTGGCCGCGGACGACGACACGCTCTACCTGCCCACCGAGGCGCTCACCAGCGCCAACGAGATCGTCGCGATCAGCCTGTCGAACGGCAAGGAGAAGTGGCGCGTCAAGTCCCCGGCGGACAAGCCGATGATGCCGATCAAGGTCGAGGACGGCAAGCTCATCGCCTACGTCAAGCCGTCGTACGACGCCGGCGGTCAGGTCGTGTCGATCCCGGTCACCGGCGGCAGCCACGAGCCGACGAAGCTGCTGCAGAACCCGGCGGGCGCCGCGCGCATCGAGAACGGCTTCTTCTCCCGGATCTACGACTGGGTCGACGGGCGCTTCTACCTCGCGAGCGCCCGGCTGAGCGGGAACGACGAGGCGAAGGAGAAGCTGATGCTCGCCTTCGGCAAGTGAGGCGTGCGCCAAACCTCCGCTTCGGCGCTCACCGCGTCCCCGCTCCCCGCCGCGTCGTCCCCGTTCGACTCCCCTGAGGTGCCCACGCCATGACCCAGCCGCCGCCCCCACCGCCGCACCAGCCCCCGCCCGGGGGAGGGTTCGGCCCGCCGCAGGACCAACCGCCCCAGCAGGGCGGTGACTTCGGCGCACCCCAGCCGCCGCAGCAGCCCCAGCCGCCCGCGCAGCCTCCGCAGGCGCCGCCGGCGGGCGGGGCGCCGGGCTACGGCTACCCGCAGGCACCCCAGGGGCCGCCCGCGCCGCCGGCCGGCTACGGCTACCCCCAGGCACCGCAGGGATTCCCTCAGAACCCTCCGCCCGGATACGGCCACCCCGGTCAGCAGCCCGGTGCGTACGGGCAGCCGAACCCGTACGGCCAGCCGCCCGGATACGGCTATCCGCAACCGAACACGCCGCTGCACCCCCAGCCCGGCGCGCCGGGCGGCGGCCGGAAGATCAACACGACCGTGGCCGTCGTCGTGGCTTCCGTCGTGGCGATCGCCCTGGTCGTCGGCGGCGTGTGGTACGTCAATTCCGGTGACGACGGCGGAAAGCAGAACACCGCCAACTCCAGCGGCGGAACCGGCGGCGGTGACGACGGCAACGCCACCGGCGGCGGCACCACGACTCCCGGCAAGGAGAAGGTGCCCTCCGACCCCAACTCCCGGGTCATGTTCCAGATCCCGTCCCCCGACGTCCCGGAGGACACCAGCATCACCGTGGCCGGCTCCTGGGTGACGGAGAAGGCGTACGTCAAGAGCGGCGTCTCCAAGATCGTCGGCTACGACCCCGACAAGGGCACGGAGCTGTGGACGATCAAGCTGCCCGGCCCCGTCTGCCGGGCCGGCAAGCACATGACCGAGGACAACCTCACGGCCATCGTCTACGAGCCGGCGAAGCCGACCAAGAAGAGGCCGTCGCACGGCTGCAGCCAGATCGCGGCGATCGACCTCGACGCCGGTGAGAAGCTGTGGACGAAGACCGCCGAGGTCGACGGCCGGGAGATCTACTTCGACAACGTCACCGTCAGCGGCGGCACGGTCGCCGCGGGCGGCACCAGGGGCGGCGTCGCGTTCGACCTGAAGACCGGCAAGCAGCTGTGGGTCCCGAAGGCCAACGACAGCTGCTACGACCTCGGCTACGCCGGCGGCCCGAAGCTGGTCGTGCTGCGCAAGTGCGGTTCCTACCAGAACCCGCAGCTCAACGTCCAGACCATCGACCCGAAGTCCGGGAAGGTGATCTCCGAGTACAAGATGGCCGAGGGTGTCGAGTACGCCAGCGTGCTCTCCACGGAACCGCTCGTCGTGGCCGCGGAGCTCGGCGAGACGGAGTCCGTCGGCATCTCGGACGTCTTCTCGATCGACAACAAGACCGGCAAGCTGCGCATCCGTATCTCCCTGCCGGCCGCCCAGTACGCGGCCCGGTGCTCGGGCGTCACCACCATCGAGGCATGCACGGGGCTCGTGGTGGGCAACGACCGGCTGTACGTGGAGACCAAGCCGCACCAGGGCGGCGGCGAGTACGGCCAGACCAACGAGATCGTCGTCTTCGACCTTGCCACCGGCAAGCAGACCGGGCAGCGCGCCGACGCGGGCGACCGGTACACGATCACGCCGCTGCGGATGGACGGCGGCAACGTGATCGCGTACAAGCGTCCGCCGTACGACAAGGGCGGGCAGGTCGTCAGCATCGACGGCGGCAGCTTCAAGGAGACGAAGCTGCTGGAGAACCCGGCCGCGCGGACCGTGCGGGATGTGGAGACCCGGATGCTGCCGGAGAACGCCGAAGTCCTCTACGCACAGGGACGCCTGTACATGTCGGCGCGTTATGCGAGCGAGTTGGGCAGCACGTTCCAGAAGAAGTACCACGTGATCGCGTTCGGCGCGGGCGGCTGACCGACGCGGCGGCCACCGCCGACGAGCACGTTGCCCGGCCTGGCGAGACCTGGTCAGCCCACGTCTGGGCACTCGCGGGCAAGCCGCCCACAACTCGTCGTCCACCACCCACGGTTGGGCATCACACGCCTCACATTCAAGCAACCGAGCCACTCAGCCGGAGGTCACAACCAACCGCATTCCGTGAGGAACTCCAAGAGTGAGTACGGCCCCGCTGGGTGAAGAGGCGTCAGCTAGGCTGAACGCCTCGAACTGATGACTGAGAAGCAACGGGGGTTGCTTTATGTCTACTGGTGTGGGCTTGCTGCGTCCTGGAGATACCTGGGGTCGTCCGAGCAGGAGCCGACATGGCTTCTGACTTCTCCCGGCTGATGAAACAGGACTTCTCCGACCTGGAGGCCGCGGCCAAGGCGTGGCGAGGACTGTCGACGACCATGGACTCCCTTGCTGACCGCCACCGTCGGCAGGTGACCGGACCGTTACACCAGTCCTGGAAAGGGGACGACGCCAACGCTGCCCTCTTCTACCTGGAGGACGTCGAATCGCGGATCGGCGTGGTGGAGACGGAGGCCATGGCCATCGCCTCCGTCCTGGAATCCACCAGGTTCTGGATGGAGCAGGCCCAGACGGCCCTGCGCAATGCGGTGCGGCGTGCGGAGGGCGACCGCTTCAAGGTCGACGACGACGGGTGGGTCGGCGACCCGACGACCACGAATCTTCCGCGCCAAGATCCCGATGCACAGAGAGTCATCGCGGATCGCAGCGTCCTCCTCGGGGAGCACCGTGCAGCCATCGATGATGCTCTGGCCGACGCGCACAAGGCCAGCAACGACGGTGCGAAGGCCCTTGCCGAGCTGAACGGCGACATCCTCACCGACCCGCTCAGCCACGACGCGGCAGCGGAATCCGCCCAGGACGTCAAGAATGCGATGAAGGCGCTGGGTGAGCAGCCCCCGCAGATCCCCAAGGACGACCCCAAAGCCGCTGCGGAGTGGTGGAAGGCTCTCAGCCCCGAGGAGCGTCAGACCTACACCACGCTTTATCCGAAGCAGATCGGAGCGACCGACGGCCTGCCGTCGAACGTACGCGACGACGCCAATCGCACGGCCCTCGCTCAAGAACTCAATTTGGTCCAGGAAGGCAACTGGGACGCAGGGTTCCCAGGTGAGAGTGACGAAACGGTCCACAAACGCCTGAGCAACCTACAGGTGCTCAACGAGCAGCTCGAAGCTGCGGACGGCGCGCCCAAGGGGAAGGAACTGTATCTCCTCGGCTATGACTCCAAGGGAGACGGACGGGCCATCATCGCCATGGGCAACCCGGACACGGCCGACAATGTCGCGGTCCAGGTGCCGGGTACTGCCACCACGATGGACTCCACCAGTGGCCAGCTGAACCGAGTCGAAAAACTGCAGCGATCAGCCGAGAGTGCCGATCACACAGCGGACACCTCCGTGGTGTACTGGCTCGGCTACGACGCCCCCGAGGTCCCTGTCACCGAAGCCGCGAACGTTGAGGTTGCGGACACCGACCGGGCCGAAGCCGGAGCCCAGGACCTGAGGGATTTCACGCATGGTCTGCGCGCCTCCCATGAAGGTGAGCGGGCAAACCTCACCGTGCTCGGTCACAGTTACGGGAGCACCACCGTGGGAGCCGCGGCATCCGGCGGCGGCGGTCTGGACGCCGACAACATCGCAGTGGTCGGCAGCCCCGGGATGACGGTGGCCAGGGCGGACCAGCTCAACGTCGCCCCAGGCCACGTCTACTTCGGCCAGGCCTCGGACGACCCGGTCGCCTGGGCCCAGGGCACCGCCCTCGGCCGGGGCCCCACTCATCCCGACTGGGGCGGGTCCCGGTTCGAAACCGACACCAGCGGCCACAGCGGGTACTGGGACGACGGCAGTGAGAGCCTGGCCAACCAAGGAAGGATCATTGCCGGTCGGCAGCCCGGAGCGCACGCGCCCAACTAGCCGCCCGCCCGCCAGTCCGCTCACCCGTGTCCGGAGCCGCCCGCATCATGGTGTCCCCCGGCCCGGGAACACTCCAGAGGCCCCATGCCCCGCAAACGTGCCTACGTGACAGCTCTGCTCCTCTTGCCCCTCCTCCTCACAGGAGCCTGCATGACCCAGCAGCCGGACGACATCAACAAGCCCCTCCCGCGCAAGAGCCGCGCGGACTCCCTGGCCTGGGCCAAGGAGTACACCGCAGCCATGGCGCACTACGCAGAGGTGAAGATCGCTGATGAACCCGGTCCGAGGAAAGACTTCGAGACCTGTGTCGGCCGGAACGATGAGGTGCCCGAGGACGGGCGCTACACCCTCACCTATACCGTCTATGCCGAACTCCCCGAGGACCAGCACATAGCCACCGTCCGCAAAGTCCGTAAGGCGCTCGAAGCGCATGGAGTGCGCATCACCAGTCACACCGAGCGGCCCGAGGTTCCCGAATCCATCCTGTACGGCAAGAACGACAAGGAGGGCACCTTCCTCGTCGCGGACTCGGTGAACCCGCCCGGCACTCTCCGGCTCTCCGTCTCGACCCCTTGCTTCCTCCCTCCAGGAGCCGAGCAGCAGCAGTTCTGACCGCCTGAGAGGAACCCGACATGTCCCAGAACACCAAGGTCGACCCGTCCGAGTTACGCGCTTCCGCCGGCGCATGCGAGGACATCGCCCACACCATGAAGGGCCCGGCCGACAAGGCCGTCAAAGAGGCTGGCACCGCGGGCGGTTCACTCAAGGGGTGGTCGATAGGGCCGGCCCTGACGGAGATCGCCGGTAGCTGGAATCCAGCGCTCAACGGTCTGCACGCCCGCATTAAAGCCGGCGGTGACAACCTCAGGTCGTCTGCGGGTGGCCATGAGTGGAACGACCAGCGGGTCTCCCAGGACTTCGAGAAGACCGGCACGGACACCGCGACGCAGGCCACGCCCGGCGAGATGCCCGCGGCGCTGAGGCCGAACGTAGGCGAAGGTCGTGTCGTCGGTCATCCGGGCACAGGACCTATCGCTGGGACGCCCGGCGACGCACCACTGGACCCGCGCGCTTCGTACGGCACGAATATGCCGACGTATGACGAGACCATCGGTACTCGCCCCACGCCCGGCGCGAACGACTTCGGCTGACCTGCGCTATGTGGGACGGCCGTACGACGGCCTCGGAAGCATCCGGCTTCCGAGGCCGTCTGCGGCTCCCCTGACCCGCGCCCTGTCCATGAGCAGAGGGGCCGGGGGCAACGTGTCGGAGTGGCCTGCGGAGTGGTGAGGATCAATGGTCGCTGCCGGGGGATGGGAAGCGCTCAGCCCGGATAGAGTGCCAGTCCTGCACCGCCTTCTGGGTCGGCGGGACGGGTCGGGGTGCGGGCTGTCGCTGGTAGGGGTTCGGGGTGGATCCTGGATTGGATTTCAGGCCACGGCACATCGATGCCCCATCGTCCTCGAATGTGGGGAAACGCAGAAATTCCGCCGCTCCGGGGTACTTCTCACCGGTAGGGGCAGCGCGACGTCGAACAAGCGTGTAGCTTCCGGGGGCATGAAGGGCCGGGGGAGTCGGGAGGGGGCTCTTTCCGCCCGTGCGGAGGGGGCTGGGGACTTGGGGGACTGGGGGGTTGCTCGATGGGAGTGCGGCTCATGGTGGTCGACGACCACCGATTGCTCGCCGAGGCGCTGGCCTCGGCACTGAAGTTGAGGGGGCACCGGGTGCTGGCCGCGGCGGCACCGGCCGCGGGGGCGGCGGAGCTGGTGATCACGCGGGCTCCTGAGGTGTGCCTGCTGGGCACGGCGACTCCGGCCGAGCCGGGGATCTTCGACCCGGTGGTGAAGATCAAGCGGGAACGGCCGCAGGTGGCGGTGCTGGTGCTGGGCCCGGTCCCGAGCCCGCGCGGCATCGCGGCGGCCTTCGCGGCGGGGGCCTCCGGATACGTGCGGCACGACGAGCGCATCGAGGGCGTCGAGCGGGCGATCATGAAGGCGCGGGCCGGGGAGGCGGCGGTTGCGCCGCAACTGCTGCAGGGGGCGTTCAGCGAGCTGCTCAACCCGGCGGTCCAACCCGACGACGAGGGCCAGCGGTTGCTGTCGATGCTCACGCCCCGGGAGGTCGAGGTCCTGGTCCGCGTGGCGGACGGCGAGGACACCCGCCTGATCGCGGCGGGCATGGGCATCGCCCCTTCGACGGCACGTACGCATGTCCAACGCGTGCT
Organism: Streptomyces sp. NPDC001920; assembly: GCF_053594495.1. Lineage (NCBI taxonomy): Bacteria > Bacillati > Actinomycetota > Actinomycetes > Kitasatosporales > Streptomycetaceae > Streptomyces > Streptomyces sp. NPDC001920. The sequence continues at coordinate 27,944 of NZ_JBSFEP010000016.1, forward strand.
GATGAAACTGGGCGTGGGCTCCCGCCTGGAAGCGGCGGCCCTGGCGGCGCGGACGGGGTTGCTGGATCGGGCGGGGCCGGTGGCCGCCCGCGACCCGGGGCCGGAAGCCTGACGGGCCGCACGCCGGATCGTGTCCTGCCGGCCGAACACCACCGCAGAGCGCGTACGCCGGCGCCCGGTCGTGAAACCGGGCGCCGCCCTCACCCCCTCGTTTCGTCCTCCGGTGCCGGTGTCGGCGGCGCGGCAGGACGCAGCTTCAGCCAGGCCAGGAAGAACAGGCCCAGGAGCAGCATTCCCAACCCGGTCCACAGGTTGATGTTGACGCCCTCCGCCTTGTCGATGTCGGCGTCCGACGCCGTGATCCCGGCGATCGTCACGATGACGCCGTAGACCACGAACAGGCCGCCGATGATCCGCCGGATGTCGAACAGCCTCGCGGCGGTGGCCGACCTGCCCTGCAGGTCGGTGACTTCCCGCTGTACGTCCTTGTCGGAGTAGTGCTCGGACATCTGTCGATCCTCCCTCGGTCAGAACGAGAACGGGATGTAGCAGGCCGCGGCCAGGATGATCGCGCCCCAGCCGAGCAGCGCCGGCTTGCGGTACCAGGCCTCGTCCCCGGGCGACGGCGGCTCGGCCATGCCGGGTGAGGTCGTGCCGTAGACGAGTCCCTGCAACTCCTCCGTCGGCTTGGGCGCGGTGAAGAGCGACACCGCCACCATGACGACGGCGCCCGCAGCGAATCCCGCGATCGCCGAGACGAAGTTGGCGCCCTGGTCGGAGGGGATGTCGATGATGTCCCGCTTGTAGAGGACGAAGTAGTTGACCATGGCCGCCGTGGTGCCCGCGAGCAGTCCCCAGAAGCCCGATTTCATCGAGGCCCGCTTCCAGAACATGCCGATGATGAAGACGACGAACATCGGCACGTTGAAGAAGGAGAACAGCGTCTGGAGGTAGGACATGATGTTGGAGAAGGAGCGCGCGAGGAACGCCGTGCCGATGGAGGCGAGGACTCCGATCGCGGTGATGAGCCGGCCGAAGCGCACGTAGTACTCGTCCTGCCGGCCCTTCACCACGTACTTCGCCCAGATGTCCGTCGTGAACACCGTGTTGAAGGACGACACGTTCGCCGCCATGCCCGCCATGAAGGCGGCGAGGAGGCCGGTCACCGCGATGCCCAGGACGCCGTTGGGGAGCAGGCCCTCCATGAGGTACGGGATGGCGTCGTTGTACTGGTAGCCGGACTCCTCGGTGCCGAAGCCGGGCACCAGGGCCGCGACGGCCAGTCCCGGGATCATCACCAGGAAGACGATGAAGATCTTCGGGAATGCCGCGATCAGCGGGGTGCGCTGGGCCGCCGAGAGGTTCTTGGCGGAGAGGGCTCGTTGGACCTCCGCGAAGTTCGTCGTCCAGTAGCCGAAGGAGAGGACGAAGCCGAGGCCGAGGACGATCGTCAGCCAGTTCGCGCCGAGCGGGTTGGCCTCACCGATGCCCGTCCCGCCCCACGCGGTGACGAAGTCGTCGCCGTGGGACTTGGTCAGGGTGTCCGTCAGGCCGTCCCAGCCGCCCACCTTCTTCAGCGCCAGCACGGTGATCGGGATCAGCGCGGCCAGGATCACGAAGAACTGCAGGACCTCGTTGTAGATGGCCGATGACAGGCCGCCGAGGGTGATGTAGGCGAGGACGAAGAAGCCGGCGACGACGATGGCCACCCACTGCGGCCAGCCCAGCAGGGCCTCGACCACGATCGCCAGGGCGTAGAGGTTCACCCCGGCGATCAGGATCGCGGCCAGCGCGAACAGGATCGAACTGAGCAGGTGGGCCGGCCTGTCGAAGCGCAGGAGCAGGAACTCGGGGACCGAGCGGACCTTGCTGCCGTAGTAGAAGGGCATCATCACCAGGCCCAGGAAGACCATGGCCGGGATGGCGCCGATCCAGTACCAGTGCACGGTGTAGGCGCCGTACTGCGCGCTGTTCGCGGCCATGCCGAGGATCTCGGTGGCGGCCAGGTTGGCCGAGATGAAGGCCAGACCGGTGACCCACGCGGGCAGCGAGCGGCCGGAGAGGAAGAAGTCGAGGCTGGTCTTCACCGAGCGGCGGGCGGCGAAACCGATGCCCAGCACGACGACGAAGTAGATGCCGAGCAGCGTGTAGTCGAGCCAGTTCGTGGGGAGCCGCAGCTCGGCGGCGAGGTGGAGGGGGGAGGGAGCAGGGGATGGGACGGGGGATGGGGTGAGGGATGAGGTGAGGGATGAGGTGGGGGCTGACGTGGGGGGAATTGTGGGGGTTTGCATGTGTACTCGCTTCGTTTCGCGAACCGATACAGAGCGGAACCTACGCCCCTGTGTTCGTTAATTGAACATGCCCGGTGATGCTCTTTGTTTGATTGTGATGTTGACTGACCTGGTGAGTTGTGTTTCTCTGTGTTTAGTTCTGTTTGATGGAGCCTCGGAAGACCTGAGTGGCTCGAAATGGAGTCCGCCGTGAAGAAGACCTCGACCCAGCTGGCCGACGGTCGTGAGCTCGTCTACTACGACCTGCGTGACGACACGGTGCGCGACGCCGTCGACCGCCGTCCGCTGGAGCGGACCGTCACCACCTCCGAGGTCCGCCACGACGTGCTGCTCGGCGACGAGGTCGCCATCGCCTCGCACCGGCAGGGACGGACGTACCACCCGCCGGCCGACGAGTGCCCGCTGTGCCCCTCCGAGGGCGACCGGCTGAGCGAGATCCCGGACTCCTCGTACGACGTCGTCGTGTTCGAGAACCGCTTCCCCTCGCTCGCCGGTGACTCCGGGCGCTGCGAGGTCGTCTGCTTCACCTCCGACCACAACGCGTCCTTCGCCGACCTGACCCACGAGCAGGCGCGGCTCGTCCTCGACGCGTGGACCGACCGGACCTCCGAGCTGTCATCACTGCCCTCCGTGGAGCAGGTGTTCTGTTTCGAGAACCGCGGCGCCGAGATCGGGGTGACCCTGGGGCATCCGCACGGGCAGATCTACGCCTACCCGTTCACCACCCCGCGCACCGCCCTGATGCTGCGCTCCGTCGCGGCCCACAAGGACGCGACCGGCGGGGAGAACCTCTTCGACACCGTCCTGGAACGGGAACTCGCCGGTGAGCGGGTCGTCCTGGAGGGTGAACACTGGGTGGCCTTCGTGCCGTACGCCGCGCACTGGCCGTACGAGGTCCACCTGTACCCCAAGCGCCGGGTGCCCGATCTGCTCGCGCTCGACGAGGAGGCGCGCACAGAGTTCCCCCAGGTGTATCTGGAACTCTTGAGGCGCTTCGACCGGATCTTCGGGGAAGGTGAGCCGCCCACGCCGTACATCGCCGCCTGGCACCAGGCGCCGTTCGGGCAGCTGGCGGACTTCGAGGGCGTCGTGCGCGAGGACTTCGCGCTCCACCTTGAGCTTTTCACCATCCGCCGCACTTCCGGCAAGCTGAAGTTTCTCGCGGGTTCCGAATCCGGCATGAGCGTGTTCATCAACGACGTGCCGCCGGAGCGCGCGGCCGAGCGACTGCGAGAGGTAGCGAGTTCATGAGCGGGAAGTATCTGGTCACCGGTGGTGCGGGCTATGTCGGCAGTGTGGTCGCGCAGCACCTGATCGAGGCGGGCGAGGAGGTCGTCGTCCTCGACAACCTCTCCACCGGCTTCCGCGAGGGTGTGCCGTCGGGGGCGTCCTTCGTCGAGGGCGACATCCGCGACGCCGCCAAGTGGCTGGACTCCTCCTTCGACGCCGTGCTGCACTTCGCCGCGTTCTCGCAGGTCGGCGAGTCGGTCGTGAAGCCGGAGAAGTACTGGGACAACAACGTCGGCGGCACCATGGCCCTGCTCGGCGCCATGCGTGAGGCGGGCGTGCGCACGCTCGTCTTCTCCTCCACGGCGGCCACCTACGGCGAGCCTGAGCAGGTGCCGATCGTCGAGTCGGCGCCCACGCGGCCGACGAACCCGTACGGCGCCTCCAAGCTCGCCGTCGACCACATGATCACCGGCGAGGCGGCGGCCCACGGCCTCGGCGCCGTGTCGCTGAGGTACTTCAACGTGGCGGGCGCCTACGGCGACTGCGGCGAGCGCCACGACCCCGAGTCGCACCTCATCCCGCTCGTCCTCCAGGTCGCCCAGGGCAGGCGCGACGCGATCTCCGTGTACGGCGACGACTACCCGACGCCGGACGGCACCTGCGTGCGCGACTACATCCACGTCGCCGACCTGGCCGAGGCCCACCTGCTGGCGCTGAAGGCCGCCCGGCCCGGCGAGCACCTCGTCTGCAACCTCGGCAACGGCAACGGCTTCTCCGTCCGCGAGGTCATCGAGACCGTCCGGCAGGTCACCGGGCACCCGATCCCCGAAGTCGTGGCCCCGCGCCGCGGCGGCGACCCGGCGGTCCTGGTCGCCTCCGCCGACACCGCCCGCGAGCGGCTCGGCTGGACCCCGTCCCGCGCGGACCTCGCGGGGATCGTCGCGGACGCGTGGCGGTTCGCGCAGCGACGCGCGGGTTAAGGTCTACGGCCGGTACGGACGGCCGTAGGTTCCACGGCTGTTCGGCCGGTCAACTCATCGGCCCCAGCGGCCGGTTCAGCAGGGAAGGTCAGGGTCAGGGGATGAGCGTCGACACGGCAGCCGCGGTCGCCGAGCGGTTCAGGGAGCTGTACGGGACCGAGCCGGAAGGGGTGTGGGCCGCGCCGGGCCGGGTCAACCTGATCGGCGAGCACACCGACTACAACGACGGCTTCGTCATGCCGTTCGCGCTGCCGCACACCGCGGTCGCCGCCGTCGCCCGGCGCGAGGACGGCGTACTGCGCCTGCACTCGGCCGACGTCGAGGGCGGCGTGGTGGAACTGCGCGCCGACGCCCTGACGCCCGAGACGGACAAGGCCTGGACGGCGTACCCGGCGGGCGTCGTCTGGGCGCTGCGCGAGGCCGGGCACGCGGTGACCGGCGCCGACATCCACCTGGCCTCGACGGTCCCGGCGGGCGCGGGCCTGTCGTCGTCGGCGGCCCTGGAGGTCGTGGTGGCGCTGGCGCTCAACGAGTTGTACGGCCTCGGTCTGAGGGGCTGGCAGCTGGCCCGCCTGTGCCAGCGCGCCGAGAACGTCTACGTCGGCGCCCCGGTCGGCATCATGGACCAGACGGCGTCCGCCTGCTGCGAGGCCGGTCACGCCCTGTTCCTGGACACCCGGGACCTCTCCCAGAAGCAGATCCCCTTCGACCTGGCCGCGGAGGGCATGCGCCTGCTGGTCGTCGACACCCAGGTCAAGCACTCCCACAGCGAGGGCGAGTACGGCAAGCGCAGGGCCGGCTGCGAGAAGGGCGCGGCGCTGCTGGGCGTGGACGCGCTCCGGGACATCGCCTACGACGACCTGGACGCGGCCCTGGACCGCCTCGGCGACGACGAGGAGGTACGCCGCCTGGTGCGCCATGTCGTCACCGAGGACCAGCGCGTCGAACGCGTCGTCGCCCTGCTGGAGTCCGGTGAGACCCGCTCGATCGGCCCGGTCCTGACCGAGGGCCACGCCTCCCTGCGCGACGACTTCCGTATCTCCTGCCGCGAACTGGATCTGGTCGTCGACACCGCCCTGGCCAGCGGCGCCCTCGGCGCCCGCATGACCGGCGGCGGCTTCGGCGGCTCAGCGATCGTGCTGGCCGAGGTGGCCGACGTCGACACCATCACCAAGGCGGTCGAGGAGGCCTTCGCCACGGCCGGCCTCACCGCACCGCGCGTGTTCGAGGCGGTGCCGGCGGCGGGCGCTCGGCGGGTGGGCTGACCTGCCTCACCCCAGCCGCTTGGTCAGCGTGTACTCCGTGACCCCCGGCGGGTAGTCGGGGATCACGCACACCACCTCGTATCCCTGTTTCCTGTAGAACTCCGGCGCCTGGAAGTCCCATGTCTCCAGGCGCACGGAAGCACAGCCGCGCTCGTCACGCGCGACGCGCTCCGCCTGTGCGAGCAATTGCGAACCGAGGCCGGTGCCGCGGTGGCGTTGGTCCACCCAGAGGTACGTGACGTGGAGCCAGCTGGTCCAGGTGTGGCCGACCAGGCCGCCCGCCACGGCGCCGGTGCCGTCCAATCCCCAGACGTGGAGCGGGCGTTCGCGTTCACCTGGGGTTCCGCGCAGGGCGCGCAGCACCGGGGAGGCCGCGGTGTTGGTGTCCCGCAGACGGCGGCGGAGCAGATCCTGCCGCGATTTGTCGACTTCTGTCTCTAGACGAAACATGCGGCTCACCATAAACGCGTCGGACAACCAGTTCTGCAAATTACCTTCCGCTCGTGGCCCCCGGCCGTACTCTGATGAACAGCACCGGTGGGGGCCGGTGCTGATCAGGGGGCGAGACAGTCGGGTTCGGCACCCGAAGTGGGGGGTAGCAGTTCTTGCACGGCGGCGGCCGTGCGGCCATCCCTGCTTCGGGCGTCGCGCCTGCGACGGTGTTCGTCTCCCGGTGTCGTCCTCATGACGATGGGGTATCCCCTGCTCTTCGAGAGCTTGGGGAAGGGGGTTTCGTGGTTCGCATCCGAGTCCTGGTCGTCGACGACCATCGCATCTTCGCCGAGTCGCTCGCCGCCGCCCTGGCCGCCGAGCCCGATGTCGACGTCTCCGCCGCGGGCAGCGGCCCGGCCGCGCTGCGCAGTCTGGAGCGCGCGGCCGCCGAGGGGCGGCGCTTCGACGTGCTGCTCGTCGACGCCGACCTGGGCGGCAACGTGCCGGGGGTCCGGCCGGCCGTGCCCGTTCCGGAGGTGGGCGAGGACGGGCTGGTCGACGGGATCTCGCTGGTCGTCGGCGTCCGCGCCGCGCAGCCTGCCGTACGGATCGTCGTCCTCGCCGAGAAGGACGATCCACGCCGGGCCGCGCTCGCCCTGCAGGCCGGGGCGTCCGGGTGGGTGGCCAAGGACTGCTCGCTGTCCCGGCTGCTCACCGTCATCCGCGGGGTGCTGCGTGACGAGACCCATCTGCCGCCCGCCCTGCTCACCGGGGTGCTGCGGGAGCTGACGGCCGCCCGCAAGCACCGCACCGAGAGCGAGCGCCTGGTCGAGTCGCTGACTCCGCGTGAACGCGAGGTCCTGCGCTGCATGGTGGCCGGCCTGGGCCGCAAGGCGGTCGCCGAACGCCTGTTCCTGTCCCCGCACACCGTCCGCACCCACATGCAGAACGTCCTCGGCAAACTCGGCGTCCACTCCACCCTCGCCGCGGTCGCCCTCGCCCGCCGCGCCGGGGTCGGCCCGGTCGATCTGGCCGGGGATGTCGTGGAGCGCGGCGGTCAGCTGGCGTAGGAGGGGGGTGGGTTCGCGGTCGGGGTGAGCGCGTCCACTCCGCCCTTGGGCCTCGGCTCCGGGGATGTCGTGGAACGGGGCGGTCAACCGGCTCGCCGGCGGGCGGCTTCGGGGCGCAGGGCGGGCGGGTGGTGCCGGACGCGCCGACGTCGGCTTCGCCCTTCGCCGCCGTCGTCCATGACGCCTCGACCGTCGCGGTCCCTGCGGCACCCTCGCCGGGGTCGTCCACGCGGTCCCTACGGCACCCTCGCCGACGTCGTCCACGACTCCCCCGGCGCGATCGCCCCGCCCACCCGTCGGGCTCGGCCCGCCAGCCTCAACCGGGGATGTTGTCGAACGGGGCGGTCAGCTGGCGCAGGAGCGCGGCCAGTTCGCCGCGCTGGGCGCGTGAGAGCTCCGCGAGGATCGCGCGCTCCTGGTCGAGGAGGCCGGCGAGGGCCTGGTCGGCGCGGTCGCGGCCCTCGTCCGTGAGGCGGACCAGGACTCCGCGTCGGTCGCTGGGGTCGGGGAGGCGCTCCACCAGGCCCTTCTTGGCGAGGCGGTCGATGCGGTTCGTCATCGTGCCCGAGGTGACCAGGGTCTGGGTCAGGAGCTGGCCGGGGGAGAGCTGGTACGGCGTTCCCGCGCGCCTGAGCGCGGTCAGCACGTCGAACTCCCAGGGCTCCAGGCTGTGCTCGGAGAAGGCCAGTCGGCGCGCGCGGTCCAGATGCCGGGCCAGTCTGCTCACCCGGCTGAGCACCTCAAGCGGTTCCACGTCGAGGTCCGGGCGCTCCCGGCGCCACGCTGCGACCAGCCGATCGACCTCGTCCTCCATGACGATCAGTGTAGTGGTTGTGTCGACGTGAAGTCTCTTGACGTCAAGATACCTTGGGGGGCAGGCTGGAGAGCGAGAAGACAGGAGGCCCTGCCCATGTCCGCTGCCGCCGCCCCCACCTGGGACCCGGCCCAGTACCTGCGCCACGCCGGCCACCGTGCCCGCCCCTTCGCCGACCTCCTCGCTCGCGTCCCGGATCTGCCCCAGGACCGGCCCCGCATCGCCGACCTCGGCTGCGGTCCCGGAAACGTCACCGCCCTGCTCGCCCGGCGCTGGCCCACCGCCCACATCACCGGCTACGACAACTCCGCCGAGATGCTGGACAAGGCCCACGCCGAGTACGAGGGCCCGACCGAGGGCGGCGGCCGCCTCGACTTCGCCCACGCCGACGTGCGGACGTGGCAGCCGGGTGAGCCGTACGACCTGATCGTCAGCAACGCCACGCTGCACTGGGTGCCGGGCCACGTCGAGAGCTTCGGCGCCTGGGTGGAGGGCCTGCGTCCCGGCGGCACCCTCGCCTTCCAGGTGCCCGGCAACTTCGACGCCCCCAGCCACCGCCTCATGCGCGACCTCGCCCACCGCTACGGCCTCACCGACACCCTGCGCCACTCCGGCGCCGTGCTCCGCCCGCAGGACTACCTGGCCCGCCTGGCCGACCTGGGCTGCGCGACGGACGTGTGGGAGACGACGTACGTGCATCTCCTGACCGGTGAGGACCCCGTCCTCGACTGGGTGAAGGGCACGGGACTGCGCCCCGTGCTGACGGCCCTGGCCGACGACCCCGAGCGGCGGGAGGCCTTTCTGCGCGACTACCGGGCGGTCCTGCGGGAGGCCTATCCTGCGGGTCGGCACGGAACCCCCTTCCCGTTCCGCCGGATCTTCGCCGTGGCCCGCCGGGAGGTCCGCGCGTGATCACCGCTGTCGACCACGTCCAGCTCGCCGCACCGCCCGGCTGGCGGGAGCGGCTGCGGGCGTACTGCGGGGGCGTCCTCGGGACGACCGGGATCCCCGAGCCGCGGCGTGCTCGCCGCCCGTGGGGGCTGCTGGTTCCAGACCGGCGCCGTCCAGCTGCACGCCGGTGCCGACGCGGACTTCCGGCCCGCGCGGAGGGCGCACCGCGGGCTGCGGGTCACCGGGATCGAGGAGTGCGGCGCCCGCCTGCAGGCGCTGGGGGCGCCCGTGGAGCGGGACGAGGACCTGCCGGGGCACAGGCGGTTTTTGGTCCTGCGACCCGGTCGGCAACCGCCTGGAGTTCCTGGAGCCGGTGACCGAAGATCGCGGGCCGCGGTTTGACCGGTCGCGGAAAGGTCACCCGTGTCGAGAGACCGACGTCGACCCTCGCGAGGAGTGAGGAACGTGGCGAAGGAAGAGAAGACCCGGGCCAAGAAGGAACAGCTCAAGGGCAAGGCCAAGGAAGCGATGGGCCGCATGGCCGGCAACGAGCGGATGACCGCCGAGGGCAAGGCCGACCAGATGAAGGGCGACGCACGTCAGGCCAAGGAGAAGGGCAAGGACACCTTCAAGCACTGAGCGCAGCCGCACCGGTGCCCCGCGCATGCGGCGCGGGGCACCGGTCTGCGCGGGGCGAGGCGCGTCAGTTCTTGCGGCGCCCTATGAGGTGCGGCTTCGCCTCCAGCCCGTCCAGCCCGTGCCAGGCCAGGTTCACCAGATGGGCCGCCACCTCCGCCTTCTTCGGGCGGCGCACGTCCAGCCACCACTGGCCGGTCAGCGCGACCATGCCCACCAAGGCCTGGGCGTACAGCGGGGCCAGCTTGGGGTCAAAGCCGCGGCTCTTGAACTCGCGGCCCAGGATGTCCTCCACCTGGGTCGCGATGTCGGAGATCAGCGAGGCGAAGGACCCCGTCGACTGCGGGATGGGCGAGTCACGGACCAGGATGCGGAAGCCGTCCGTGTACTCCTCGATGTAGTCCAGCAGGGCGAACGCCGCCTGTTCGCACAGCTCACGCGGGTGGCCGGCGGTCAGGGAGCTGGTCACCATGTCCAGCAGGCGCCGCATCTCACGGTCCACGACGACCGCGTACAGGCCCTCCTTGCCACCGAAGTGCTCGTACACCACCGGCTTGGACACCCCGGCCTTCGCCGCGATCTCCTCCACCGAGGTGCCCTCGAAGCCCTTCGCGGCGAAGAGGGTACGACCGATCTCCAGCAGCTGCTGGCGGCGCTCCGCACCGGTCATCCGGGTACGGCGCGCCCGCCGCGGCTTGTCGTTGCTGGGGGTGCTGCTCGAGTCGGTCGCCACAGCGACCATCATGCCGCCTTGACGGGCTCCTTCCCGTGCCGGGAGCCGCCTTCCCCGGTGTTACGGCGCGAATCGATACGCGAGCGTGACGGCCAGCGCACGTCGTAGGCCCAGCCGAGCATCTCGAACCAGCGGATCAGCCGGGCGGAGGAGTCCAGTTGGCCGCGCATCACACCGTGCCGCGCGGACGTCGGGTCGGCGTGGTGCAGGTTGTGCCAGGACTCACCGCACGACAGGACGGCCAGCCACCACACGTTGCCCGAACGGTCCCGCGACTTGAAGGGGCGCTTGCCGACCGCGTGGCAGATCGAGTTGATCGACCAGGTCACGTGGTGCAGCAGGGCCACCCTGACGAGCGAACCCCAGAAGAACCCGGTGAAGGCGCCCCACCACGACATCGTGACCAGACCACCGATCAGCGGGGGCAGCGCCAGGGACACCACCGTCCACAGCACGAACTGGCGGGAGATCGTCCGGAGCGTCCTGTCCTTGATCAGGTCCGGCGCGTACTTCTCCTGCGAGGTCTGCTCCTCGTCGAACATCCATCCGATGTGCGCCCACCACAGGCCCTTCATCAGGGCCGGAAGGGTCTCGCCGAACCGCCACGGCGAGTGCGGGTCGCCCTCCGCGTCGGAGAACTTGTGGTGCTTGCGGTGATCGGCCACCCAGCGCACCAGCGGCCCCTCCACCGCCATGGACCCCGCGATCGCCAAGGCGATCTTCAGGGGCCGCTTGGCCTTGAAGGAACCGTGCGTGAAGTGGCGGTGGAAGCCGATCGTGATGCCGTGGCAGCCCAGGTAGTAGAAGAAGACCAGCAGACCGAGGTCCAGCCAGCTCACCCCCCAGCCCCAGGCCAGCGGCACGGCCGCCAGCAGCGCGAGGAACGGGACGGTGATGAAGAGGAGGAGGGCGATCTGCTCGATGGAGCGCTTCTGCTCGCCGCCCAGCGTGGCGGAGGCCTCGGCGGCGTCGGTGTCCGGACCGGGCACCTTCGGGGTGTCTTCGATCACGTCGGAACTACTGGTCATACGCGTCCCCTGGGGGGTATGTGGATGGAGAGGGCAACCGGGCCACGGGAACCCGTGCAGTGCTTCCTACGGTTCCGTAACCTACGGCATCGTAAGTATGGCAGTGCGTCGCCCGGCGGCAAGAGCCCCAGAGCCTGCGCGTCCCGACCGGCACATATCCTGGGGTCGGTCGGACAGCGCGGTCCGCTCTGATTTCTTCCCGGACGTCCGGCTCCGTAAGCGGCGCCCGCCGCGCGAGACGCCGTCCGGGTTCCCCTCCCAGACGAGCTTCAACACTGCAAGGAGCCGCACCTGTGAGCAGTGCCGACGACCAGACCACGACGACGAACAGCGAGCTGCGCGCCGATATCCGCCGACTGGGTGACCTGCTCGGCGAGACCCTGGTCCGCCAGGAAGGCCCGGAGCTGCTGGAGCTCGTCGAGAAGGTACGCCGCCTCACCCGAGAGGACGGCGAGGCCGCCGCCGAGCTGCTGCGCGGCACCGAACTGGAGACCGCGGCCAAGCTGGTCCGCGCCTTCTCCACCTACTTCCACCTGGCCAACGTCACCGAGCAGGTCCACCGAGGCCGCGAGCTGCGGGCCCGGCGCGCCGCCGAGGGCGGCCTCCTCGCCCGGACGGCCGACCGGCTCAAGGACGCAGACCCCGAACACCTGCGCCAGACCATCCAGCACCTCAACGTGCGCCCCGTCTTCACCGCGCACCCCACCGAGGCCGCCCGCCGCTCCGTCCTCAACAAGCTCCGGCGTATCGCGACCCTCCTGGAGACCCCGGTCCTCGACGGCGACCGCCGCCGCCACGACACCCGACTGGCCGAGAACATCGACCTCGTCTGGCAGACCGACGAGCTGCGCGTCGTACGCCCCGAACCCACCGACGAGGCCCGCAACGCCATCTACTACCTCGACGAACTGCACGCCGGCGCCGTCGGCGACGTCCTGGAGGACCTCACCGCCGAGCTGGAGCGCGTCGGCCACAAGCTGCCCGACGACACCCGCCCGCTCACCTTCGGCACCTGGATCGGCGGCGACCGCGACGGCAACCCCAACGTCACCCCCCAGGTGACCTGGGACGTCCTCATCCTCCAGCACGAGCACGGCATCAACGACGCCCTGGAGATGATCGACGAGCTGCGCGGCTTCCTGTCGAACTCCATCCGCTACACCGGCGCCACCGAGGAACTCCTGGAGTCCCTCAAGGCCGACCTCGACGCCCTGCCCGAGATCAGCCCCCGCTACAAGCGCCTGAACGCCGAGGAGCCCTATCGGCTCAAGGCCACCTGCATCCGGCAGAAGCTGGAGAACACCAAGACCCGCCTGGCCAGGAACATCCCGCACGAGGCCGGCCGCGACTACCTCGGCACCGGCGAGCTGCTGCAGGACCTCACCCTGATCCAGACCTCGCTGCGCGAACACCGCGGCGGCCTCTTCGCCGACGGCCGCATGAACCGCACCATCCGCACCCTGTCCGCGTTCGGTCTCCAGCTCGCCACCATGGACGTCCGCGAGCACGCCGACGCCCACCACCACGCCCTCGGCCAGCTCTTCGACCGGCTCGGCGAGGAGTCCTGGCGCTACGCCGACATGCCCCGCGACTACCGCGCCAAGCTGCTCGCGAAGGAACTGCGCTCCCGCCGTCCCCTCGCGCCCACCCCGGCGCCCGTCGACGCGGCCGGCGAGAAGACCCTCGGCGTGTTCGAGACGATCAAGCGGGCCCTGAAGGTCTTCGGACCCGAGGTCATCGAGTCGTACATCATCTCGATGTGCCAGGGCGCCGACGACGTGTTCGCCGCGACCGTCCTCGCCCGCGAGGCCGGCCTGATCGACCTGCACGCCGGCTGGGCGAAGATCGGCATCGTCCCGCTCCTGGAGACCACCGACGAGCTCAAGGCCGCCGACACCATCCTGGAGGACATGCTCTCCGACCCGTCGTACCGCAGGCTCGTGGCACTGCGGGGCGACGTCCAGGAGGTCATGCTCGGCTACTCCGACTCCTCCAAGTTCGGCGGCATCACCACCAGCCAGTGGGAGATCCACCGCGCCCAGCGCCGCCTGCGCGACGTCGCCCACCGCTACGGCGTCCGCCTGCGCCTCTTCCACGGCCGCGGCGGCACCGTCGGTCGCGGCGGCGGCCCCTCCCACGACGCGATCCTCGCCCAGCCCTGGGGCACCCTGGAGGGCGAGATCAAGGTCACCGAGCAGGGCGAGGTCATCTCCGACAAGTACCTCGTGCCCTCGCTCGCCCGCGAGAACCTGGAACTGACCGTCGCGGCCACCCTGCAGGCCTCCGCCCTGCACACCGCGCCCCGCCAGTCCGTCGAGGCCCTCGCCCGCTGGGACGCCGCCATGGACGTCGTCAGCGACGCCGCCCACGCCGCCTACCGCAAGCTCGTCGAAGACCCCGACCTGCCTACGTACTTCCTCGCGTCCACGCCGGTCGACCAGCTCGCCGACCTGCACCTGGGCTCACGGCCCTCCCGCCGCCCCGGCTCGGGCGTCTCGCTCGACGGCCTGCGCGCCATCCCCTGGGTGTTCGGCTGGACCCAGTCCCGGCAGATCGTGCCCGGCTGGTTCGGCGTCGGCTCCGGCCTGAAGGCCCTGCGCGAGGCCGGACTCGACACCGTGCTCGACGAGATGCACGAGCAGTGGCACTTCTTCCGCAACTTCATCTCCAACGTCGAGATGACCCTCGCCAAGACCGACCTGCGGATCGCCGCCCACTACGTCGACACGCTCGTGCCGGACGAGCTCAAGCACGTCTTCGACACCATCCGCGCCGAGCACGAACTCACCGTCGCCGAGGTCCTGAAGGTCACCGGCGAGAAGGAGCTCCTCGACGCCGCCCCCGTCCTCAAGCAGACCTTCGCCATCCGCGACGCCTACCTGGACCCCATCTCCTACCTCCAGGTCGCCCTCCTCAAGCGCCAGCGCGACGCCGCGGCCGCCGGCACCGAAGTCGACCCGCTGCTCTCCCGCGCCCTGCTGCTCACCGTCAACGGAGTGGCGGCGGGCCTGCGCAACACCGGCTGACCCGCCGGACGGGGACCCACCAGGAAGGGCAGTGCCCCCGCGCTCGCAGCGAGCGCGGGGGCACTGCCCTTCCCCTCGTCACAGGCGGAACATCAGGCCTTACGACGGCGAAGCAGCAGATAACCGCCCGCCGCCACCAGAGCGGCCGCCGCACCCGACAGCAGACCCACCGGGGCACCGTTGCCGGTCTCGGCCAGATCGCCCCCGCCGCCCTGCGAGGACGGCGACGACGACGGCGACGCGGCACCCTCGGCCGGCGCCGACGGGCTCGTAGCCGGCTCGGTGGCCGACGCGCTCGGCGTGGCGGGCTCCGAGGCGGACGCACTCGGCGTCGTCGTGGCGCCGGGCTCCTCCTCGTCCTCGCAGTCCGTCCAGAACACCTTGTGCTTGGCCGAGCCGTGCTCGCCCTCGAAGTTCCAGAACAGCTTGTAGTGCCCGTCGGGCAGGGTCATGTCCTCGGTACGGCCATGACCTTCACCGTCCAGCGTGATCTCACCGGACTTCACGGTCTCGCCCTTGACGCCGGCCGTCGGGGCCCAGGACTCGATGTGCCAGTCGACCTGCTGGACGCTGTCAAAACCGAACGCGTCGAGATAGAACTCGCACACGTGCGGCTCGTTCTTGCGCAGCTCCTCGCCGGTGGAGGCGTCATGGATCTTGACGGTGCCGTTGTCCCCGGGAGGGGTGGCGTGTGCGGCGGTCGGACCGCAGAGAACCGCGGCCGCGGCGACGGCGGACAGGGCGCCGACGCGGGTGAGGGTACGCATGAGGCAGTAGTCCATCTTCGAGAAGGAACGGGAAGATGTGGAGGGGGCGGCTCAGCTTCCAGCCCGGACTGACCGCCGGTCAATCACGAACCGGCAACAAACAGATCCTCCACACACCACAAGAACGGCGCAGACCCTCAGACCGTCACGAACGCCGCCGTGAGCAACGCGAAACCCGCCCCCGCCAGCACCCACGCGCCCCGCGTCCGCCGCAACCCACCCCCCACGACGACCGACGCCAGCAGCAACGCACCACCGAACGGAACCCACGCGTACAGAACACCCGCCGGCCCCGACCGCACCACCGCGTCACTGCCCGGCTTCACCACGACCGTGTACGTCTCCCCCGTCCGCACGGCCACGTTCTTGGCGATGACGACCGACCGCCGCGGCTGCGACCCCGCCGACACCGGCGTGTACGGCCCACGGCACGTGTCCGCACCACACCGCGCCACCACGATCGTGCCGCGCTCCCGGCCCTTGGTGAGCATCACATGCTGAGCGCTGCCCCACGACGCCCACACACCCGCGATCAGAATCAGCATCGCGACCGTACCCATCGCCGCGAAACGACCGAACCGCAACGCGGTCACAGCGCCCTGACTGGAGACAACGGCAGAAGGCATGGCCGCGATCCTTGGCCATGCCCCTACTGCCGGTCAACTTCTGCTGTTCGAGCAGCCGGACAAGTCAGGAGTTGTACGTGCTTTGCGCCCGCTCCAACCCCTCGATCACCAGACACTCCACCGCGTCCGCCGCCCGGTCCACGAAATAGTCCAGCTCCTTGCGCTCCGCGGAGGAGAAGTCCTTCAACACGAAGTCCGCCACCGGCATACGCCCCGGAGGCCGCCCGATCCCGAACCGCACCCGGTGATAGTCCGAACCCATCGCCTTCGTCATCGACTTCAACCCGTTGTGCCCGTTGTCGCCACCACCCAGCTTCAACCGCAGCGTGCCGAAATCGATGTCCAACTCGTCATGAACCGCCACGATGTTGCCCACCGGCACCTTGTAGAAATCCCGCAGCGCGTTCACGGGCCCACCCGACAGATTCATGTACGACATCGGCTTCACCACAACCACCCGACGGCTGCCCGGCCCCGGCGGCCCGATCCGCCCCTCCACGACCTGCGCCTGAGCCTTGCCCGCCCGCTTGAACCTCCCCCCGATCCGCTCCGCCAGCAGATCCACCACCATGAACCCCACGTTGTGCCGGTTCATCGCGTAGTCGGGCCCCGGATTACCCAGACCGGCGATCAGCCAAGGCGCGCTCGGGTCGCTCGTCACGTCCATGTCTCCTTGATACGCGCCAGCCGCTGCCCCCATCGGGAACAGCGGCTGACAAACCGATGACAGAGCCGAGGAACACGCCCCTGCCGGAACCGAGGATCAGGCCTCGGCGACTTCCTCGCCCTCGGCGGCCTCGCCCTCAGCGGCCTCCTCGGCCTGCGCGGCCAGCACCTGCAGGACGACGGCGTCCTCCTCCACGGCCAGCGTCGTGCCCTTCGGCAGCGCGATGTCCTTGGCCAGGACCGAGGCACCGGCCTCCAGACCCTCCACGGACACCGTGACGGCCTCGGGGATGTGCGTCGCCTCGGTCTCGACCGGCAGCGCGTTCAGGACGTGCTCCAGCAGGTTGCCGCCCGGGGCCAGCTCGCCCTCGGTCTGCACCGGGATCTCGACCGTGACCTTCTCGCCGCGCTTGACCAGCTGCAGGTCCACGTGCTCCAGGAAACCCTTCAGCGGGTCACGCTGCACAGCCTTCGGGATCGCCAGCTCGTTGGTCTTGCCGTCGATGTC
This sequence comes from Streptomyces sp. NPDC001920, assembly GCF_053594495.1. NCBI lineage: Bacteria > Bacillati > Actinomycetota > Actinomycetes > Kitasatosporales > Streptomycetaceae > Streptomyces > Streptomyces sp. NPDC001920. The sequence continues at coordinate 44,907 of NZ_JBSFEP010000016.1, forward strand.
CAGCGCGATCAGAACGTTCGGCGTACGCAGCGCCAGCAGCAGGTCGTGACCCGGCAGCGTCAGGTGCAGCGGGTCCGAACCGTGCCCGTACAGCACACCCGGAACCTTGTTGTCACGACGGATACGGCGCGCGGCACCCTTACCGAACTCGGTGCGCGTCTCGGCGCTGAGCTTCACCTCGGACATGTGGATCACTCCTCGTAGAAGTAGAAACGGACGTGGTCACCCGGCCACGAACGGCCTGCTACGAAGAGCGCGTCGATAACGGACCACCGACACCCGAACACACGGATGCGGCCTCCCTCGCCGAGCAACTGCAGCAGTCTACTCGGACCAGGAGGCCGCACCCAAAAGGATCTCTACTGCTCGTCGAACAGGCTCGTCACCGAACCGTCCTCGAACACCTCACGCGCCGCACTCGCGATCGTCGGCGCGATCGACAGCACCGTCAGCTTGTCCAGATCACGGCTCAGCTCACCCGGAGTCGGCAACGTGTTCGTGAACACGAACTCGCTCACCCGCGAGTTCTTCAACCGATCCGCCGCCGGACCCGACAGCACACCGTGCGTCGCCGTCACGATGACATCCTCCGCCCCGTGCGCGAACAACGCGTCCGCGGCCGCACAGATCGTGCCACCAGTGTCGATCATGTCGTCCACCAGGACACACACCCGGCCCTTGACCTCACCCACGACCTCGTGGACGGTCACCTGGTTCGCCACGTCCTTGTCACGCCGCTTGTGCACGATCGCCAGCGGCGCACCCAACCGGTCACACCAACGGTCCGCCACCCGCACACGCCCCGCGTCCGGCGAAACGACCGTCAGCTTCTCCTTGTCGACCTTGGCGCCCACATAGTCCGCCAGCAGCGGAAGAGCGAAAAGATGATCCACCGGGCCGTCGAAGAAACCCTGGATCTGATCCGTGTGCAGATCCACGGTCAGGATGCGATCCGCACCCGCCGTCTTCATCAGATCCGCGATCAGACGCGCCGAGATCGGCTCACGCCCACGGTGCTTCTTGTCCTGGCGCGCATAACCGTAGAACGGCACGATCACCGTGATGGAGCGAGCCGACGCACGCTTCAGCGCGTCGATCATGATCAACTGCTCCATGATCCACTTGTTGATCGGAGCCGTGTGGCTCTGGATCAGGAAACAGTCCGCACCACGCGCCGACTCCTGATACCGCACATAGATCTCGCCGTTGGCGAAGTCGAACGCCTTCGTCGGGACGACCCCGACACCCAACTGCCGGGCGACCTCCTCGGCAAGCTCGGGGTGGGCGCGGCCGGAGAAGAACATCATCTTCTTCTCGCCGGTCGTCTTGATCCCGGTCACAGCACTGTCTCCTCAGAGGTGTCGCAGCTGGGTGTCGAGCAGGCCGTCCCGACTAGCAGCGGGAAGCCGTCTCAGCTGGTGGGGTGCGGGTCTGCACTTATCACGGTACGCCGTGTTTGACGCACCGGTTTCCGGTCAGTCCTCCCGCTCACCCCGGCGAGAGGCCTCCTCGGCCGCCCGCGCGGCCGCACTTCCCGGACGCTTACGAGCCACCCAACCCTCGATATTCCGCTGCTGGCCACGGGCCACGGCCAGCGAACCGGGCGGCACATTCTTCGTGATCACAGAGCCGGCAGCCGTATAAGCACCGTCCCCGACCGTGACAGGAGCCACAAACATGTTGTCCGAACCGGTACGACAGTGCGAACCGATCGTCGTGTGGTGTTTGTCCTGTCCGTCATAGTTCACAAACACACTCGCGGCACCGATGTTCGAGAACTCCCCGATCGTCGCATCACCGACATACGACAGATGCGGGATCTTCGTACCCTCACCGATCGAAGCGTTCTTCGTCTCGACGAACGTACCGATCTTGCCCTTCACACCCAGCCGCGTACCCGGCCGCAGATACGCGAACGGCCCCACCGACGCGTTCGGCCCGACATGAGAGCTGTAAGCCACGGTGTTGTCCACACGGGCACCGGCACCCACACGCGTATCCGTCAACCGGCTGTTCGGCCCCACCTCGGCACCCTCACCGACATGCGTGGAACCCTGCAACTGCGTACCCGGATGCACCACCGCGTCCCGCTCGAACGTGACCGTCACATCCACCCAAGTCGTAGCAGGGTCGACCACCGTCACACCGTCCAGCATCGCCCGGGTCAACAACCGGTCATTGAGGATGCGACGCGCCTCCGCGAGCTGCACCCGGTTGTTGATCCCCGCGATCTCCCGGTGATCACCCGCAACGGAAGCACCGACACGATGACCGGCCTCCCGCAGAATCCCCAGGACATCGGTCAGATACTCCTCACCCTGGCTGTTGTCGGTCCGCACCTTCCCGAGCGCGTCCGCGAGCAACCGCCCGTCGAACGCGAAAACCCCCGAGTTGATCTCCCGGATCGCCCGCTGCGCCTCGGTCGCGTCCTTGTGCTCGACGATCGCCGTGACCGCACCGGAGACACCGTCGCGCACGATCCGGCCGTAACCCGTCGCGTCCGGCACCTCGGCGGTCAGCACGGTGACGGCATTGCCGTCGGCGGAGTGGGTCGCAGCGAGGCGGGTCAGGGTCTCACCGGACAGCAGCGGAGTGTCCCCGCAGACGACGACCACGGTCCCGTCGACGGCACCGCCGAGCTCCTCCAGGGCCATCCGTACGGCGTGCCCCGTACCGTTCTGCTCCGCCTGGACCGCGGTCCGCACACCGGGGTCGATCTCGGCGAGATGCGCGGCGACCTGCTCACGTGCGTGCCCCACGACCACGACGAGGTTCTCGGGCTGCAACTCGCCTGCGGCGGCGAGCACATGGCCTACGAGGCTGCGTCCGCACAGCTCGTGCAGGACCTTGGGTGTGGCCGACTTCATACGGGTGCCCTCACCCGCTGCGAGAACGACGACGGCTGCCGGGCGAATGGCGCTCACGGGATGCCCTTCGGCTGTGGAGAGGGTGGGTGACATCCGCAGGATACCGGGGCGTTTCGTGGGGGACATGGGAGCGGGCCCTGACTTGGCTGTCAGGGCCCGCGAGAGCAGCTCCGCCGCTAGGACTCGAACCTAGACCGAACACCTCCAAAGGGTGTCGTGCTGCCAATTACACTACGGCGGATCGCTGCATCAGACCTTACCGGAGCCTGGCTGGATGCCAAGAACGATTCCGCTCCACCACCCCTCGATGCGGCGGTACAGGTCGGCGCACCGCCGCACGCTGACTACGAGGCATCCCCGGTAGTTTTCGCCCACGTTCTTGCGGACCGTCTTGGGGTTGTGCTTCTTGATCGTCGTTGGCTGGAAGGCCGAGACATCCACGCCGACCAGTTCAGCCCAGTAGCGCTCGGCTCCTTCAACGTCCCCGGTCGCGTGGATCATGACCCGGTAGCGAAGACGTTCGCTGTCAACGCCTAGGAGATCCAGCCAGGCCAGGTAGATGCGGATCACGCCCGGGTCGCTGTTGACGAACTGGACGTTTTCGCGCCTCGCGTACGGCTTGTCCTTGGCGCCCTCGGCCCAGTAGAGGGCCACGCCGGTCATGAATAGATCGCGGGGTGTCATTGCGCCGACCTCAGCCGCTGCAGCCGCCTTGGTCCGCTGCCGCTCCTCGTCCCGCACGGCCAGTTCGTGCTCCCACCTCTTCCTCGCCGCCAGCTTCGCCTGCTCCGATGGATCACGCCGCTGCGGCTTCGGCAGATCCCGTACCCACAGGGAGATCGAACTCTTCGAGCAGCCCAGCTCCACCTGGATCCGGTCGTACGTCCAGCCCTTGAGTCGCAGCTCCCTCGCCCGGTCCCTCAGGTCGTCCTTCGCGTTCGGGCGTTTCGTCCACTCCGGTGGGGGCTCGCCCTCCAGGAGGCGGTTGAGGATGTCGTTGTTGTCGACGTGCAGTCGGTCGCGGATCTGGCGCCGGCTGAGGCCCGCGCGCCGCAGTGTCGCCGCCTGCTCCCGCAGCCCCTCGAAGTCGGCGTATTTGCCCGTTGAATGTGCCATGGGCATACCGTCCAGCCGGAATGATCGCTTCCTGGGTCGAACGTGGGCTGGTTCAGCAGTTCGAGGGATTTCGGGCTGTTTCGTGCGTGCCCGGTCACGGGCTGTGGTGTAGGCCAGTCCGTAAAAGTCGCCGGAAAACCGGGGGCGCCCGCCCGTAGGCTGGAGCCATGACCACGACGGGGGAAGACCACGCCGGGAACCCGCCACCGGGGGCGGGACCGTGGTGGTGGGGCAGGTTGCGCAGTGCCGTGCTGGATGTGGGGCTGGGCGTGGCGTCCGCGCTGGAGTGCGGGGCCGAGGGGGTTCGGTTCGCGGGGGATGCCGGGATTCCGGTGGCCGCGGGGGTGGTGTTCGGGGTTGTGGCCGGGTCGGTGCTGGTGCTGCGCCGCCGGTGGCCGATCGCCGTCGTGTTGGTGTCGATCGCGGTGATGCCTGCCCAGATGGGGTTCCTGATGGGCATCGTCGGCCTGTACACCCTGGCCGCGTCGGAGCTGCCGCGGCGGATCATCGCCTCGCTCGCGGGGATGTCGTTCGTGGGGACGTTGATCGTGACGTTCGTGTGGGTGCGGCAGGACGTGGCGCGGGGGAATCTGACGTTCGGGGACTGGGTGATTCCGTTCGCCTCCGGTACCACCGCGATCGGGTTGACGGCGCCTCCGCTGCTGCTGGGGCTCTATGTGGGGGCGCGGCGGCGGCTCATGGAGAGTCTGCGGGAGCGGGCGGACAGTCTGGAGCGGGAGCTTCAGCTGCTGGCCGAGCGGGCGGAGGAGCGTGCGGAGTGGGCGCGGGGTGAGGAGCGGACGCGGATCGCTCGGGAGATGCATGACGTCGTCGCGCATCGGGTGAGTCTGATGGTGGTGCATGCGGCGGCGTTGCAGGCGGTGGCGCGCAAGGATCCGGAGAAGGCGGTGAAGAACGCCGCGCTGGTGGGGGACATGGGGCGGCAGGCGTTGACCGAGTTGCGGGAGATGCTCGGGGTGCTGCGCAGTGCCGGTGGTGGGGAGCGGGAGCGGGCTGTGGTGCCGCTGGCGGCGGTGGGGGCCGCTGCGGCTGCCGCCGCTGATCGGGGGCGGTCCGGTGGGGACGAGGGGGCCGGTGAGGGGCCTTGTCTGTCGGAGTTGGACGAGTTGATCGGGCAGTCGGCCGCTGCGGGGATGGTGGTGGATCTGTCCGTGGAGGGGGAGTCGCGCTCGTATGCGCCGGAGGTGGAGCAGACGGCGTTCCGGGTGGTGCAGGAGGCGCTGACGAACGTCCACAAGCATGCTGCGGGGGCGAAGACGTATGTGCGGCTCGCGCATCGGGTGTCGGAGATCGCGATGCAGGTGGAGAACGAGCCGCCGCCGGAGTTGTCGTCGGCGTCGTCGGCGCGGTTGCCGTCGGGGGGTAATGGCCTGGTGGGGATGAAGGAGCGGGTCGTGGCGCTGGGCGGGGTGTTTGTGTCGGGGCCGACGGACGCGGGTGGTTTTCGGGTGTCTGCGGTGATTCCGGCGGTGTAGTGCTGGGCTGGGGCGTTGGGGGTTTCGTCCGGTGCGGGTTCGGTCCGGTGCGGGGTGGGTTCAGCCTGCTGTGAGTCGTACCGGTTCTATGCCTACGACGAGTCCGGTGAGGGCTTGGTCGATGTCGGGGCCGAGGTACCAGTCGCCGGTGTGGTCGAGGGTGTATACGCGGCCTTCGGTGTCGATGGCGAGGAGGGCCTGGGTGTCGGTTTCGGCGCCGAGGGGGCAGACCTGGGTGTCGAGGGCGCGGCCGAGGTCGCCGAGGGTGCGGGCCATGTGGAGGCCGTGGAGGGGGTCGAAGTGGAGGTTGGCGGGGGCGACCTGGCGGCCGGGGCCGGTGGGGGTGAGGCGCAGGCCGCCGAATTCGGCCCAGGCTTCCACGGCGGCGGGGAAGACGGTGTGGCGGTGGCCGGCGGGTGAGGTGTGTTCGCGCAGGGTGTCGGCCCAGATCTCGGCTTGTTTGATGTCCCAGCGTCCGGGTTGCCAGCCGGCGGCGCGCAGGGCGGCGTCGACGGGGACGGGGAAGCGGGTGGTGGAGGTGCGGTCGGTGTGCATCTGCCCTTCGTTCGTCTGTTGCCTGTGCGGTGTGCGGTGTGCGGGGTGCTGTAGGGCCGGGGTGTGGGGGTCAGTCGTCGGCTGGCGTGGGGTCGATGATGCGGACGCCGAAGTGGGCGCTGAGGGCGGTGCAGGCGCGGCAGGGGGCGGCGAAGCTGCCGTGGAGGGGGTCGCCGTCCTCGCGGATGCGGCGGGCGGTGAGCTTGGCCTGTTTGAGGGCTTTGCGGGCTTCGCCGTTGGTCATGGGTTTGCGGGCGGCGCGTTTGCTGCGGGCGGCGTCCGCGGTGGCGATGTGGCGTGAGATGAGGATGGTTTCGGCGCAGCGGCCGGTGAAGCGGTCACGTTGGCCGCTGGTGAGGGTGTCGAGGAAGTCCTGGACGAGGTGGTGCAGGGCGGGGGGCTGGTCGCCGCGGGCGGCGGTGCCGGTGAGGGTGGCGCCGCGTACGGAGAGGGCGGCGGCGACGGTGGGGAGTATGCCGTCGCGGCGGTGCCGGAGGGTCGGCGCGTGGGGTGTTTCGGCGGTGCTCCAGCCGATGCGGGGGTCGCCGGAACTCGCGGCGTGTGGGCCTGTCTGCGTCACGTTCATGCTCATCATCCCCTCCTGAGCATCCCCCGGGCATGCTCTCGGACGTCACAGAGTGCCAAATGGCGTGGTGGGTGCGGAAGCTGGGGCGGTGCGACACGCCCGGGTTTGGGCGGGCTGTCACGGCGAGGTGACGGCTGGTCACGGAGGCGGAGGGGTCGTGGCCGGTGCCGGTGACCGGTGTCGTCGTACCGCATAGGCTGTCGGCACCGCTTTCCATGCGGTGACGCGTGGAGGCAAGAGAGACAGTGGATACGAGGCCGTTGTGACCGAGAGTGGTCGTGGCGGGCCGTATCAGGACGCCGCAGGGGGCAACCGCCATGACGACAGGTCGGCTCGGGCAGCGAGCCGCGCCGCCGAACGCGGCCTACGCCGGGCAGGTCGTGCATTTCCCGGATCCGGTCCGGGCGGCCCGTCACCCGAGAGGAGTACGGGTCGACGAGGGTGGTTATCCCGACTTCTCACCGTATGCGCGGGCTGCGGCGGAGATCGCGGAGCCGCCGGAGGGTTTCGGTGTCGACGAGTTGCGGCTGACGGACTATGTGTCGGCGAACGCGGCGCTTGCGGCTTCGGGGCACGATCTGTGGGACACGGTGCCGGCGGTGGCGACGCCGCACGGCTGGACGTGGCATCACGTGGTGGGTTCGCGGCGGCTGGAGTTGGTGCCGGTCGAGGTGAAGGCGTTGCTGCGGCATCACGGTGGCATAGCGACGTCGGGGGTGGACCAGGACAAGCGGGGGACGCGGCCGTTGCAGGAGACGCGGCCGGCGCATTTCCGGCTGCCGAAGTCGGGTGTGGCGGTGACGGAGTCGCAGGTGCTGGGGGTGGAGGAGGACCTCGGGTACCGGCTGCCGGGTGCGTATCGGTCGTTCTTGAAGGCGGCGGGCGGGTGTGCTCCCGTGGGGACGGCGCTGGACCCGGAGTTGGGTCTGCTGGTGGACCAGCCGCTGTTCACGGTCCGGGACGAGGCGGCGGTCAACGACCTGGTCTATGTCAACAAGTGCCTGCGGGACCATCTGACCAAGGATTACCTGGGTGTCGGGTTCGTGCAGGGCGGGTTGCTGGCCGTGAAGGTGAAGGGCGACCGGATCGGTTCGGTGTGGTTCTGCTCGTACGACGACGTGCGCGATGTGGAGCCGTCGTGGCCGCCGGCGGAGCGGGTGGAGCGGTTGCTGCTGCCGTGCGGTGAGGACTTCGACGCGTTTCTGTCCCGACTGGCGGGTTCTCCGCCGGAGTTGGAGACGGTGGCGAATCTGATGGTGGACGGTGGGTTCGCGCGTGCGGTGCCCGTGGCTGCCGCGGCTGTGGGGGAGTGAGCTTCGCGATGGTGACGTTCGCGCAGGCGCAGGAGCGCGCGGAAGAGTGGATCAACGGGGATGTGCCAGCGTACCAGCATCGTGAGGTGCGGGTGCGGGAGTTCGAGCTCGGGTTCGTGGTGTGGGCCGAGGACCGGGCGGACGGGCCGCGTTCGGAGGGGGGCGAGCAGCGGCTGGTGATCGCGCGGGACAGCGGGGAGGCGACGCTGTGGCCTGCGTTGCCGGTGGGTGAGGTCGTTCGCCGGTACGAGGAGGAGTACGGCCGTGCGGACGCGGTCGCGGAACCGGCGCCGGCTGCTCCGGCTCGGGTGGACCTGAACCAGACGTCGTTCCTGCTGACTCCGCCGGAGTGGTTGCAGGAGGCGGCGGATCGGATGGGTGGTTCGGATTCCGCTGGTTCGGATTCCGCTGCCGGGGCGCTTGCCGAGACGCAGGGCGGGGTGCCGGCGGGGGGCGGTTCTGCCGGTACGGGAGGGTCTTCGGCCGCTCCCGCGCCGGGGGTGCCCGGTGTGCCTGACGGGGCGACTCCCTGGGCCGGGACGGACACCAACGCCGATGCGGGTGAGGACCGTTCGGTGCCGTTGCCGGAGACGGTGTTCGCGCCGCCGCTGAGCGCTGACGACATCGCCCCCGCGCCGGTGGCGCCGGATGACAGGACGGCGTTGATGTCGGGTGGTAGTCAGCTTCCGCCGACGGCGGTGGAGCCGGCGCTCGCCGACCCGAACGCGCCGGGTGCGCAGGGCACGCGGGGTGGGTCGTCGTACGGCTACCCGCAGGGTGCGGGCGTGCCGGGTACGCCGCCTGCCGGGGTTCCGGGGCCGGGTGCCACGCCTCCGCCGGGTGCCACGCCTCCGCCTCCGCCGGGTGCGCCGTCGTACGGCTCGCGGGTCGGGCAGCCGGTCGGGCCGGACGCCGGGGACATCGCCGACGCGGTGACGAGCAAGGCGGCGCCTCCGGTGGGCCGTCCGGGGGCCGGGGCGACGCCGCCTCCGCCGCCGGGCCCGCCCGGGACGCCGGGTGCGGGGGGTCCGGGGGTGGGCGCTACGCCTCCTCCGGCGGCCGCTCCGGGTGCGCCCGCCGGTGGGTACGTTCCTACGCAGATGGTGTCGGCCTTGGGGCCCGACGGGCCTGAGGGCGCTGCCGGGCCGGGGGCTCCGCAGCCGCCCGGTGTGCCGAGTCCGCCCGGTGTGCCGAGTCCGCCCGGTGCGCCGAATCCGCCCGGTGTTCCGCATGCGCCGGGTGCGCCCGGTGGTACGCCTCCGGGCGGTGTGCATCACGCCGCGACCGTGTTCGCCGACCCGGGCCGGGCGGGCGGTCCGCCGCCGCCTCCGGGTGTGCCCGGTGCGCCTGGCGCGCCGAATCCGCCCGGCGTTCCCAACCCGCCCGGCCCTCCGGGTGCCCCCGGGATGCCGGGTGGGCAGGGCGCCCAGGGTGCCGTGGGCGGCGACCGAGGTGCCGTGCACCATGCGGAGACGGTGCTGGCCGCGCCGCCGGTCGGCGGCCCCGGCGTGCCTCTGCCACCGCAGGCCCCCGGCGCTCCCGGTGTCCCGGCGGCTCCCGGCATGCCCGGCGCTCCCGGTGTCCCGGCGCCCCCCGGCGCACCAGGCGCCCCCTCCGTCCCCGGCCCTGCCACCCCGCCCGGTCCTCCCGGCATGCCGCCCGGCGCTCCCCAACCCCCCGCGCCGCCCGGCGCCGTCGCCCAGCCGCCCGGGCAGCCCGGAGCGGTGCCGCCCCCGGCGTACGGCTACCCGCAGCAGCCCACCGGTCAGCCGACCGTCGGTCCCGGCTACCAGGCCGTGTTGCGCTACCGCGCGCAGGACGGGTCGGAGCAGCAGCTGATCCGGCGTTCGGCACCGGGTATGCCGCATCCGGAGTGGCAGATCTTCCACGAGCTGCGGGGCATGAACGTGCCCCCGGACCAGGTGCTGGAGCTGCACACCGAGCTGGAGTCGTGCGAGCTGCCGGGCGCCTATTGCGCGCGGATGATCCGGGAGCAGTGGCCGCAGGCGCGGATCACGTCCATCGCGCCGTACGGCACGGATCACGCGAGCCGGCAGCAGGGTATGCGGCAACTGCTCGCGCACCAGGGCGAGTTGCACCAGGTGGCCGACGGTCCCGCCCGGCCTGCGCCGGTGCGTGCGCCGCTTCCGCAGGTGCAGCCGGTGCCGCCGGTTCCGCCGGAGGCCGTGGCGCAGGAGCTGGCGGGGGCGTTCGGGCCGGGGATCTTCCGGTTCGAGCAGGCCGCCGTGTCCCGGCAGGGCGTGCCGCCGGTCGTGGCGCACAGCCTGGTCGTCGGTGGTCTGCCGATGGACATGGGCCCGTTCTTCTGGGCGCAGGCCCAGCCGGGGCGGCCCGTTCCGACGCTGGCGGAGCTGGCGCAGGAGCGGGGGGTGCAGCCGGCGTCGGACGCGGGTTCGTACCTGGTGATGGGCAGCGACTTCGGCAGGGCGCTGTGTGTGCAGTACGGGACGGCGAACATCGTCGCCGTGCCGGTGGAGGCGGGGCCGGGCGGTGCGCCCGTGCCGCCGCAGTTCGTGAACACGGGGCTGCCCGAGTTCCAGCGCTGTCTGGCGTTGCTCGGCCGGATGTGGCGGCTGCGCTTCGGTCTGAACCAGGAGCAGGCGGGTCGTTGGACCGTCGACTTCCAGGCCCAGCTCGCCGCGCTCGACCCGGCGGCGCTCGGCTCGCCGGAGAGCTGGTGGTCGGTGCTGCTGGAGCAGATGTGGGACGGGCTGCTGTGACGCCGTCCGCCCTCGTGCGGTGACGTCGCGGCCCCGCTGCCGCTGAGGGCGGCGGGCGGGCGGCGGGAAAGGGCCGGCCTTCGGTTGTACGACCGAGGCCGGCCCTTTCGTGTGCGCAGGGGAGGCGGCGTACCGCGGCGTCCGAGCCCTGTGCTCCGCGTGCCGGTGGCCGCTTCCCTTGTCCGTCTCCGGCCTGCACCCCTTCTCACCTGCGCTTCTCGTGCTGCCTCGGAGCCAGCCGAACGGTCCGCGCGGAGTGTCGCGTTATGAACGGTTCTGCCCGATACATCAAGATGTGCGCTAAATCATCATTTCGCATCCGTTCGGCGGAAAGGGGTCCCAGGATGAGCGGCGCACCGGTCTCGCGGCACGACTTCGTGGTCGTGCGAGGGCGCGGCTACCGTCCCGAACAGGTCGACGCCTACGTCGAAGCCCTCTTCCGCGACCGTGACGCCGCCTGGGAGCGGGCCGCCCGGCTCACCGTGCTGGCCAAGGAGATGGACGCCGAGGCGGAGCGGCTGCGGGAGGTGGTGGCGCAGCTCGCCCCACAGACGTACGAGACGCTCGGCGAGCGCGCGCACCGGATCTTCGAGCTGGTGCAGGAGGAGGCCGCGGTCGTCCGGGAGGGCGCGCGGCAGGAGGCGCAGCGCCTGATGGACGCGGCGCAGGCGCACGCGGACCGCGTGCGTGAGGCGGCGCAGGCGCACGCCGAGGCCGTGAGCGCCGAAGCCGACGCGTACGCCCGGGAGAGGGTCAGCGCCGCCCGCGCCGAGGCGGGCGAGATCCGTATCTCCTCCCGGCGGGCGGTGAAGGAGGGGCGCGGGGAGGAACTCGGCTTGTTGCGCGAGGTGCGCCAGCGCACGTCCAGGTTGCAGGCCGAGTACGCCAAGGAGCAGGCCCAGCGGTTGGCGGAGGTCGAGCGGGAGGCCGGTGAGCGGCTGGCGGCCCTGGAGCTGGCGGAGGAGGAACGGGTGGCTCGGGCCGAGGCCTCGCTGTTCGCGGCGAAGCAGGCGGTGGCGGATGCGGAGGCCTCGGCGGAGCGGTTGCAGGAGCGGGCCCGGGCACGCGCGGCGGAGGTGCTCGCCGAGGCCCGGCAGCAGGCGGACCAGATCGCCCGGGAGACGGAGCAGGTGCTGCGCGAGCACCAGACGATGTGGGACGAGGTGCGGGCGCACATCGGGCAGATGCGCAACAGCCTGACGGCGCTGACGGGGCAGGTCCGGGAGTGACCACCGCCAGCGAACGCCGCCCCGCGGGCCGGGGGCCGCAGTCTTCGGTCGCCGTTGCCCGTCGCCCCGCGGGGCGGGTGCCGTAGTCGCCGTCGCCGGCCCCCTCTCCAGGCCGTCAGCTGCTCCTGCGCACCGCCCCCGCCAGGATCCACCCCTCCACTGCCTCGTACTCCCGCCGCTGCTCCTCCGTCTTCTGCCGGCCGGAGAGGACCGTGCCCAGCCACCCGAGGGCGAATCCGGCCGGAATCGACACCAGCCCCGGTGTCGTGAACGGGAACCAGTTGAAGTCGGCGTGGGGGAAGGCCGAGATCGGGGACCCGGAGACCAGGTTGGTCCCCGGCATCAGCGCCAGCACCACCACCGAGCCGCCGATCAGCGTCCACAGCAGCCCGGTCCGGGTGTACCGGCGCCAGAAGAGGCTGTAGACGAGGGCCGGGGCGATGGCGGAGGCGCCCAGGGTGAAGGACAGGGTCACCAGGGGCTGGAGGCTGCGGTGCTGGACCATCGTCGCCAGGATGATCGCCGGGACGCCCACCGCCAGCGCCGACAGCCGTGCCAGCGTCATCTCACGGCGCCCGGACAGCTCCCGCAGCCGGGGGGCGAACACGTCGTGGGCGAGCGAGTTCGCGCAGGCCAGGATCATGCCCGCGACCGAGGCGAGCACGGTCAGGAAGATGGCCGTGGTGACCGCCGTGAACAGGAGGGTCTCCGCGGTCGAGACCTCGGCGCCGAACGCGGCCCTGGAGCCCAGCAGATAGGCCGTGTTGCCCTGCGGGTCCGCCCCGGCGATCACCTGACGGCCGATCAGCGCGGTCGCGCCGAAGCCGACCACCGTGATCATCAGCACGAACACCGCCACGCTCGACACCGCCCACGACATCGAACGCCGTACCTGACGCGCACCGCTCGCGGTGTACATGCGCATCGTGATGTGCGGCAGGCAGGCACCGCCGAGCACGACCGCGAGCTGGGAGCTGATCATGTCGAGGCGGGGGTACGGGCCGCCCGCGAACTGCAGTCCCGACTCCAGGAACGCCGAGCCGACGCCGCTCTGCCGCGCCGCCGCGTCGAACAGCGCGGTCGGGTCCCAGTCGAAGCGGTCCAGCACCAGGACGGCGACCACGGCGCCCGAGCCGAGCAGCATCACGATCTTCAGGATCTGGATGAGGGCCGTGCCCTTCATCCCGCCGATCGCCGCGTAGCTGATCATCAGCACGCCCAGGCCGATGATGCAGCCGGTCTGGAAGGACTCGCCCGTGAAGCCCAGGATGAACGCCAGCAGCTGCCCGGTGCCGGCCAGCTGCACCAGCATCAGCGGCACCAGCGCGGCCAGGGTCACCGCGCATGCCGCGATGCGCACGCCCCGGCCGGGCATACGGCGTGCCAGCGCGTCGCCCATCGTGAACCGGCCCGCGTTGCGCAGGGGCTCGGCCAGCAGGAACATCAGCAGCATCAGCGACAGGGCGGTGCTCAGCGCGAGCACGATGCCGTCGTAGCCGCACAGCGCGATCACGCCGGTCGTGCCCAGGACGGTGGCCGCGCTGATGTAGTCGCCCGCGATCGCCAGGCCGTTGCGCATGGGCGACAGGGAGCTGTAGCCGGTGTAGAACTCGTCGAGGTCGTCCCGGTCGGGGCCCGTCATCACGCACAGCAGCAAGGTGATCGTGGCCACGGCGCAGAACGCGACCAGTGACATCGCCTGCGCGTCTCCGGTGAAGTTCGTCATCGCCGCGTCCCCCTCGTGCCGGCCTCGCGCTTGGCTTCCAGCGCGGCCTCCTTGCGGATGCGGTCCGCGAGCGGGTCGACGTGACGGCGGGCGGTGTGCTCGTACAGCCAGATCGCCAGCCAGGTCACCGGCAGTTGGATCAGCGCGAGCAGCAGCCCGACGGGCAGTCCGTCGGTGATCGTGCTCGACATGAACCCGGGCGCGGCGGCGGACAGGATCAGGAACAGCGTGAAGTAGCCGAGCGCGGTGAGCGTCGCCACGCGCCGCTGCCACCGGTAGGCGGTGCGCAGGATCCTCAGGTCGCTGTGGTGGCCCAGGCGCGGGTGGTCGGGGGTCCGGTGCCGTGGGGGTGAGGGGGGCTCCGGCGGGACGGGGGGCTGCCAGGGGTAGGTGGGGTACGTCGGTGCGGGGTCACCCGGCCCGAAGGGGTGCGGTGGTGACGGGTCGTAGGACGGGGACATCCCGTGCTCCTTGCGTGGTGCGGGTCCGGTGCGGCGGACCGCAGGGAGGTGGGGGGAGGGCGAGCCACGCACGTTACTTCGGGGTAAACGAAAAGGCGAGGGTTTCATCGAACTGAGTGGTCGGTATGCGCTTTCTCCATCAAGTTGTGTCTGACCTGCAGTGTTACCCCCGTTAACTTCGACTTTTGCACTGCGCGGGACGGTCACGGGAGGCGATCGGTGCGCTACGTCCGGTGACCTGCCGTGGGTGGACCAGAGGCGTCCGGCCCCGCCGCCATCGCGATACGCCTGTCGAGGTCCATGACCGCGGCAGACGCCCGGGGACGGTCCCGGGGCGCGCTGCCGGAGGCGGGCTCGGCCCCTGGAGTCGTATGAGGGAGGGCCCTGGGTGACGGCGTGCGGCCACCTCCTCGAACGCGCCCCCCTGCAGCTCCTGGTGAGTCATCATGGACCCACTCGTCGTGGTGCGCGAGAGGCAAGGGGGAGGCCACATGAGTGACGGGCCGGCAGCGGGGCGGGTGTTCATCTCGTACGCCCATGACGACGACAAGCACATCGAACACGTCCGGGACTTCTACCACTTCCTGCGTGGCTGCGGGATCGACGCCGACCTCGACCTCCCCGCAGGGGAGCGCCGTCAGGACTGGGCGCTGTGGATGCTGCGCGGCATCAGGGACAGCCGGCACGTGATCGTCGTCGCCTCACCCGAGTACAAGAGGCGCGCGGAGGGCGACGCCGGGGCCGGTGAGGGCGCCGGGGTGCAGTGGGAGGCGCGGCTGCTGCGGAACCTGGTGTACGAGGACCCCGACGCCGCGCTGGACAAGATCGTCCCCGTCGTCCTGCCCGGCGGGTCCCCCGCCGACCTGCCGGCGTGGCTGGGCGGCAGCACCCACACCCGCTACGCCGTGGACGAGCTGACGGTCCCGGGCACGGAGGCGCTGCTGCGGCTGCTGACGAACCAGCCGTACGAGACGGTGCCCGAGCTGGGACCGGTGCCCCGGCTCCCCCCGCGTGAACCGGCCAATACCGCCCCGCCGCTGCGGCTGCCCGCGCCGGTCGTCGCACCCGCGCCGGTGCCGGCCACCCAGCCACCGCCCGCGACCTTCGTGCTCCCCGAGCGGAGGGACCTGGTCGACGCCCTCCTGGGGTGCCCCGCGCTGCACCGGCTCGACAACCGGTACGAACTCCTGGAGATCATGGGCGAGTCCCTGGGACTCGAAGGCCCCTTCGCCGTCCCCGAGTCCGCGGACCCCCGCACACACCTGCGCGCACTGGAACGCCGTATCCGACGGACCACCCTGACCGCCGACGCCGCCCTGAAGGCCATGTACGTCGCCCTGGAGGAGATCGCGCCGGACGACATCGGCACCCAGCGGGTACGGGACCTGCTCGTCGCGTCCGGACTGGCGCTCGGGGGGTCGTGAGTGCGCCCCTGGCGCCGGCGGTTCACCGGTCTCGGCGGGGCGTACCGGGTCCGCCGCTCGAACGCAGACCGGCAGCTGGTGGAGATCCTGCTCGCCACCGACGGACTGCACCAGCTCGGCGTACGGCAGGAACTGCTGCTCATCACGGGTGGACACATGGGCCTCGATCACGCCATGCCCGTGCCCGAGTCCTCGGAGCCCCGCACACACGTGCGCGCCATCGTGCGTGCCGCCCGTCGTACCGGGAAGCTGAGGGAGTTGCGGGACGCGTTGCTGGAGCTGCGGCCGGACGACATCGGCGCCGCCTGGTTCAACCTCGCCGCCACCGCGCTGATCCGGCCGGACGGACCCGTGCCCGGCGACCTCATGCTGCGTCTCGTCGAGGAACTGCGCGCCCACGCGTACGACTTCGGGCAGGCCGCGGCGATCCGGTACGTCGGCGCCCGGCGGACAGCCGGGCGTCCGCTGGACTGCGGCCCGGCCCTCCCGCAGGTGCTGTTCCGGCTCTACGACGCGCGCGAGCCGGTCTCCGCCTCCGTCCCCGACCCGCGGCGTGCGGATCTTCTCGGATTCCTGCGCCTGCTCGACGCCGAGCCGGGCCGCAGCGACCGACTCGGCGCACTGATCGCCGCAGCCCCGCGCGGCGGTCACGACGACCACTGCCCGCCGGGCGACGGCCTGCGGTCGACGGGCGAGCGGCAGGTCGTCATCCAGATACGGGTCGAGGAGGAGGACGCCCCGAGCGACCTGCCGTACACCCAGCGCCGGTACTCGCTGCGCGGCTTCCACTACGAGGGCGTCACGGGAGACAAACCGGCCTTCCACTGCTCATGGCCCTCGCCCGGCCCCTTCACCGGTGACGAGCTCCAGGCGCACGGGCACGCGTTCCTGGCCGCCTGGCGTGCTCAGGAGCAGGCCGACTGGGACGTGAACCGGCGCGTGGAGTTCCTGCTGCCGGACTCGTTGCTCGGCCATCCGGTGGAGCTGTGGCCGAGTGGCTCGTCCGGCCGGCCCCTCAGCCGCAGGTGCCAGGTCGTCGTCCGCTCCCTCAGGCGCTACAAGGACGACTTCCTGCACGAGGAGTGGCGCCGCCGCTGGGCGGCCCTGGACCGCGACTGCCCGCCCGGTGACGCTCTGGAACGCATCGGCTGGATGAGCCCCGACGCCACCGGGACGCAGGCGTGCGGTGACGGGGACTGCCCCGACGTGACCTGGGACTGCCCCGACAGCAAGTACCAGCCGCTGCGCCTGACCGACCCTTCCGACGTCGAGGACTGGCTGCGGCTCCACACGGACCTCGCCTGCCTCGGGCTGGGCTCCCCGTACGACCCCGAGGACCCGCTCATCCGGGACGCCGTGCTCGACGCACTCCTGGAGGACGGCATCCCCGTCATGGTCTGGCGGCGCGACGCGGGCGACCCCGCCGCCCTCCTGGACGAGCTGCGCGACGGCCGGCCTCCCACCCAGCTGGCCGAACTGCCGGACAGCGTCCTGGAGGTGCGCAAGCGCAAGCGCCACGATCCGGCAAGCGTGGGCAAGCAGATCACCCTGCTGTGGGACGACCCGACGTGCGTCTTCAGCAGACAGGACAGCCCGATGTCCGGCACCCGCGGCGCCGGCGAAGGAGCAGCATGACGCAGACGCAGGACTGGTGGGTCTACCAGGGGACCGGCACCCCGCACGACGGCTTCGACGACCTGCCGAAGGCGCCCCCGTGGCGGGCCTTCCGGCACGGGGGCGCCGAGCCCGCAGACCCACCGCAGGTCCCGGCCGACGACGCCCAACGCCGTCACCTCGGCCGCCGGGGCCAGGGCGAGGCCTACCAGGTCGGCCTGCGCGAGAAACACCTCGTCAACCTGGCCCTGCACCTGCGCCGGCCGCTGCTGCTGACCGGCAAGCCCGGCACTGGCAAGTCCACCCTCGCCTACGCCGTCGCCCACGAGCTGAAGCTCGGGCCCGTGCTGCGGTGGCCGATCACCAGCCGGTCGACCCTCAAGGACGGGCTGTACGAGTACGACGCCGTGGGCCGCCTCTACGACGCCGGGCTGAGCAACGCCGGTGCCCTGCGAAGCCCCGGCGGCGGGACGCCCGAGCCGCCGGACATCGGCAAGTACCTGTGGCTCGGGCCGCTGGGCACGGCGCTGCTGCCCTGGACGCGGCCCAGGGTCCTGCTCATCGACGAGATCGACAAGAGCGACATGGACTTCCCCAACGACCTGCTGAACGTCTTCGAGGAGGGCGAGTTCGTCATCCCCGAACTCGCCCGGCTGGGCAGGGGCAGGCAGACGGTGATGACCGCCGACCGCACGACGGCGGACGTCCACGGCGGCGAAGTGGCCTGTGCGGAGTTCCCGTTCGTGGTGCTGACCAGCAACGAGGAGCGCGAGTTCCCGATGGCGTTCCTGCGCCGCTGCGTCCGGCTGGAGATCGGACCGGCGGACAAGGGCCAGCTCACCGGCATGGTCGCGGCACACCTCGGCGAGCCGGGAGTCGGCGACAACAGGGGATCCGCCGAGGTACGGGCCGAAATCATCGCCCAGTTCCTGACCAAGCAGCGGGAAGAGGGCACGCTGGCCAACGACCAACTGCTCAACGCACTGCTCATGGCGGAACGGGGCCTGTGGCACACCGAAGAGGGGCGGTCCCTGCTCGGGGACGACCTGCTGCGGCCGCTGGACCGGGGCTAGGCCGGGCGTGCCGGGGGACGAGGAGACCGTGTCCGGGGACGAGGGAGCGGGGTCGGGCGCAGAGTCCGCCGCGCAGGCCGACGTGCTGCGTGAGGAACTCGCCCGGCTTCTCGACGCCGGAGGCGCGCCCGACGCCGGTGACGCCCTCGACGTGCTGTGGATCGCCCGGCTCAGCGGACTCGGCCCCGTCGACTGGTCGCTCCTCGGCAACGGCACCGATCCCACGGCGCCCCCTCCCGCCGCCCCACCCCCCTCCCCGCCCGCGCCGGACGTCCCGCCCGCCGCCGACCCCGCCCCCGAACCGCCCTCGGCCCGCCTCCACCTGCCCGGCGGTTCCGGCGGCACCGGCTCCGTCCGCCCCGGCGGCGCCCACGCCATCCGGGTCGCCCAGCCGCAGGCCCTCACCGACGCGCTGGCCCTGACCCGGGCACTGCGCCCACTGCGCCAGACGGTGCCCTCCACCCGTACCCGCACCCTCGACGTGGCCGCCACCGCCGCGGCCTCCGGCGACACCGGCCTGCTCCTGCCGATCCTGCGCCCCGCCACCGAACGCCGCTTCTCCGTCGACCTGCTGGTCGACACGGGCGCCACGATGACGGTGTGGCACCGCCTCGCCGACGAACTGCGCACCCTGCTCGCCCGGCACGGGGCCTTCGCCGACGTACGCGCCTGGGCACTGAACACCGACGGGACGGAGCCGACACTGGCTCCGTTCCGGCGAGGCGCCCAGGCGGCATCGCCCACCCGGCACTGGAAGCAGTCCCTGGCGGATCCGGCCGGGCGACGCGCGGTGCTGGTCCTGACGGACGGCGTGGGCCCGGCCTGGTACGGCGGCGAACTGACCGACACCCTCGCCGACTGGTCCGTACGGCGTCCCGTCGCCGCGCTCCAGGTGCTGCCCAGCCGGCTGTGGCACCGCACGGCGCTGCGTGCCGTACCCGTACGGGCGCGGGGCACGGACACCGGGCGGGCCGTGATCGAGGTCCGGTCGTCGGGGCCGCTGCCGGGCATCGCGCGCGGCCGGGCGGGCGAGGCGGACCGGGCCCGGATCCGGTGGCTGCCGGCCCTGGAGGTCGCCGGGGACTGGCTTGCTCCTTGGGCGCGGCTGGTGTCCGGCCGTACGACGGACCCCGTGCCGCTGCGGGCCGTACCGCTGACGGTCGTGGAACGCCCGGCCCCCGCCGACGCGGAGGACGAGCCGAACACACCGGCGCAGCGGATCGAGCGGTTCGAGGAGGGCTACTCACCGGAGGCGTTCGCGCTGGTACGGCTGCTGGCCGCCGCCCCCTTGAGTCTGCCGGTGATGCGGCTGGTCCAGCGCACCATGCTCCCGGCCTCCACACCGATGCACCTCGCCGAGATCTTCCTCTCCGGTCTCCTGGTGCGCCGCACGCCCGCCGAGCCCGGCGAGGACCCCGACTGCGTGCTGTACGACTTCCGCGACGGGGTACGCGAGGCGCTCCTGGACCGGCTGACCCGCACGGAGTCGCTGCGCGTGCTGGAGCGGGTCGTCGAGGGCGTGAGCGAGCGGGTCGCGGCGACGTTCGGCGGGGTCACGGACTTCGGGGCGCTGGTGGCCGCCGTGGAGGAGAACGGCGGACTGGACGGCCTCGAACTGCCCGAGGGCAGCCGCGCGTTCGCGGAGGTCGCGATGGCGGTCATCGGCGGGGTCGGCGGGGACTACGGGGAGGTGGCGGCGCGGCTGACGCGGGGGCGTGCGGCGGGGCTCGGGGAAGCCCGGCGGGACGCCGAGGAGGTCACGCGGCCACGGGAGCGGCGGCGCCGCGGGTTCTCGTGGCTGCGCCGGAGGTGGGAAGGCGAGCGGACGGACCTTGCTGAGCCGCTGCGCCTGTCGGTTCGGGGGGACGGGCAGGTGGTGCCGCGGCGGGAGAGGGCGGTGGTGCCGAGCCTGGTGCCGGAGCAGCCGCAGTTCTTCATGCTCCGGCGAGAGAGCGCAGCGGTCGCGCGGGCACTCCTGAACTCAGAGGATCCTCCGACACCGGCCAGGAGGACGTGCGTGGTCGAGGGCGCCGCGGGTGTGGGGAAGACGGCACTGGCCGCCAACTGTGCCGAACGGCTGGGCAGAGCCTTCACGCTGGTCAGGTGGATCCGCGCGCACAGCCGTGAGGCTCTGCTGGAAGACCTCACGGCACTCGCCGACGACCTCGGTGTCCCTGGTACGGGGGAAGGGCGGCACTCCTTCCCCGCCCGGCGACTGGTCGACCTGCGGGAACATCTGACGCGCCACCCCGACTGGTTGCTGGTCTATGACGGAGTCACCTCAGCGACGTTCCGGTCCGCCCCCGGTGATCCGATCGGGTGGGAGAAGCTGTGCCTCCCGCCGGAGGGGTTCGGCAGCCTCCTGGTGACCTGTGACGAGGGGGCACGGTGGCCGGGAGACGTGCACCTGCGGATGACTCTGCTGGCACCCTCCCAGGAGAAGGCAGTGACCTACCTGGCGGACCTGTTCGTCGGCGACCGGAGCAACTGGCCTGCGGACCGAGCGGTATTGGCCGCCCTGGTAGATCTCGTGGGGACGAGCCCGGCGGCACTGGCGCACGCCGCTTCGACGCTCACGAAGGGCGACACGTCGGCTCGGGAGTTCGCTGTCGAGACGCTGATGGACCGCAAAGGTGCCCGTCGACTTATGGGCTCCCTCGTGTGGATCACCATGGGCGGCGAATTCGTCGGTACCGGTGTCGCGGTGGGCCCGAACACCGTGCTCACCACTGGCATCGGCACGGGCTCCCGCCCTCTCCGAGTCCACCTGAGGGATGGCCAGACCCTTACGGCGCACCCCTGGACCACGCACCGTGCGGCCCCCGGCTTGCTCGTGCTGGTACTGAGCAGGGCCGTTCTCCAAGTGGCGGAAGTCTCTCCCCTCACCGAGCACGCGATGGGCAGACTGTCGTACAACCCTCGTCACTCGGGGCAGCCGATGCTCGTCGCGGACCTCGCCTTCTCGGGGCTGCACGAAGCCGTTCCCGGAGAGGTGCTGTTCGACAGTGACGGGCGGCTGCACTCCATCGTCGTGTCGCGCGGCGACACCACAGCGAGGCAGCGTGTGACACCCGAACTCATCGAGAGGGTGGCGGAAACGCCCCCACCGCAAGGAGCGGCACTGCGTGACCGTGCACGGCCACGACCACTTTTCTATCTCAGTTATGCCCGCCATCCCGAAGCTCCTGCCGGACGCCGCAGCCGGGAGCACCGCTTCTTCACGGACCTGACCAAGCATCTCGCCGCCCTTACCGACATCCCGAAGGAGGACCTCGGCTTCTTCGACATGACGCTCTCCCTGGGCGTCGACTGGCAAGCGGAGATGAAGCGAGCGCTTGCCAGGGCCCAGGTCTTCGTCCCGCTCTACTCGCCCCGATACTTCAGGAGTGCCTGGTGCGGCATGGAGTGGGACGCCTTCCGCCGGCGTGAACAGCGGGAGGGCCGTACCGGGCACTACGAGCACTCGGCAATCGTGCCGGTGTTGTGGACACCTACCGCCCCCAGACACATGCCGGCACCCACCTTCGGACTCTCACCCCTTCATGGTGAAGAGGGCCAGATGGATGGTGAGCAGGGCATGTTGGAGCTGATGGCGTCCGAGCGGCGCGATGTCTACGAACGCGCGGTTCACCAGATCGCCAGGGCGATCCTCGAAACCGCCCGGAGGACCCGCCTGCGTCATTGCGACCCATCGTTGTTCGAAGACCTGCGCAACGCCTTCGCGTCGGAGGAGGACTAGCCGACCTGGGCCACGAACGCCGCCCACGCCGACGCCGAGAAGACGATCGCCGGGCCGGTGGGGTGCTTGCTGTCGCGGACGGGGACGTGGGTGGTGGGGAGCGGCGTGTCGTGGACTTCGAGGCAGTTGCCGCTGCTGCCCCCGCTGTAGCTGGACTTGCGCCAGCCCCGCAGTTCCGAGGCGTCAGGAAGGGTCGGCTCGCTGCTCTTCATGCTCGTAATCCTCCGCGACGGACCGAAGCAAGTCCAGGGACTTTCGATGCGACAGTGCGTCGCCCAAGGCTTGTTCGTAGAGTTCCTGGCACGTCCGTACCTCAGACGGAAGCTCCAGGATACGGCCGCTCTTGATGCCCTCTGCGTAGGCGATAGGCGGGAGATCATCGAACCACATGAGTGAGACGAAGCCCTCCTGAAGAGCGTGGGCGCCCACGGAGTACGGGAGTACGTGGACCCGAACGCGGCGGCTCGCACCCAGTTCTGCGATGTGCCTTAGCTGTTCGCACATTACGGCGGGGCCGCCCACCACCCGCCGCAGGACAGTTTCGTCGAGGAGGAAACACACCTCGGGTGAGTGGAACGTGTTCAGGATCCGAGCCCGTTCCATCCGGGTGGACACCAGCTTGTCGCATTCGTCGTCGCTCGGGCGCGGATATCCGGTGCCGAGGACCTCGTACGCGTACGCCTTTGTCTGCAGCAGGCCCGGCACCAGATTGGGGGCGTACTCCTTGATGGCAATAGCCCGCCCCTCGAACTCCAGCGCCTCCGCGAAGTGCTCCGCCACCTTCTTCCCGTCCAACGCAGGCAGGAAGTTCACAAAGAACCCACCCGCCCCCAACACCTGATCCAACCGCAGCGCGTCCTCCGGATCCGGCCTCCGCCGGCCCCCCTCGATATGCGCGATGTGCGTCCGCGACATCACCGCACGCTGGCTCAGCTGCTCCTGGGTGAGGCCCGCCGCCTCCCGTCGCCGCTTCAGTTCCGCCCCGTACTGCTCCCGCGAACGCGGGTTGTCCTCGATCGCCACCCGTGCAACTCCCCTCCGTGCCGACGCCGTTGTCACGCTGAGCCACCTTCCGAGCGTACCGATCATGACGTCACTGTGTGCATGCAACAGCACGGAAAGTGAAAGGCGTCGGTATGGAGCAGGTGGACCAGCAGAAAGACACGCACGGCGATCTCCCCGGCCCGGCTCTCACGCTCCGCGTCTCACGCGACAGCGGCCGGACATGGGGACCCACAGTGACGTACCAGCCCTCCCGGAAGGACACGCCCTTCGACCTCGCGGGCCGCTTCCCGCCCTGTCAGTGCCCGAGATGCGCACGCCGGTAGCGGATGCCGGGCCGGGCGTCCACGACGAGGTCCGCCTCGACGGTGAAGGCGTTGCGTTCCAGGACGGTCCGGGAGGCGAGGTTGTCCAGGGTGGTGACGGCGACGAGGGACGTCAGCCCGTACGTCGTACCGGCCACCCGGCACACCTGCGCGACCGCGGCCGTGGCGACGCCCCTGCCCGCGGCGCGTCGGCCGACGCGGTAGCCGAGTTCGGCACAACGGTCCTCGACGTCGATCAGGTTGATCCGTCCGACCAGGCGTCCCTCGTCGTCCAGGACGACATGGAAGTGGCAGATCCCGGCGTCCTGCTCGGCCAGCAACGCGCCGTGCCGGGAGGGGAAGTCGGCGAAGTAGGCGTCCCCGCGGTCCGGGATCGACCGGGCGAAGTACTCCCGGTTCTCCCGCTCGAAGGCCAGGAGCGCGTCGGCGTGATCGGCGCGCAGCCGCTCCAGCTTCACCATGGCCGCAGGATAGGAGGGCCGAGGGCCCCGGCCGAAACTGATTTACCCCGCTGATCGTCTTGGGAGGTGTGACCTCGACGATGTGGGCGCCGGCGGCGCGCGGGCGGGTCCTCGCCGGGCTCGCCGTGCTGACGGCCGGGCTGGTGGGGTTCCACCGGGCGGTGCCCAACTCCGCGGGGCGCGTGGGAAGTCTGCTGGAGACCTTCCTGCCCTGGCTCGGCGCGGTGGTCGTGGTGCTGTTCGGGCTGGCCCTGCTGCGTCGGTCGGCGCTCGCGCTGGTGGTCCTGCTGCTGCCGGTGGCGGTGTGGACGTACCACTTCGGCGGGCTGCTGCTGCCCGAGCCGGAGCCGGGCGGGCGCGACCTGGTCGTGGTGCAGCACAACGTCAGCGACGAGAACGGCGATCCGGCGGGCACGGCCCGCGCCCTGGCCGACGCCGAGCCCGACCTCATCGCGCTGGAGGAGCTGGTGCCCCGGGCGCTGCCGGTCTACGAGAGGGCGCTCGCCCGGGACTTCCCGTACCACGCGGTGCGGGGGACCGTCGGACTCTGGTCGAGGTATCCGCTCAGTGGTGAGCGGTTGGTGGACATCAGGCCCCGGGGGGTGACGGAGTCCTGGAACCGGGGGCTGCGGGCCGTCGTCCACACGCCGCACGGTGACCTCGCCGCCTATGTCGCGCACCTGCCCTCGGTCCGGGTCCGGGCGAGCGGCCTCGCGTCCGCCCGGCGTGACGAGAGCGCCGCGCTGCTCGGGGAGGTCATCGCCGCGGAGAGGGCGCGGACGGTGATTCTGCTGGGGGACCTCAACGGCACGGTCGACGACCGTGGACTGGCCCCGCTGACCTCGCGGTTGAACGCGGCCGAGCGGGGTTTCGCCCTCAGTTTCCCCGCGGCACTGCCGCTGGCCCGGATCGACCAGGTCATGGCCCGCTCCGCGAGGGTGGTCCACATCCGCGCCCTGCCCGCGACGGGCAGCGACCATCTGCCGGTCGCCGCCCGTGTCACGCCGGGTCCTTGAGCACAGGGAACCGCCTCGGCGCCAGCAGCAACAGCACCAGGAAGGCCAGCGCCGCCGCGCAGGACGCCCCCAGGTACACGGCGTGCACCGCGTCGGCGACGGCCCGCCTGGTGGCGTCCGGTGCCGTGCCGCCGGAGTTCAGCGCCCGTGTCACCGAGTCCAGGTCGCCCGCGCCGCCCAGCCGTGCGGCCAGCACGCCATTGGCCACCGCGCCGAAGAGCGCCGCGCCCACCGTCTGGCCCGTCTGCCGGCAGAACAGCACCGAGCCCGTCGCGGTGCCCCGCTCCGACCAGCCGACCGTCGACTGCACGCCCACGATCAGCGGCAGTTGGAACAGCCCCAGCGCCGCCCCCAGCAGCAGCATCAGCAGCGTCGGCTGCCACGGCTGACCCGGATACGGCAGGAACGGGAACGCCAGCAGGATCAGCGACGCCGAACCGATCCCCAGCATCGCCGTGTTGCGGAAGCCGATCCTGCGGTACACGTGCTGGCTGAACGCCGCCGACAGCGGCCAGCTCAACGTCCAGACGGACAGCACGAACCCGGCGGCCACCGGGCCCAGTCCGAGGACCGACTGGGCGTACGTCGGCAGGAACACCGTCGGAGCGACCATCAGCAGCCCGAGCGCGCCGAGGGCCAGGTTCACCGCCGCGATCGTCCGGCGGCGCCACACCCAGCCCGGGATGACCGGCTCGGCCGCCCGGCGTTCCACGAACACCACGACCGCAGCCAGCGCCAGGCCCGTACCGAACAGGGCGATCGACGGCACCGACAGCCACGGCCAGGCCACCCCGCCCTGCACCAGCGCCGTCAGCAGCACGCCCCCGCACGCGAACACCGCGAGCGCACCCGCCCAGTCCACCCGCACGCGCCTGGGCGCCGCGTCCGCAGCCGGGTCCCGCCGGGGTTCGTGCAGGTGCCGCGCGATCAGCCACAGCGCCACCGCCCCGATCGGCAGGTTGACCAGGAAGATCCAGCGCCAGTCCGCGTAGGCCGCCAGCACCCCGCCCAGCCCCGGCCCGGCCACCGCCGACACCGCCCACACCGTGGACAACCTGGCCTGGATCTTGGGGCGTTCCTGAAGCGGGTACAGGTCGGCGGCGAGCGTCTGCACCGTTCCCTGAAGGGCACCGCCGCCCAGTCCCTGGAGGATGCGGAACGCGATCAGCGCCCCCATGTTCCAGGCCACCGCGCACAGCAGCGAACCCAGCAGGAACACCGCCGCGCCCGCGATCAGCACCGGCTTGCGGCCGAAGGTGTCGGAGAGCTTGCCGTACACCGGCAGGGTCACGGTCACGGCCAGCAGATAGCCGGAGAACAGCCAGGAGAAGACCGAGAAGCCTCCGAGGTCGCCGACGATCTGCGGTACGGCCGTGGAGACGACGGTGGAGTCGAGTGCCGCCAGCGCCATCGTGAGCATCAGGGCGGCGACCACGGCCGCCCGCTTGTCGGTTCCGGTGCGCTGTGCGGTGTCGCGTACCGCGGGTCCCGTACTGCCCACCGGGTGTCCCTTCCCTGTTTTGCTTTCCCCTTGCACCTATATGCCGCCCATCAGCTTCCCACTTGACCCTCACGTCGCGGGAGGGTGGAGCCTGGATGAGCCCGAGGGCCGAGGCGACCCCGACACGCGCTCCGCCGGAGGGTGGACGGCCCCTAGGGGGACCTCCGTACTACGTCTCGGGGAGGGTTGGTACCGCCGGAGGACGAGAGGGCAGGGGGGCCGTTCGTAATCTGGCTTCACGCCGCTGGGGGGCGGCTGACCGAACCCGCGGGGGTGGGGTTTTCCCCCGCACAAGAGGGGGCTGCGCACCAGCGCGCCGCACCCTCTCCCACCACGAGACTGACGGTCGTAACCAGTTCTCGTGATGCACCTGCTGACCGACTTAGGAGACATACCGTGACATCGGCTGTGACCATTCCCAGGCACGGGGGTACTGGAGGGCGTACGGCCGTTGCCGCGCGGGCGCGGCAGGTCGTCAAGGCGTACGGGTCGGGGGAGACCCGGGTCGTCGCCCTCGACCATGTCGACGTGGACATCGCGCGTGGCCAGTTCACCGCGATCATGGGCCCCTCGGGGTCCGGCAAGTCCACCTTGATGCACTGCCTCGCCGGGCTCGACACCGTGACCAGTGGTCAGATCTACCTCGACGAGACCGAGATCACCGGGCTGAAGGACAAAAAGCTCACCCAGCTGCGCCGGGACCGGATCGGCTTCATCTTCCAGGCGTTCAACCTGCTGCCGACCCTCAACGCCCTGGAGAACATCACGCTGCCGATGGACATCGCGGGCCGCAAGCCGGACCGGGCGTGGCTGGGCCGGGTCGTCGACACCGTGGGCCTGTCCGACCGGCTCAGGCACCGGCCGACCCAGCTCTCCGGCGGTCAGCAGCAGCGCGTGGCCGTCGCCCGGGCCCTGGCCGCGCGGCCGGAGATCATCTTCGGGGACGAGCCCACCGGGAACCTCGACTCCCGCGCCGGCGCCGAAGTCCTCGGCTTCCTGCGCAGGTCCGTCGACGAGCTCGGGCAGACCATCGTGATGGTCACGCACGACCCGGTGGCCGCCTCGTACGCGGACCGGGTGCTGTACCTCGCCGACGGACGCATCGTCGACGAGATGTACAAGCCGACCGCCGAGGCCGTGCTGGACCGCATGAAGGACTTCGACGCCCGGGGGCGTACGTCATGACCGTCATGAAGACCTCCCTGCGCAACTTCTTCGCGCACAAGGGGCGCATGGCCCTGTCGGCCGTGGCCGTGCTCCTGTCGGTCGCCTTCGTGTGCGGGACGCTCGTGTTCACCGACACGATGAACACCACGTTCGACAAGCTCTTCGCGGTCACCTCGTCCGACGTCACCGTCAGCCCCAAGACGGCCAAGGACGAGGAGGACGGCGCCGGCACCGGCCGGCCCGCCTCGCTGCCCGCCTCGGCCGTCGAGCGGGTCGCCGCCGTCGACGGAGTGCAGAAGGCGGAGGGCGCGGTCGCCTCGATGAGCGTGACCGTCGTCAACTCCGAGAACGAGAACATGGGTTCCACCACCGGCGCGCCCACCATCGCCGGCAACTGGACCCGGAACGACCTGAAGTCCATGGAGATCACCTCCGGGCACGCCCCGCGCGGGCCCACCGAGGTCATGGTCGACGCGGACACCGCCGACAAGCACGACCTGAAGCTCGGCGACGAGCTGCGCACCATCGCCGCCACCGGCGACATCCGCGCGCGGATCGCCGGCATCGCCTCCTGGAAGGTGACCAACCCCGGCGCGGCCGTCGTCTACTTCGACACCGAGACCGCCCAGCGCACCCTGCTCGGCGCCACCGGCCGCTTCACCCAGGTCTCCGTCACCGCGGCGGCCGGCGTGAGCGACGCGCAGCTCAAGCAGGAGATCGCCCGGTCCCTGGACGGCACGTACAAGATCCAGACGGCCAAGGAGAACGCCGACGAGAACCGCAAGGACGTCGGCGAGTTCATGAACATCATCAAGTACGCGATGCTCGGCTTCGCCGGAATCGCGTTCCTGGTGGGCATCTTCCTGATCATCAACACCTTCTCCATGCTGGTCGCCCAGCGCACCCGCGAGATCGGCCTCATGCGGGCGATCGGCTCCTCACGCCGGCAGGTCAACCGGTCGGTGCTGGTCGAGGCGCTGCTGCTCGGCTTCGTCGGATCCGTCCTCGGTGTCGGCGCCGGTGTCGGCATCGCCGTCGGCCTGATGCAGCTGATGTCGATGGCCGGCATGAACCTCTCCACCGACGACCTCACCGTGAAGGCGACGACCCCCGTGGTCGGCCTGATCCTCGGTGTCGTGGTGACGGTGCTCGCCGCCTATCTGCCGGCCCGCCGCGCCGGCAAGGTCTCCCCGATGGCCGCCCTGCGCGACGCCGGTACGCCGGCCGACGGCAAGGCGGGCCGGGTGCGCGGCCTGATCGGTCTGGTGCTGACCGGCGCCGGTGCCTTCGCCCTCTACGCGGCGGCCACCGCCGACAAGGCGAGTGACGGCTCGCTGATGCTGGGCGGCGGTGTGGTGCTGTCCCTGATCGGCTTCGTGGTCATCGGACCGCTCCTCGCGGGCGGCGTGGTCCGGGTGATCAGCGCGGTGCTGCTGCGGGCGTTCGGGCCGGTGGGCCGCCTCGCGGAGCGCAACGCGCTGCGCAACCCGCGCCGGACCGGCGCCACGGGCGCCGCCCTGATGATCGGCCTCGCGCTGGTGGCCTGCCTGTCGGTGGTCGGCTCCTCGATGGTCGCCTCGGCGACGAGCGAGCTCGACAAGTCGGTGGGCGCGGACTTCATCGTCATGGCCCAGCAGCAGCGGATCGTGCCGCACGCCGAGAAGGCGATGCAGCAGACACCGGGCCTGGAGCACGTCTCCCGCTCCAAGCAGGTCGACGCCACCCTGACCTCGCCCGACGGCACGACCGACGACGAGGGGATCACGGCCGCCGACCCGACGTACGCCGAGGACCTGCGCCGCGCGACCACGGAGGGCACCCTGTCCGCCGCGTACGGCAAGGACGCCATGTCGGTCGGGTCCGACTACGCCAAGAAGCACGGCGTGCACGTCGGCGACACCATCCAGGTCGCCTTCAAGGGCGGTGAGACGGCGAAGCTCAAGGTCGCGGCCGTCACCGACGACGACGCCGCCTTCGACCAGGGCGCCCGCTACATCAGCATCGCCACCCTGGAGCGGTACCTGCCCGCCGACCGGATCCCGCAGAGCGACATGCTGCTCGCCAAGGCGAAGGACGGCCAGGAGGAGGCCGCGTACGCGGCGCTGAAGAAGTCCCTGCACGAGTACCCGCAGTACGCGGTCCGCGACCAGACCGACTACAAGGAGGAACTCAAGGACCAGATGGGCCAGCTCCTGAACATGATCTACGGCCTGCTGGCCCTGGCGATCATCGTGGCCGTCCTGGGCGTGGTGAACACCCTGGCCCTGTCGGTGGTGGAACGCACCCGCGAGATCGGCCTGCTGCGCGCCATCGGTCTCTCCCGACGCCAGCTGCGCCGCATGATCCGCATGGAGTCCGTGGTGATCGCCCTGTTCGGCGCCCTGCTGGGCCTCGGGCTCGGGATGGGCTGGGGCGCGACCGCCCAGCGGCTGCTTGCGCTGGAGGGCCTGAACGTCCTGGACATCCCGTGGCCGACGATCACCGGTGTCTTCATCGGGTCGGCCTTCGTGGGCCTGTTCGCGGCCCTGGTGCCGGCGTTCAGGGCGGGCCGGATGAACGTACTGAACGCGATCGCGACCGATTAGCCACCGCACACGGGGGTTGCGGGGGGCGGGCCCGGGCCGGAGTCTTCACACTCCGGTCCGGGCCCGCGACCGTTGCCCGCTCCGCACCCGCCCCGCCCCGCTCCGTTCCGTTCCCGCCCGGTCAGGTCCGCCGTTCGAGCAGTACGACCCCGTAGGCGGTGCCCTTGACGCCGTAGCGGGCGTCGGGGTGCAGGGTCCGGGCGTAGCCCTCGACGTCCTGGTAGCGCTTGCGGGAGTTGTCCAGGGCGATGAAGTCCGGTTCGACACCACGCGTGTTGCTGACCCAGAAGACCCGGCAGCGCGAGGTGAGCCGGCTGATCGGCGCGATGTTCGCCTCGACCGAGGCCCCGTCCGGAACCTGGGCCAGCAGCCTCTCGACGGCGCTCGTGCGCGCGGGCTTGCGGTAGATCTCGCTCTCGGTCACCGCGGCCAGCGGCAGCGAGGTCGTCAACGCGACGGAGGCGGCGGCGACGGCGGCCGGCAGATGGTTCACGTACGACCGCAGCCAGGCACGCGGGCTGTGCCGGGAGAGGTCGAGGGCGTCGACGAGGGCGAGGACGACGACGGGCATCAGCACGGCGCTGTAGTGCCAGTCCGTCCCCCAGTACTGCGAGTACGACGAGACGAACCGCCACGCGAGGGTGGGCAGGGCGACGAGCAGCAGGGGGGACCGCAGGGCGAGCAGTCCGCTGGTGGGGATGAGCAGCCAGCCGAGGGTGCGCAGCTTGGTGTCGAGGCCGTCGAGGGGTCCGCCGCCGCCCGACTCGTTCACCTTGTTCCAGTAGTCGTAGGTTCCGGCGTTGTTGAAGCTCGGTATGACCAGCAGGAGGGTGACCGCGACGGCCACCACACCGAGGACGGCCACGCCGATCGCGTACCGGGCCGCCCGCGGAGCGTCATGCCGGGCCCGCAGCGCGACCACGACGGCGATGGCCGCGACGGTCATCCCCAGGTCCTCCTTCACGAAGAGGAGGGGAAGCGCCCACAGCAGGGCGGCACGCCAGCGCCGGGCGAGCAGCGCCTCCAGGCTGAAGGCGATGACCGGGACGGCGAAGCAGATCTCGTGGAAGTCGAAGTCGACGGCCTGCTGCAGTCCCCACGACAGCCCGTACGCCACACCGATCGCGAGCCCACGCGCCCGGCCGAGCAGCCGGACCGCGGCACGGGTGACGGGGACGGCGGAGAGGGCGAAGAGCGCCGCCTGTGCCACGAGCAGGGTGACCGGCGAGGGGAACACCCGGTACAGCGGTGCGAGGAGCGCGGTCACAGGGCTGAAGTGGTCCCCCAGGATGTGGAAGCCGGGGCCCTTGAGGTCGGCGACCGGCGCCTGGAGATGCGCGTAGGAGCGGATGACCTGCTCGAAGATCCCGAGGTCCCAGGACCGCTGGCCCAGATGCCGGTAACGCCCGACGGACACGATCGCGTAGCCGACGAAGAGGACCCCGGAGAGCAGCCAGGGGTCCCACCGGCCGCGATCGGGCCGCTCCTGCCCCGAGGAGCCCGCGTCGGGCACCGGTATGGAGGGCTCGGAGGACGTGTTCGGCGTCGTGGAGGGAGCGGGGGAGGGCATGCAGGGACCTTACGCGGTGTACATGCGTGGCCTTACTTGGCGGGGTGATTTGTCCGGATCTTGGGTGGGGTGAGGCTGGAGGGTGAGGGCTGGGGGCGGGCGGCGGGGCAGCGAGGGCCGGGGGCGAGCGGCGGGGGTGGCGAGCTCCGCGGGGGCGAGCCCTTGCGGGAGCGGGAGCG
The DNA here is from genome assembly GCF_053594495.1 of Streptomyces sp. NPDC001920. Taxonomy (NCBI): domain Bacteria; kingdom Bacillati; phylum Actinomycetota; class Actinomycetes; order Kitasatosporales; family Streptomycetaceae; genus Streptomyces; species Streptomyces sp. NPDC001920. The sequence continues at coordinate 76,654 of NZ_JBSFEP010000016.1, forward strand.
GGAGCGGGAGCGGGAGCGGGAGCGGGCGCGGGAGTGGCGGGCGCGGGAGCGGTGGGTACCGCAGCGGCAGGGGCCGGGGGACGGACGCCGGGGGACGGACACCGGCGAGCACACGGACGCTGGAGGACGGACGCCGGAGGACAGACGTAGGAGGACGGCCGTCGGCGAGCACAGGAGAACGGACGTTATCCACAGCGCCCGCACCGGCCCGCGCAGCGACGTACGCTGGAATCCCCCGGCTCGTCACACGCGTCGGGCCCTTCGTGTTGCCCACCCCGGACGGAAGCGCCCCCGAATGAGTCTGCACGGTCTGCTCGACGCCGTAGTCAAGGACACCGCCCTCGCGGAAGCGACCAGGGCGGCCGCGGACGGCAACCGCATGCACGTCGACCTGGTCGGCCCTCCGGCGGCCCGCCCGTTCGCGCTCGCCGCGCTGGCCCGCGAGACCGGTCGCCCGGTCCTCGCGGTGACGGCGACGGGGCGCGAGGCCGAGGACCTGGCGGCGGCCCTGCGCTCCCTCCTCCCGCCGGAGGGTGTCGTGGAGTACCCGTCCTGGGAGACCCTGCCGCACGAGCGCCTCAGCCCGCGCAGCGACACCGTCGGCCGCCGCCTCGCAGTCCTGCGCCGGCTCGCCCACCCCAGCTCCGACGACCCCGAGACCGGCCCGGTCTCCGTCGTCGTGGCGCCGGTCCGCTCGGTCCTCCAGCCCCAGGTCAAGGGCCTCGGTGAGCTGGAACCGGTGGCCTTGAGGACGGGTGGCACGGCCGACCTCGGCGCCGTCGTGGAAGCCCTCGCCGCCGCCGCGTACGCGCGTGTGGAGCTCGTCGAGAAGCGCGGCGAGTTCGCCGTACGAGGCGGCATCCTGGACGTCTTCCCGCCCACCGAGGAACACCCCCTGCGCGTGGAGTTCTGGGGCGACGAGGTGGAGGAGATCCGCTACTTCAAGGTCGCCGACCAGCGCTCCCTCGAAGTCGCCGAGCACGGCCTGTGGGCCCCGCCCTGCCGCGAGCTCCTCCTCACCGACGACGTACGCGCACGCGCGCGTTCCCTCGCCGAACAGCACCCGGAACTCGGCGAACTGCTCGGCAAGATCGCCGAGGGCATCGCGGTCGAGGGCATGGAGTCCCTCGCCCCCGTCCTCGTCGACGACATGGAGCTGCTGCTCGACGTCCTGCCCAAGGGCGCCATGGCCGTCGTGTGCGACCCGGAGCGGGTGCGCACACGCGCGGCCGACCTCGTGGCCACGAGCCAGGAGTTCCTGCAGGCGTCGTGGGCCGCCACGGCCGGTGGCGGCGAGGCCCCCATCGACGTCGGCGCGGCTTCCCTGTGGTCCATCGCGGACGTCCGCGACCGCGCCCGCGAGCTGGACATGATGTGGTGGTCGGTCTCGCCGTTCGCTGCCGACGAGACGCTCGACGCGGACACCCTCAAGCTGGGCATGCACGCGCCCGAGTCCTACCGCGGCGACACCGCGAAGGCCCTCGCCGACACCAAGGGCTGGCTCGCCGACGGCTGGCGCACGGTCTTCGTGACCGAGGGCCACGGCCCGGCGGCCCGCACGGTCGAGGTGCTCGGCGGCGAGGGCGTCGCGGCGCGCCTGGAGGCGGACCTGGGGGAGATCTCCCCGTCGATCGTCCACGTCGCCTGCGGCTCGATCGAGTACGGCTTCGTCGACCCGGCGCTGAAGCTGGCCGTCCTGACCGAGACCGACCTGACCGGGCAGAAGGCGGCCGGCAAGGACGGCGCCCGGATGCCGGTGCGGCGCCGCAAGACCATCGACCCGCTGACCCTGGAGGCGGGCGACTACATCGTCCACGAGCAGCACGGCGTGGGCCGCTACATCGAGATGGTGCAGCGCACCGTCCAGGGCGCCACACGCGAGTACCTCGTCGTCGAGTACGCCCCCGCCAAGCGCGGCCAGCCGGGCGACCGCCTGTACATCCCCACCGACCAGCTGGAGCAGATCACCAAGTACGTCGGCGGCGAGGCGCCCACCCTGCACCGCCTCGGCGGCGCGGACTGGACGAAGACCAAGGCCCGCGCGAAGAAGGCCGTCAAGGAGATCGCCGCCGACCTGATCAAGCTGTACAGCGCCCGCATGGCGGCGCCCGGGCACTCCTTCGGCCCGGACACCCCCTGGCAGCGCGAGCTGGAGGACGCCTTCCCGTACGCCGAGACCCCCGACCAGCTGACCACCATCGCCGAGGTCAAGGAGGACATGGAGAAGTCGGTCCCGATGGACCGCCTGATCTGCGGCGACGTGGGGTACGGCAAGACGGAGATCGCGGTACGGGCCGCCTTCAAGGCCGTGCAGGACGGCAAGCAGGTGGCCGTCCTGGTCCCCACCACGCTCCTGGTCCAGCAGCACTTCGGCACGTTCTCCGAGCGCTACTCGCAGTTCCCGGTGAACGTGCGCGCCCTGTCCCGCTTCCAGACCGACACCGAGGCCAAGGCGGTGCTGGAGGGCCTGCGCGACGGAGCGGTGGACATCGTCATCGGCACCCACCGCCTGTTCTCCTCGGAGACCAAGTTCAAGGACCTGGGCCTGGTCATCGTCGACGAGGAGCAGCGCTTCGGCGTCGAGCACAAGGAGCAGCTGAAGAAGCTGCGCGCCAACGTCGACGTCCTGACGATGTCCGCGACCCCGATTCCCAGAACCCTGGAGATGGCGGTCACCGGCATCCGGGAGATGTCGACGATCACGACGCCGCCCGAGGAGCGCCACCCGGTCCTGACTTTCGTCGGGCCGTACGAGGAGAAGCAGATCGGCGCGGCCATCCGCCGCGAACTGCTGCGCGAGGGCCAGGTCTTCTACATCCACAACCGGGTCGAGTCGATCGACCGGGCGGCCGCCCGCCTGCGCGAGATCGTCCCCGAGGCGCGGATCGCCACCGCCCACGGCCAGATGTCGGAGCAGGCGCTGGAGCAGGTCGTCGTCGACTTCTGGGAGAAGAAGTTCGACGTCCTGGTCTCCACGACGATCGTCGAGTCCGGCATCGACATCTCCAACGCCAACACCCTGATCGTGGAGCGCGGCGACAACTTCGGCCTCTCCCAGCTGCACCAGCTGCGCGGCCGGGTCGGACGCGGCAGGGAGCGCGGCTACGCCTACTTCCTGTATCCCCCGGAGAAGCCGCTGACGGAGACGGCCCACGAGCGCCTGGCGACCATCGCCCAGCACACGGAGATGGGCGCGGGCATGTACGTCGCCATGAAGGACCTGGAGATCCGGGGCGCGGGCAACCTGCTGGGCGGTGAGCAGTCCGGCCACATCGCGGGCGTCGGCTTCGACCTCTACGTCCGTATGGTCGGCGAGGCGGTCGCGGACTACCGGGCGTCGCTGGAGGGCGGTGTCGAGGAGGAACCGCCGCTGGAGGTCAAGATCGAGCTGCCCGTCGACGCGCACGTCCCGCACGACTACGCGCCGGGCGAGCGGCTCCGCCTCCAGGCCTACCGCTCGATCGCCTCCGCCAACACGGAGGAGGACATCAAGGCCGTACGGGAGGAACTCGTCGACCGTTACGGCAAGTTGCCGGAGCCGGTCGAGAACCTCCTCCTGGTGGCCGGCCTGCGCATGCTGGCACGCGCGTGCGGCGTCGGCGAGATCGTCCTGCAGGGCAACAACATCCGCTTCGCACCGGTGGAGTTGCGCGAGTCCCAGGAACTCCGGCTCAAGCGGCTCTACCCCGGGACCGTCATCAAGCCGGCCGCACACCAGGTGCTGGTGCCGCGCCCGAAGACGGCGAAGGTGGGGGGAAAGCCGCTGGTCGGGCGGGATCTGCTGGGCTGGGTCGGGGAGTTCCTCACGTCGGTTCTGGGGTCGTAGCGCGAGTCTGGGCTCGGGCTCGGGCTTGGGCTCGGGCTCGGGCGGTGGGGCCAGGGCTGGGGCTCGGGCTGTGGGGCCAGGGCTGGGGCTCGGGCTGTGGGGCCAGGGTTGGGGCTGTGGGGCCAGGGCTTGGGATCGGGTTCAGGCCACCGGCTGCACGCGACCGCCCGTCGCCTCGGCCAGGGCCGTTGCCGGCCGTTGCCGTACGGCGAGCTGCGCCGCGATGCGCTCCTCCATCGCGGCGAAGCGGTCGAGGGCGACCCGCAGGGCCGCGTCGGACGCCGGCCCCTCGGCCACGTCGCCGTCCAGGCACGGCAGGAACACGCGAACGTCGTCCAGGGCCAGGCCCACGTCCAGGAGACGACGGACGTTGCGGACACGGGCGGCGACGGCGGCGTCGTAGAACCGGTAGCCGTTCGCCGCCCGCTCCGAGGTGATCAGCCCCGCCTGCTCGTAGTGCCGCAGGGCGCCGACGCGAAGAGGGTCCCCCGCTCGTGCCAAGTCGAGAATGGGGAGTCGGCAACCGACGACAACGTGGCAGATGCGCGTGCCAGGCCCCGCGACGCCGGCATGATCCAACCGACAGGCCTAACTCTCGTCGACCCGCACCGCGGTGTTCTGGCAGGCGTGCAGCAGCCACCGGCCGTCGTCCTGACGGGTCATGACGTACAGCGGGGCGCCCTCCGTGTCACCGTCCGGTGCATGGTAGACCTGCCGGACCTTGACGGCCGCCACGTCAGGCCGCAGGAACTGCGTGTGCGCCACCTCGTAGGTGACCTCGCCGTCCCATGTCGCGTTCGGCAGCACGGCCCGGGTGAACTCGGCGATCGCGTCGAAGCCTATGAGGACCTTGCCATGCGCGGTGGTCCACAGGGCGTCGGGGTGGAAGAGGGCGAGGAAGCCCTCGGGGTCCTTGGCCCGCTGTGTGCGTTGGACGGTGGCGACGACTTCGGCGATCGCCTGGAGGTCCGCCTCCGCGGCGGCTGTGTGCGCGGTTGTGGTGGTCATGCGGATCACTCTGGGGCCTCAAGTGGACTTGAGGTCAAGTGATTTTCCGGGGGCTGCAGCGTCTGCTCGGTCACCTGGGGTTCTGTTCCGGGCTCTCGGTCCCCCGGGTTGGGGTCGCCGCAAGCTCGGTCGTCGGGGCGGCGGGCTCCTGGGGTGCGCCGGTGCGGAACAGCGTCGCCGCCAGGGTCCGGAACACCTCCTCCGGATCCCTGTCGCCCACCGGGCCGTCCAGGTTGTGGCCGAGGAGCAGCGTGGCGAAGCCGTGCGCGAGGGACCAGGCGGCCACGCCCGCGAGGCGGGAGTCGATGCCGAAACTCTCGGGCCGCACTCCGGAGACGGCGCCGCGCAGCGCGTCGCCGGCGAGGGTGCGGGCCGTGGTCAGTTCCAGGTCGTCGGCGCGCAGCAGTTCGGGCGTGAACATCACCTGGAAGTGCGCGGGGTGCTCGCGCGCGAAGCGGACATAGCGCACGCCCGCGTCCTTGAGGTCGTCGGCCTCGGTGAGCGCGCTCGCCAGCAGCCCGAACCCCTCGGCGGCGATCGCCGTGAGCAGGCCCGTGCGGTCCTTGAAGTGATGGGCCGGCGCCGCGTGCGAGACACCGGCGCGGCGGGCGAGGTCGCGCAGGCTCAGCGCGGACGGGCCGTCGGCGCCGATGACGTCCAGGGCCGCCGCGAGGATGGCGCGGCGCAGGTCGCCGTGGTGGTAGGGGCGGCGGGGGGAGGTGGGCTTCTGCGTGGGGGCCATGGGCAGCAGCGTACGCGCAATCTAGGCATTGACAAGTTCTGCCCTCGTCGGGCAATCTTGTCAGTGTCAAGTTGCGGGGCTTCGGGAGCCCCGCGTCATCGAGTCAGGGGGAGTCGCGTCATGGTGAACCACGAAGGCGGTCCGGAGCAGGGCCGGGTGCGTCAGCTCTGGCACCTGCTGGAGCCGCTGCACGCGGTGCTGTACTACGCGCCGGAGGTCTTCGACGAGGCCGCCGCGCTCGGGTATCCCGTCGAGGAGCGCTGGCCGGGCTACTTCCCGTTCCGGGCCGCACCGCTGGGTCCGGTCGGTGCGGAGAGCGTCTCGTCCGCCTTCTACAGCTTCAGCCCCCGCATGGTGGCCGAACACATCGACCACGCATGGAAGATCGCCGACCCCGAAGCCCTGCTCCAGGCGAGAGTGAGGGGCATCGACCGGGCCTACCGCGCGTTGTTCGGCGACCGTACGGACAGCGCGGAGCTGGCGGAGGGTGCCGCCCTCGCCCGCCGCGTCGCCGAGGCGGCGAACACCGCGGGCCGCCCGCTCGCCGCGGCCAACGCCGCCCTGGACTGGCCGGAAGCTCCCCACCTCCAGCTCTGGCACGCGGCGACACTCCTGCGGGAACACCGCGGTGACGGCCATATAGCCGCCCTGCTGGTCGCCGGGCTCGACCCCGTCGAATCACTCGTGTCCTTCGCGGCGATCGGCGCCGCGTCCGTCGAGCGATTCGAAAGCCGGGGCTGGACCTCCGGGGAATGGGCCGACGCCCGTGCCCGGCTGGCGGACCGAGGGCTGGTCGACGCCGACGGCACGGCCACGGAAGCGGGCCGTGAGTTGCGCCGCACGGTGGAGGAGCACACCGACCGGCTCGCCGCCGCGCCCTGGCGGGTGCTGAGCGGTGCCGAGACCGACCGCCTGGTGGAACTGCTCGGCGAGTTCTGGGTGGCGGTGCTGTCCTCGGGTCTGCTGCCGTCGGAGACGACGCTGGGCATCGGGAAGGTGTGAGAGCGCGCGAAGCCGCCCGCGGGGGCTGGTCCCGCGGACGGCTTTAGTGCGCACGGTGATGGAGAAGACCTCGCGTCCTCGGCTCTACGGCTGCTCGGGCCTGTCACGTTCCATGCCGAACTCGCGCTCCATCCGCTGCTGCGCGTCGTCGACCTGGCTCTCGTACTTGTTGCCCGTCTTCTCGTTGGACTTCCGCTCCGCGGCGTCGGACATGTCCCTGGCCTTGTCCTGCCCGTGGCGGTTCTTGAACCTGTCGAAGATGCCCATGCAGAGCTCCTTCCAGAGGTGATTCATCACCGACGATACGCCCGGGTTGTGAGGTATGCGCGGTCGGCTCCGTCGTGGTCTGGACCTCGTGGACGCCGCGGCGCTTCGGATCGCTACCGTGTGTACGACGGCGTACCAGGGAAGACCGCCTGTGCGGGCGGAACGGTCGGCAAGGGGAGGGGCGCGTCGTGATGCGTCTGAGGGGCGGGGCGGCCGGCGCCGCGGCGATGCTCGGCTTGGTGCTGACCGTGGCGGGATGTGAGAGCGTCGACCTGCCGGTGGACGGCACGCCCTCCGGCGCCGGCCCGGCCGAGGGTTCCGGCCGCGCGGCGAGCCCGCTGGACAACCCGGACGGCACGAAACCGGGGCTCGCACCGCTCACCTCGGGCGCCGAACGCGCCGAGGCGCGGGCCCTCATCGAGAAGGTGGCCACCAAGGGCCGCGGCCCCAGGACGGGTTACGACCGCGACGAGTTCGGCTACGCGTGGATGGACTCGGCGCCGGGCGGCATCCCGTTCGCGCGCAACGGCTGCGACACCCGCAACGACCTGCTGAAACGCGACGGTGAGGACCTCCGCTTCCGCTCCGGATCGGACTGCGTCGTGATGGCCATGACGCTGCACGACCCGTACACGGGCCGGACGATCGAGTGGACCAAGTCCCGAGCCACGGCCGTACAGATCGACCACGTCATGCCACTGTCGTACGACTGGCAGATGGGCGCATCCCGCTGGCCCGAGGGCAAACGCCAGGACATCGCCAACGACCCCCTCAACCTCATACCGGTCGACGGCCGCACGAACGGTTCCAAGGGCGACTCGGGCCCCGCGTCCTGGCTGCCTCCGAACAAGCGGATCCGCTGCTCGTACGCGGTGCGCTTCGCCCAGGTCTCACTGAAGTACGAACTGCCGGTGACGACCGCCGACAAGGAGATGATGCTGCGCCAGTGCACGGGATGAGGCGAGCCGTACGCGGTGAAGTGCCTCTGGACGGGGCGAAATCGGCTGGTCGGCGCGGTTGCCCGGCCCTACGGTGACGGGCATGGAGCTGAAGATGTCGAGCCTGGCCGACCGTCCCGAGATGCTCGACCGAGTCATCGAAATGACGGACAGCTGGCCCGAGTTCATGGGCCAGGACCTGGTGGGAAACGCCCACTACGGCAGGATCCCCCGTGAACTCCCGCAGTACGTGCTGTTCGCCGAGGACGAGCGCGGCGAGGTCGTCGCCCACGCCTACAGCGTGCCCTTCGCCCTGGCCGCCGAGGGCCGCGGCCGACTGCCCGCCCGCGGCTGGGACGAGGTGCTGGTGTGGGCGTTCGCCGACCTGCGCACCGGTACCCGGCCCGACACGGTCAGCGCCATCTCCGTCGTCATCGCCCCGCACGCCCAGGGCAGCGGCCTGTCCGCGCGCATGCTCTCCGCGATGCGTGACAACGCCCGGGCCCAGGGCTTTCGCGAGGTCGTCGCCCCGGTCCGCCCCAACGCCAAGCACCTCGAACCGCGCACCCCCATCGAGGAGTACGCCCGCCGTGTGCGCCCCGACGGACTGCCCCACGACCCGTGGCTGCGCGTCCACGCCCGCGCCGGCGCCACCATCGACCGCGTCGCACCCGCCTCCATGACCATCGCCGGCTCGCTGGAGCAATGGCGCGGCTGGACCGGCCTGCCCTTCGACACCGCGGGTGACATCGAGGTACCCGGGGCGCTGGTGCCGGTGCGATGCGAGCCGGAGCGGGACCACGCGGTGTACGTCGAGCCCAACGTGTGGATGCGGCACCCCCTCTGACCCCGGAAGCCCGGCCTCGGCGAGCTGCGCCGCCGTACGGAGTGATCGGCATGACAACGGTTCGGTACAACCGGTGACCGTATGTCGGTGTCGGCCTATACGCTCGAAGCGACAATCGCACGATCGAGGTTGTCCCAGACCGGGCCAGGGGGTCGCCCCCGCACGCCCACTTCAGCGCAACAGGAGCAGCCATGCAGGGCCACGGCTACACGCAGCCGGTGAAGCAGCCGCCGCCGACGGGGTGGCTGGTCTTCCTGCGCGTGGTCCTCGTCGTGATCTCGGTGATGAGCTGCGGCATGCTGCTGTGGGTGATGATGCTGCGTCTGGTCATCGTCACTCGCAGAGCGCGCGACTGGGCTCTGTTCGCGGCGTCGATCGGCGTGGAGTTCTTCGGCCTCTACCTGCTGGGGTCCGAGCCCGGCGACGAGATCCACAGCCCGCGCGGCTGGACGGGCCTGGTCGTCGTCCTGGGCGGCATGGTCGCCGCGATCGCGTACTACCTCGCCGCGGACATACGTCACTTCCAGCAGCTCCGCCTCTCCAGTCACGGCACACAGGCGCCCCAGGCACCCGCCTACGGCTATCCGCAGCCCCAGTCGCCGTACACCGCCACGACCGTGCCGCAGTCACCGCCGCTGTCCGGGACCCCGCTGCCCCAGACTCCGATACCCCAGACTCCGCTTCCCCAGACTCCGATACCCCAGCCGCCGACCTCCGGGACGCCGGTGCCGCCGCCCCCGCAGCGTCCCGCGCCCGCGCGCATCGACCAGGTGCGTGCCGAACTCGACGAGCTCAGTGACTACCTGCGCCAGCACGACGGCCGGCAGGACCGCGACCACGAGGGCGGAAGGTGACCGTGGCGGCAGGACGTGTCGTCGCCGGCCGCTATGAACTGTCCACGCTCATCGGACAGGGCGGCATGGGACAGGTCTGGACGGCGTACGACCGTCGGCTCGACCGGCGCGTCGCCGTGAAGTTGCTGCGCCCGGACAAGGTGGCCGGGCACGAGGCGGACGAACTGCGCCGCCGCTTCGAGCGCGAGTGCCGGGTGACCGCACAGGTCGACCACCCAGGGCTGGTCACGGTCCATGACGCGGGCACCGAGGGCGAGGAACTGTTCCTCGTCATGCAGTACGTCGACGGCGTCGACCTCTCCGCCCACCTCGCCGAGCGCAACCCGTACCCATGGCAGTCGGCGGTGGCGGTCGCCGCGCAGCTGTGCGCCGTACTCAGTGCCGTGCACGCGGTGCCGATCGTCCACCGCGACCTCAAGCCGCGCAACGTCATGGTGAAGCAGGACGGCACGGTCACCGTGCTCGACCTCGGTGTCGCCTCCGTCATGGACGCCGACACCACCCGCCTCACCCACACCGGCACGCCCATCGGCTCGCCCGCCTACATGGCCCCCGAGCAGGCGATGGGCGGCGCGGTCGGCCCGTACACCGACCTGTACGCGCTCGGCGTGGTGCTGCACGAACTCCTCAGCGGCGACGTGCCGTTCTCCGGCTCGACGGCGCTCGGCGTGCTGCACCGGCACCTGTACGAACCGCCGCTGCCCGTGCGCCGTATCCGCGCCGAGGTCCCCGAAGCGCTCGAAACACTGGTCCTGCGCCTGCTCGCGAAGGACCCCCAGCACCGCCCCGCCTCCGCCCAGGAGGTGTACGAAGCCCTGGCGCCGCTCCTGCCCGCCCGTGGAACGCCCACCGGGGCACCCCTCGATCCCACGCGCCCCTTCCTGCGCCCGCACGCCCCCTGGCCGGACCGGGCGCGCACTCCCGCCCCCCAGCCCGCCCCCGCCACCCCCGTCACGCCGGCCGACGAGAAACCGGACGTCGCGCGCGCCGTCGACGAGGTCAAGCGCCTCCTCGGCGAGGGCCGCATCACCCAGGCCGTCGACATCCTGGGCGCGATCCTGCCCGCCGCCGCCGAACAGCACGGCGAGCACTCCCCGGTCGTGCGCACCCTGCGCAAGCAGTACGCGGCCACCCTCATGGACGACGGCCAGTACCGGCGCGCGCTGCCCGAACTGCGCCGCCTCGCCGACGAACGCGCCGCCGAGGCTGGCCAGGCCGATCCGCAGTCCCTGCGCTTCCGCTACGACGCCGCCCAGTGCCTGGAGCAGCTCGGGGAGCCCGCGGCCGCGCTCGCCGAGTACCGCGCGCTGCTTCCGTACTACGAGAACCAGTACGTCTCCGGCAACGACCACGAACTCGCCCACGACGTCCGCCGCCGCATCGGCCACCTCCTGCTCGCCCTCGGTGACCGCCCCGCCGCCCACGACACCCTGGCCCGCCTGCTGCTCGACGTGGAACGCCGGCACGGCCCGGTCCACCCGCTCGCCACCGAGGTGCGCCGGACGCTGCAGTGGCTGGGTCAGGTGCGCGGCTGATTGCTGACCGGCGGCGACGGCGACCGCTCGCGCTGAGGGCCGTGCGGGTGGCGCTGCGGTGCCGGAAGTCCTGATGAATCGTTGGTCGAATGGGTTGGCCAGAGCTTGCCCACTGCCTACCATCGATCACCGCAAGACTTTGTGCACTGCCGCACAAGCTCTTCCTCGGGAGGTCTCCTTGCACCGCCGCCGTCGCACCGCGCTCCTCCTCTCCGCCGCGATCGCCGCTGCGCCCCTGCTCACCGCCTGCGGGAACGATGCGCACCCCGGCGCGGCAGCCGTCGTCGGCGGCCAGCGGATCACCGTCGCGCAGCTGGAGAACAGGGTGGGCGAGGTCCGTGCGGCCCAGCGCGCAGCCGTCCCGGACGACGCCCAGTACGCGCAGGTCATCGCCAAGTCCGGCACCCTCCCGCGGGACGTCCTGCACACCATGGTCCTCGACCGGGTGCTGCACCGCGCCGCGCAGGACGCGGGCGTGACCGTGACCCGCAAGGAGCTGCAGGGCATGCGCGGCGACCTGGAGCGGGAGGTCGGTGGCGCCAAGGCGCTGGAAGCGGCCTGGCTCCAGCAGTACGGCATCCCGCCGCAGCGCCTCGACGAGAACCTGCGCCTTCAGCTGGAGGCCCAGAAACTCGCCGCGAAGCTCGGCACCGACACCGGCAAGCCCGCTTTCTGGAACGCCCTGGCCGAGGCCTCCAAGCGGCTCGACATCGACCTCAACCCGCGTTACGGCACCTGGGACGTCCAGAAGAGCAGCCGGGCCGACACCAAGACGCCGTGGGTGCGCGAGGTGACGGCGACCGGGGGCGGGCAGACGGCGTAGCCGCACGGCGCGACGGCCCACCGCGGGATCAGGGGCGCAACGGCCCTCCCGTGGCCCCGGCGCACCCGCCCACGGGACCCCGGCGCACATCCGCCTGTGGACAACGCGGGCCGTGAGCCTGTGGACGACCGGAGGGGCCGTCGGCGTCGTGGGTTACGTTCGGATGGTGAACGCAACCAGCCCCGAAGCCGTCGCTCCCGGCCGCATCGTCCTGCTCACCACCAGCCACCGCGTCGCGCCCGGCCTGCTGTCCTGGCCCGCCTGGCAGGCACTGCACGGCGCCGACCGTGTGCTGTGCGCGGACGGCACGCACCCGCAGCTGCCGTATCTGCGCGAGGCCGGGGTCACGGTCGACGAGGCCGCCCCGACCGCAGAGGAACTGATCGACGCCTGCGCCGGCGGGCGCACCGTCGTCGTCGTGGCCACCGGCGAGGGCGAGCCGGCGCTCACCGACGGTCTGGCCCGCCTCGCCGGTTCCGGACGCGTCAGCATGCCCGACCTGGAGCTGCTCCCCGCCTCCTACGACCTGCCCGGCGCCCGCCTCCTCGACCTCGTCCAGGTCATGGACCGCATCCGCGCCGAGTGCCCGTGGTCCTCCCAGCAGACACACAAGGGTCTGGCGAAGTACGGCATCGAGGAGGCGTACGAACTCGTCGAGGCGATCGAGGAAGGCGACCGCGACGAACTCCGCGAGGAACTCGGGGACGTCCTCCTGCAGGTCGTCTTCCACTCCCGCATAGCCGAGGAGGACCCGGAGGCGCCCTTCTCCATCGATGACGTGGCAGGCGGCATCGTCACCAAGCTGATCCACCGCCACCCGCACGTCTTCGGCGACGAGACGGCGACGACCCCCGAGGAGGTCAAGGAGCACTGGCTGCGCACGAAGGCCGTCGAGAAGCGGCGCGAGTCGGTGACGGAGGGCATCCCTCTGGGCCAGCCGGGCCTCGCCCTCGCGGCGAAGCTGGCGTCGCGGGTGCGGACGGCGGAGCTGGAGGTGGACCTGCCGACCGGCGAAGGAGTCGGCTACGAACTGCTCGCACTGGCGGTCCGCGCCGAGGCGGCCGGAGTGGATCCCGAGGCAGCGCTGAGAGTAGCGGCCCGGGCCTACCGGGATGCCGTACGGGCTGCCGAGGGCTTGTCCGCGTAGGTGTGGCTCGGGTCCGCCCCGGCCACGCCCCCGGACCGCTGAGGGGCCGTCTGCCCAGACCCCATGCCGCCCAGGCCCCCAGACCCGCCTCCGCCGCGGCAGGCCCAGAGCGCCGACACGTGTGGACCCGCCGGGCGCACGACAGTGCCCGGCACAGGGCCCGCGTCCGAGTCGTCCGGCCTTCACGCCCGTGCCCGATGGCCCGCGGCCGAGTCTGCCGGCCTCCGCGCCTGTGCCCGCCGGTGCCCGAGTCGCCTGACCCTCACGCCCGTGTCCGACGGACCCGCGCCCGAGTCGCCCGGCCCCCCGCCTGTACCCAACGGGCCCGCGCCCGAGTCGCCCGGCCCCACGCCAGTGCCTGACGGCCCCCACGCCCCCGCCCCACAAGCCCACGCCCGAGTCCTTCAACCCCCACGGCCGTACCCCCACCGCCCCTCCGGATACGGTCGAGGAGTGACCGACCAGCCCGCCCCCGCCGACGCCGCGCCCGAACCCCCGGAGCTCTTCACCTGGGAGTTCGCCACCGACCCCTACCCCGCCTACGCCTGGCTGCGGGACCACGCGCCCGTGCACAGGACGCGCCTTCCCAGCGGCGTGGAGGCCTGGCTGGTCACCCGTTACGCCGACGCCAAGCAGACGCTCGCAGACAACCGGCTCTCCAAGAACCCGGCCCATCACGACGAACCGGCCCACGCCAAGGGCAAGACCGGTATCCCCGGTGAGCGCAAGGCCGAGCTCATGACGCACCTGCTCAACATCGACCCGCCGGACCACACCAGGCTGCGCCGTCTGGTCAGCAAGGCGTTCACCCCGCGCCGGGTCGCCGAGTTCGCCCCCCGCGTGCAGGAGCTCACCGACAGCCTCATCGACGGGTTCGCGGACAAGGGGGAGGCCGACCTCATCCACGAGTTCGCCTTCCCGCTCCCCATCTACGCCATCTGCGACCTGCTCGGCGTTCCCCGAGAGGATCAGGACGACTTCCGGGACTGGGCGGGCATGATGATCCGTCACCAGGGCGGCCCGAGGGGCGGTGTCGCGCGATCGGTGAAGAAGATGCGCGGCTATCTCGCCGACCTCATCCACCGCAAGCGCGAGGCACTCCCGGACACCCCCGCACCCGGCGAGGACCTCATCTCCGGCCTCATCCGCGCCTCCGACCACGGCGAGCACCTCACCGAGAACGAGGCCGCCGCCATGGCCTTCATCCTGCTGTTCGCCGGTTTCGAGACCACCGTCAATCTCATCGGCAACGGCACCTACGCCCTGCTGACGCACCCCGAGCAGCGCGCCCGCCTCCAGCGTTCCCTGGCCGCCCAGGAAACGGCCCTCCTCGAAACAGGAGTGGAGGAACTCCTGCGCTACGACGGCCCCGTCGAGCTCGCCACGTGGCGGTTCGCCATGGAGCCGCTCACCATCGGCGGGCAGCGGATCGCATCCGGCGACCCCGTCCTGGTCGTCCTGGCCGCCGCCGACCGGGACCCGGAGCGGTTCGCCGACCCCGACGTCCTCGACCTCGGCCGCCGCGACAACCAGCACCTCGGGTACGGCCATGGCATCCACTACTGCCTCGGCGCACCGCTGGCCCGCCTGGAGGGCCAGACCGCCCTCGCGACCCTGCTGACCCGGCTCCCGGACCTGCAACTCGCGGTGGACCCGGCCGAGTTGCGGTGGCGCGGCGGCCTCATCATGCGGGGGCTGCGAACACTTCCGGTGCGATTCACCCCAGTTGGGTGAGTGTGTCCACCTCCGCAAACGTGACACGCACTCACCTCTGTGATCTTCACGTGATCTGTGCGGCATTAACTTGTGACAAGTGATCGTCTGCCTATACGTTCACGGATCAACGACGGCGCCCACGCTTCACGCGCCGCGGTCACTGCTGCCTCGCGAAAGGTCCCCGCATGCTCTCCGGGAACGGTCGTCACCGTCGCCCCCGTCAGGCGCCGGCACTTCTGGTCGCGGCCGGAGTGACCGGCTCCGCCATCGCCATCCCGCTCCTCGGTGCCACGGGGGCGAGCGCGGCCGACGGTACGGTCTGGGACAAGGTGGCCGACTGCGAGAGCGGTGGGTCCTGGAGCGCGGACACCGGCAACGGGCAGTACGGCGGCCTGCAGTTGACCCAGGACGAGTGGGACGAGTACGGCGGTCTCGACTACGCGGCGAGCCCCGATCTGGCGAGCCGTTCCCAGCAGATCGCCGTGGCGCAGGAGATCCTCGCGGACCGGGGAACCAGCCCCTGGGGCACCTGTGCGGTCCTCAACGGCCTCACCAAGCAGTCGGGGTCGGTCGACCTCGACACCGGTGTGGAGGAGGACTCGCCGTCCGAGGTTTCCGGGTCATCCGGATTGCTCGACTCGCCAGGCCGGTCGGATTCGTCCGGATCGTCCAGTTCGTCCGGTTCATCGAACTCATCCGGTTCTTCCGGTTCTTCGAACTCTTCCGGCGCCTCGACTCCGTCGGGTGACTCGAACTCGCCGAGCGGCTCTTCTGATGAATCGTCCGAATCGCCCGATAGCTCCTCTTCGTCTCCCTCGTCACCCCCAAGGGCCGAGAAGTCCGAGAAGGCGGACACGTCGCCCGACTCCCGGGTCGCGCAGTCGCCGGACAGCTCTCCCGTAGAGGCCCCCAAGGGGGACAATCGGGACGACTTGGGGCAGGCGGCGGGCTCCTGGAGCCTGGTCGACACCGGGTCGATCGAGGACGCGACCACCGGCTCCGGGCGTCATCGCGGAGCCAGTGCCGACGAGAGCGAGGCCGTCGACGGCGCCGCCAAGCCCTCCGGCCGCCACGCCTCGTACAGCGTCCGCCCGGGGGACACCCTGGCCTCCATCGCCGACTCCCTTGAGCTCGACGGCGGGTGGCGTGCGCTGTACGACGCGAACAAGGACGCCATCGGCGCCGACGCCAACGACATCTTCCCCGGTCAGACCCTGGACGTCCCGACCGAATAGGTGCCGAACAGGGCGAAAAACTGCGGGAGTTCGCGTCACGTTTCGCTCCTGAATGTCCGTTTTAAATGTAGTGAGAGATAGATCTCAGAAGCCCTGATCGTCTTTGAAATTCCGCGAATCGCGTGTCTACGGTCGTGACCGCTCGCCACCAGTGCGGGCCCCGATGGCCGTCACGCCGAATCCTGCCGGCGGCCGTACGGGAACAGTCGTCGCGTCAAGCGCCGTAGGCAGGAGCGGGGGACCCAAGGTTTGCGCCGGGTCCGGCAGTTGAGGCCCTTCGGGGCCGCACGGCCGGAGCCGGCTCGGGGTGAAGCCGCGCAACAGCAGCCGAGAGGCGAGCGTGCGCGGCCGGGCAACTCAACCGGCCCGAACCCGACAGCTCACCTCGTAGGCGTCGGTGAGGGGATCTCTCCATGCTGTTTTCCAGCAAGGGCAAGCACCGTCGTCCGTCCAAGGCCGCCCGTGCCATCGCCGTCGTCGGCGTCACCGGCGCCGCCGCCGTCGCCGCCCCGCTGATGGCCGCGGGCAGCGCCTCGGCCGCCACCGCCTCCGAGTGGGACGCCGTCGCCCAGTGCGAGTCCGGCGGCAACTGGTCGATCAACACCGGCAACGGCTACTACGGCGGTCTGCAGTTCTCCGCCTCGACCTGGGCCGCGTACGGCGGCACCCAGTACGCCTCCACCGCCGACCAGGCCACCAAGGCCCAGCAGATCGAGATAGCCGAGAAGGTCCTCGCCGGCCAGGGCAAGGGCGCCTGGCCGCACTGCGGCACCGGCCTGTCGAACGCCGCCTACTCCGGCGCCTCGTCGAGCGACTCCTCGCAGAGCTCCGAGACCACCACCCGCTCCACCGAGCAGCAGTCGGCCTCCCGCTCCGCCGAGCGCCCGGCCGCCGAGAAGGACAAGACCGTCACCACCCCGACCGGCAAGAAGGTCAAGAAGGGCGACGGCGAGTACAAGGTCGCCAAGGGTGACAGCCTCAGCTCGATCGCCCAGGAGCGCGACGTCAAGGGCGGCTGGGAGAAGCTCTTCCAGCTGAACAAGGACATCGTCCAGGACGCCAACCTGATCTACCCGGGTCAGCAGCTGCACCTGAAGTAATTCGGGCCGACAGCTGAACCCCGGCGCCCTCACATCCGTGGACCTCGAAGCCAGGACCCCGTGAGGGCCACCCCCCCCGTCCTCACGGACTCCCCGCTCCGGTGCGTGTTCCCCCGTACGCGCCGGGGCGGGGCTTTTCTCTGTCCGCGCCCGGTCACCCGACGGCGCGGGCGGATCCTTCCATCGGTCTTCGCTCCGGATTCGTTTCCCGTCCGTCATCCGGAAGCCTCTTTGTTCCGCCTGGGAACAATGTGTACCGTCAGTCTGTCCACGGGACGGTCGCTCGCCGACCGATGTCCCGGGGGCGGTTAGGCTCTAGGCGCGAGGCCACGTGCCCGCACCACCAGCGACACATCGCGTCACATCCCAAGAAGGAGATGCTCGTGCCGTCCATCGACGTCGTCGTAGCCCGGGAAATCCTGGACTCCCGAGGCAATCCCACGGTCGAGGTCGAGGTCGGCCTCGACGACGGCAGCACGGGTCGTGCCGCCGTCCCGTCCGGCGCCTCCACCGGCGCCTTCGAGGCCATCGAGCTCCGCGACGGTGACCCCAACCGCTACCTCGGCAAGGGCGTCGAGAAGGCCGTCCTCGCCGTCATCGAGCAGATCGGCCCGGAGCTGGTCGGCTACGACGCCACCGAGCAGCGCCTGATCGACCAGGCCATGTTCGACCTGGACGCCACCGACAACAAGGGCTCCCTCGGCGCCAACGCCATCCTCGGCGTCTCGCTCGCCGTCGCCCACGCCGCCTCCGAGGCCAGCGACCTCCCGCTCTTCCGCTACCTGGGCGGCCCCAACGCGCACCTGCTGCCGGTGCCGATGATGAACATCCTGAACGGCGGCTCGCACGCCGACACCAACGTGGACATCCAGGAGTTCATGATCGCCCCGATCGGCGCGGAGACCTTCTCCGAGGCGCTGCGCTGGGGCGCCGAGGTCTACCACACCCTCAAGAAGGTGCTGAAGCGCAAGGGCCTGAACACCGGCCTCGGCGACGAGGGCGGCTTCGCCCCGAACCTGGACTCCAACCGCGCCGCCCTCGACCTCATCCTGGAGGCCGTCAAGGAGGCCGGCTACACCCCCGGCGAGCAGATCGCCCTGGCGCTCGACGTCGCCGCCTCCGAGTTCTACAAGGACGGCGTCTACGTCTTCGAGGGCAAGGAGCGCTCCGCCGCCGAGATGACGGACTACTACGCGGAGCTCGTCGACGCGTACCCGCTCGTCTCCATCGAGGACCCGCTGTTCGAGGACGACTGGGACGGCTGGAAGACCATCACCGAGCGCCTCGGCGACAAGGTCCAGCTCGTCGGCGACGACCTGTTCGTCACCAACCCCGAGCGCCTGGCCCGCGGCATCGAGGAGGGCGCCGCCAACGCCCTGCTGGTCAAGGTCAACCAGATCGGTTCGCTCACCGAGACCCTGGACGCCGTCGAGCTGGCCCAGCGCAACGGCTTCAAGTGCATGATGTCCCACCGCTCCGGCGAGACCGAGGACGTCACCATCGCCGACCTCGCCGTCGCCGTGAACTGCGGCCAGATCAAGACCGGCGCCCCCGCCCGCTCGGACCGCGTCGCCAAGTACAACCAGCTGCTGCGCATCGAGGAGATCCTCGACGACGCCGCGGTGTACGCCGGCCGCAGCGCCTTCCCGCGCTTCAAGGGCTGAGCCGTAAAGGGTCAATCCTTAGCCAGTCGTACGTACGTCCCCGTACCGGTCCCGTACCGTGTGCGGGGACGTACGCGTGTGAAACGGGAGGCGGGACATGGCCGTCAAGGACCGGGACCGGTTCTCCACCGCGACCAGGATCCGGTTGCTCGGCGAGCAGACGGCTGCCCGTGTCTACCGCTCCCAGACCAAGCGGCAGGCCCGGCGCTCCAGGCTCACCGGACGCGCCGCCCTGCTCGCGCTGGTCGTCTGCTCCATGGTGGTGGCGCTGGCCTACCCCATAAGGCAGTACGTCTCCCAGCGAGCCGAGATCGCCGACCTGAAGCGCCAGAAGCAGGAGGCCGCCGAGCGGGTCGAGCAACTGCGCGACACCAAGGCACGCTGGCAGGACGACGCCTATGCCGAGCAGCGGATCCGGGAGCGGTTGCACTATGTGATGCCCGGCGAGACCGGGTTCGTCGTGATCGACCCGGACGCCGCCAGGCAGTCGCGGACCGACCAGGGCGCGGCCGACCGCCCCTGGTACACCAACATCTGGGACGGGGTCGACAAGGCCGACGCCGCCGACCACTGAGACCAGCGAGACCGAGAAACCGGCGAGAGCAGCGAGGCCGGCCGGTCCGGGTGAACCGATCGCCCGGAGCGGCCGACCCGTCGCCGGCGAGAAACCGATAGAAAGACAGGCATGGAAACGCCCCCGCCGCCCACCCCGCGCACCGAGCCCACCGACACGGACGTCGAGGCATTCAAGCAGCAGCTCGGGCGTCCGCCGCGCGGGCTGCGCGCGATCGCGCACCGGTGCCCGTGCGGACAGCCGGACGTCGTCGAGACGGCCCCGCGCCTGCCCGACGGCACGCCCTTCCCGACGCTGTACTACCTGACGTGCCCCAAGGCGTCGTCGGCGATCGGCACGCTGGAGGCGAACGGCGTGATGAAGGAGATGACGGCGCGGCTGGAGACCGACCCGGAGCTGGCCGCCGCGTACCGTGCCGCGCACGAGGACTACATCCGGCGCCGGGACGAGATCGAGGAGCTGAAGGGCTTCCCCAGCGCCGGTGGCATGCCGGACCGGGTGAAGTGCCTGCATGTGCTCGTGGCGCACTCCCTGGCCGCGGGCCCCGGAGTCAACCCGCTCGGGGACGAGGCCCTCGCGATGCTGCCCGAGTGGTGGCGCAAGGGAGCCTGCGTGACGCTCCCGGAGGCGTCCGAGGGGGACGCTCAGTGAGCCGTGTCGCCGCCATCGACTGCGGCACCAACTCCATCCGGCTCCTCGTCGCCGACGCCGACCCGCTGACCGGGCAACTCGTCGACCTGGACCGCCGTATGACGATCGTTCGCCTCGGCCAGGGCGTGGACCGCACGGGCCGGCTCGCTCCCGAGGCTCTGGAGCGGACCTTCGCGGCCTGTCGCGAGTACGCGGCGATCATCAAGGAGCACGGCGCGGAGCGGCTGCGCTTCGTGGCGACCTCCGCCTCGCGGGACGCCGAGAACCGCGACGAGTTCGTGCGCGGGGTCCTGGACATCCTGGGCGTCGAGCCCGAGGTGATCACCGGGGACCAGGAGGCGGAGTTCTCCTTCACGGGGGCGACGAAGGAGCTGGCGGGCCGGGAGGACCTGCACCGGCCCTATCTCGTCGTGGACATCGGCGGCGGCTCCACCGAGTTCGTCGTCGGCGAGGAGCACGTCCGGGCGGCACGGTCCGTGGACGTCGGCTGTGTGCGGATGACCGAACGTCACCTGGTCCGGGACGGCGTCGTCTCCGACCCGCCCTCCGCGGAGCAGATCGCGGCGATGCGGGCGGACATCGAGGCGGCCCTCGACCTCGCCGAGGAGACGGTGCCGCTGCGCGAGGCGCGCACGCTGGTGGGGCTCGCCGGGTCGGTCACCACGGTGTCGGCGATCGCCCAGGACCTGCCCGAGTACGACTCGACCCGCATCCACCACTCGCGGATCACCCGCGACCGGGTCCGGGAGATCACCGACTGGCTCCTGCACTCCACCCACGCCGAGCGCGCGGCCGTACCGTCCATGCACCCGGGGCGGGTCGACGTCATCGCGGCGGGTGCCCTGGTGCTGCTCGCCATCATGGAGCGGATCGGCGCGGAGGAGGTCGTGGTCAGCGAGCACGACATCCTCGACGGCATCGCCTTCAAAGTGGCGGAGGACGCCGAGGGCGGCCGGCCCGGCGGCTGACCGTCCACCCGCGAACGGCACGGAACGGCCCCGGCACCTCCCAGAGGTGACGGGGCCGTCGTCTATGCCCACGGGGGCTGTCCGTCAGTTGCAGAGAAGGACGATGAGGCCGCTGCACCCCCCGTCGTCGCCGTGGTGGTGACCGTGGTGGTGGCCGTGGTGGTGACCATGGCCACCGGCCGCGGCCTTGGTGGCGACGGGGTGGACGGGTGCGGCCGCGGCGGAGGCGGCCGACGCTGCCCCCAACGCCAGGGCAATGCCCAGGGCAGCGCCGACAGAGACTATTCGCGAGGTGGCCCGCTTGAGGGCTCGGTGTGTGGTGATCATGACTGAACGTTATGCACCGTTGTGTCCACTTGGCGCGCCGAGTGCGGCCGACGGGTGAACGGCGCCTGCGGCCGCCCCCGCGAGAGGTGCGCGAGGGGCCGTTCCCGACTGGTCAGCGGGCTGCGCGGGTGAGCGCGCCGACCGGCGTACGAGCGCCTCCGAGGGGGCCTCGCGGGCCCCGTTTCGGCCTCGCGGGAGCGCCCGCCCGGGAAAGTTCGTGAAGTTCTTCACAAGGAATTCGGCCCTCCCGAAGCATGGACAGGGGCCGGTTGACCCTTCCGAGGGGTGAACAGGCCCTTGAACATGTTCAGATGGCCGGTGTATGAGGGGCTGGGGAGGTCGCCCTCGGAGGGTGTTTCCGGCCGCTCACAGGGGGTCCGACGAGGCAGAGAGGCAGCTCACGCGGCATTGACAACGGGTCACGGGGTGGGCCGGTTCCCGATCGTGACCATGACCTGCGTCACGCGGGCCGGGGAGTGTAGCACAGGGCATGGAAGAGCTTGTGAAGGGGCGCACGAGCGACCCCCCTGGAGCGGGTGGATACTCGATGGCATGAGCACCACGGAGCGTCCCAGGATCCTCGTAGTAGGCGGTGGGTACGTAGGCCTGTACGCAGCTCGGCGCATCCTCAAGAAGATGCGCTACGGCGAGGCGACCGTCACGGTCGTCGACCCCCGGTCGTACATGACCTACCAGCCCTTCCTCCCCGAAACCGCCGCCGGCAACATCTCCCCGCGCCATGTCGTCGTCCCGCTGCGACGCGTGCTGCCGAAGGCGGAGGTGCTCACCGGCCGGGTCACCACCATCGACCAGGACCGCAAGGTCGCCACGATCGCCCCGCTGGTCGGCGAGGCGTACGAGCTGCCCTTCGACTACCTGGTGATCGCGCTCGGCGCGGTCTCCCGCACCTTCCCGATCCCCGGCCTCGCCGAGCAGGGCATCGGTATGAAGGGCATCGAAGAGGCCATCGGCCTGCGCAACCACGTGCTGGAGCAGCTGGACAAGGCCGACTCCACGACCGACGAGGAGATCCGCCGCAAGGCGCTCACCTTCGTCTTCATCGGCGGCGGCTTCGCGGGCGCGGAGACCATCGGCGAGGTCGAGGACATGGCCCGTGACGCGGCGAAGTACTACACCAACGTGTCCCGTGAGGACATGCGGTTCATCCTCGTCGACGCCGCCGACAAGATCCTCCCCGAGGTCGGTCCCAAGCTCGGCCAGTACGGCAAGGCGCACCTGGAGGCCCGCGGGGTCGAGGTCTACCTCTCCACCTCGATGGACTCCTGCGTCGACGGCCACGTCGTGCTGAAGAACGGCCTGGAGGTCGACTCCAACACCATCGTGTGGACGGCCGGCGTCAAGCCGAACCCGGCCCTGGCCCGCTTCGGTCTGCCGCTCGGCCCCCGCGGCCACGTCGACTGCGAGACGACCCTCCAGGTCAAGGGCACCGACTACATCTGGGCCGCGGGCGACAACGCCCAGGTCCCGGACCTCGTCGGCCGCAAGGCGGGCAACGAGAACGCCTGGTGCCCGCCGAACGCCCAGCACGCGCTGCGTCAGGCCCGCGTCCTCGGCGACAACGTGATCTCCGGTATGCGGGGCTTCCCGCAGAAGGACTACGAGCACGCCAACAAGGGTGCGGTCGCCGGTCTCGGCCTGCACAAGGGCGTCGCGATGATCGTCATGGGCAAGATGAAGATCAAGCTCAAGGGCCGTCTCGCCTGGTACATGCACCGTGGCTACCACGGCCTGGCGATGCCGACCTGGAACCGCAAGATCCGCGTCTTCGCCGACTGGACCCTCGGCATGTTCCTCAAGCGTGAGGTCGTGGCGCTCGGCGCGCTGGAGTCCCCGCGCGAGGAGTTCTACGAGGCTGCCAAGCCGGCGCCGGTGCCCGCTGCGGCCAAGCCGGAGAAGACCGAGGAGAAGGCCAAGGCCTCCTGACCTCGTCCGGTCGCTGAACGAACCGAGGGACCTCCCGCCATCCGTGGTGCGGGAGGTCCTTCGGCTTTTCCGGCCGCCGTCCCGGTGTTTGCCCAGTCGTAACGCGCGTGGGGGACTGCGCCCGGCCCCTGCGGGTGTTTTCGTGGTGTTGGACATTCCGACTCCCATCGGAGGTGTGCGCCATGGCTGACGCCGCGCAGCGGCTGCAGGGCCTTCTCGAACAACTGCTGGGAACACCCCTCCCGGTGCGCATCCGCGCCTGGGACGGTTCGCAGGCGGGGCCGCCGGGCGCGCCGACCCTCGTCGTCCGCAACCGCCGTGCCGTGCGCCGGCTGCTGTGGAAGCCGGGCGAACTGGGCCTGGCCCGCGCCTGGGTGGCCGGAGACCTCGGCATCGAGGGCGATGTGTACGCCGCCCTCGACCTGCTCTCGGGGCTGGTGTGGGAGCGCGGGGAGGACGCCCGCGGTCTCGCGGAGACCCTGCGCGATCCCGAGACGCGCGCCGCCGTCCGCGGCCTGATCCGGATGGGCGGGGTGCCGCTGCCCCCCGCACCGCCGCCGGAGGAGGTCCGCCGGCAGCGCGGCCATCTGCACACCAAGCGCACCGACAAGCGGGCCATCAGCCACCACTACGACGTCGGCAACGACTTCTACGAGATCGTCCTCGGCCCGTCCATGGTGTACTCCTGCGCCTACTGGCCCGCCCCGCCTCCGCGGGGCACCCTGGAAGCCGCCCAGCGCGACAAACTCGATCTCGTCTGCCGCAAACTCGCCCTCAGACCCGGCCTGCGCCTGCTCGACGTCGGCTGCGGCTGGGGCTCCATGGCCGCGCACGCGGCGCGTGAGTACGGCGTGAGCGTCGTCGGCATCACCATCTCCCAGGAGCAGGCGGTCTACGCCCGTAAGCGCGTCGCCGACGAGGGACTCACCGACAAGGTGGAGATCCGAGTCCAGGACTACCGGGACGTCGCCGACGGGCCGTACGACGCGATCTCCTCCATCGGCATGGCCGAACACGTCGGCGCCGAACGGTACCTGGAGTACGCCGATGTGCTGCACCGGCTGCTGAAGCCCGGTGGGCGGCTGCTGAACCACCAGATCGGCCGCCGTCCGCAGCGGGACGAATCCTCCTACCGCGTCGACGAGTTCATCGACGCCTACGTCTTCCCCGACGGCGAGCTCCAGCCGATCGGCACCACCGTCACCCAGCTGGAGCGGGCGGGTTTCGAGGTGCGGGACGTGGAGTCGATCCGCGAGCACTACGCCCTGACCCTGCGCCGCTGGGTCGCCAATCTGGAGGCCGGCTGGGACCGGGCCGTCGCGCTCAGCGGCCCTGGCCGCGCCCGCGTCTGGCGGCTGTACATGGCCGCCTCGGCGCTGGCCTTCGAGCGCAATCGCATCGGCGTCAACCAGGTCCTGGCCGTCCGGGCGCCCGACTCCGGTGACTCCGGGATGCCGCTGCGCGCCCGCAGGTGGACCGAGGGCGAGCGCGGTTGACCCGGATGCAAGCGGAAGGGCCGGGCTCCCCCGTGACGGGGAGGCCCGGCCCTTCGGTGGGGTGGGAGGTGGTCACTCGGCCTTGATCGCGTTCAGCACGTTCAGCCGTGCGGCGTTGCGGGCCGGCCACAGCGCCGCCAGGACGCCCACCAGACCGGCCAGCGCCAGGAAGATCCCGATCCGGTCCCAGGGCAGCACCAGCGCGTAACCCGGGACCTGGTCCGCGAAGGTCTCACCGATCGCCCAGCCGAGGAACGAGCCGAGACCGATGCCGACCACCGCGCCGAACACCGAGATGACCACGGCCTCCAGCCGGACCATCCGCTTCACCCGGCGCCGGTCGAGACCGATGGCCCGCAGCATGCCGATCTCCTGCTGCCGTTCGAAGACCGACATCGCCAGGGTGTTGACGACACCCAGCACGGCGATGATGAGGGCCATCGCCAGAAGGCCGTACATGATGTTCAGCAGGGTGTTGATGGCACCGCCGAACTCGTTGCGGATGTCCTGCCGGTCCATGACCTTGATCGCGGGACTGTCGCCCAGCGCGTCGACGAGAACCTTCTCGTTGGCCGCGGACTGGCCGCCGTCCACCTTCACGAAGATCTGCTGGATGGACGGCTGCACCTCGTGCGGGTTCACGACCTTCGTGTCGACGAGGACAGGGGAGAGGAACTCGCTGTCCTTGAAGACGGCCCCGACCGTGAGCGTGTCCTTCTTCTCGTCGCCGAAGGTCACGGAAACGTTCTCGCCGGGCTTCCAGCCCTTGCTCTTGGCCGTCTTCTCGGCGACCGCGATCTCGCCCCGGGCGAGCGAGCCGATGTCGCCGCTCACGACGTCGACGTTCAGGACCCGCTCGATGTCGCCCGGTGTGACCGCCGAAGCGGACACGTAGTCCTCGTCACCGACCTGGAAGTAGACGCTCTGCTGCGGTGATACCGCGGAGACGCCCTTGGCCTTCTCCAGCGCCTTCAGCGCGGACTCGTCGAGGGACCCGCCGTTCGCCATCGAGACCATGTAGTCGGCCTTGATGTTGTCCGTGGTCATCTTGTCGATGGCCGTGCCGACCGTGGCACCGAGCACCGAGAGGCCGGTCACCAGGGTCAGTCCGATCGCCAGCGCCGAGGCGGTGGCGCCGGTACGGCGCGGATTGCGGACCGCGTTCAGGCCGGCCAGCTTGCCCGCCACCCCGAAGGGGCCGACGAGCAGCGGGCGGACGAGCGCGATCACGGGCCGGGACAGCAGCGGGATCAGGATGATCACACCGACCAGCGCGAAGAACGCGCCCGCCGCGATGTACATCCGGCCGCTGTCGCCGCCGGACGAGGCACCCGCCATGATCCCGACCGCGCCGAGAGCGGTGACGGCCGCGCCGATGGAGTTGCGGACCACCAGCGACTTGGTGGTCGCCGCCGCGTGGACGCTGCTCATGGCCGCCACCGGCGGGATCTTCGCTGCCCGGCGGCCGGGCAGCCAGGCGGCGAGCATGGTGATCAGCACACCGACGCTGATCGCGGCGAGCACCGGCGTTGCGGACAGGATCAGCGGGCCGTCCGGGATCTTCATGCCGAACGCGGCCATTCCGGACCGCAGCCCGACCGCGAGACCGATGCCGAGGACGAAGCCGATCACCGACGCGACCAGGCCCACCACCGCGGCCTCGGCCAGCACCGAACGGGTGACCTGCCGGCGCGAGGCGCCGACGGCCCGCATCAGCGCGATCTCCTTGGTGCGCTGGGCGACCAGCATCGTGAAGGTGTTGGAGATCAGGAAGATCCCGACGAAGAGCGCGATGCCCGCGAAACCGAGCAGCACCTGCTTGAGCGAGCCCATGCCCTGTTCGATCTGCTCGGCCTGCTCGTCCGCGAGCGCCTGGCCGGTCTTGGCCTCGGCGCTGTCCGGCAGCAGCGGCTTGACCTGGTCCAGGATCTTCGTGTCGGAGGCGCCGGGGGCGGCGGTGACGATGGCGCTCGCGAAGTAGCCCGGCTTGAGGTACTGCTTCTGGGCGACCGCGGTGTCGAAGAGGACGAGGCTGCCGCCGGCGTTCACGGCGCCGTCCTCGGTGGTGAACACGCCGCTGAGGGTGTACTCCTTCACGGGCCCGTTGGTGGCGACCCGCACCCGGTCGCCGACCTGGTACTCGCCCTTGGCCGCGGACTCCTCGTCCAGCGCGATCTGATCGTCCTTCACCGGGCCCGAGCCGTCGGTGAAGGTGTAGGCGGGGTCCTTGCCGTCCTTGCCGGGGGCGAAGTTGGAGCCCTTGTTGGACCAGCCGACGCCGATCAGCTTCCCGTCGGGGTCGGCGACCCCGGCGAAGCCGTCGACGCGGCCGTAGGCAGCGGCGACGCCGTCCACCGAGGAGATCTTGTCGAGGGTCTCGCGGGAGAGGCCGGGCTCTTCCTTGGCGTTGTCGGGGTCGGCGTAGGAGGTGACGGCGACGGCGACGTCGTCGTAGCTCTTGGCCGACTGGTTGCGGAAGGCGTTGGAGAGGGTGTCGGCGAAGACCAGGGTGCCGGAGACGAACGCGACGCCGAGCATCACGGCGAGCACGGTCATCAACAGCCGGGCCTTGTGCGCGAGTACGTTGCGCAGGGCGGTGCGGAACATCAGCTGGTGCGGCCCTTCGCGTCGAACTGCTTCATGAAGTCGAGGACGTTGTCCGCGGTGGGCTTGTACATCTCGTCGACGATCCGGCCGTCCGCGAGGAACACCACCCGGTCCGCGTACGCCGCGGCCACCGGGTCGTGCGTCACCATCACCACCGTCTGCCCCAGCTCCCGAACGGAGTTGCGCAGGAAGCCGAGCACCTCGGCGCCGGAGCGCGAGTCGAGGTTTCCGGTCGGCTCGTCACCGAAGATGATCTCGGGCTTGGAGGCCAGGGCGCGGGCGACGGCGACGCGCTGCTGCTGGCCGCCGGAGAGCTGCGCGGGACGGTGGCTGAGGCGATCGGCCAGGCCGACCATCCGGATGACCGAGTCCACCCACTGCTTGTCCGCCTTGCGGCCCGCGATGTCCATCGGAAGGGTGATGTTCTCCAGGGCGGTCAGCGTGGGCAGCAGGTTGAACGCCTGGAAGATGAAGCCGATCTTGTCGCGGCGCAACTTGGTGAGCTGCTTGTCCTTCAGGGAGCCCAGCTCGGTGTCGCCGATGCGCACGGAGCCGGAGGAGAAGGTGTCCAGCCCGGCCACGCAGTGCATCAGCGTGGACTTGCCGGAGCCGGACGGGCCCATGATCGCGGTGAACTCGGCCTGCCGGAACTCGACGGAGACCCGGTCCAGGGCGACCACCTGGGTCTCGCCCTGTCCGTAGATCTTCGACAGATCCGTGGCACGCGCGGCCACGGCGGTGGTCCGGCCGGCGATGGATGAGGTGGTCACGAGTGAAACGCTCCTGAGGGACGACGATGTGTTCGAAGGACTCATCCATCGTCCCGGTCGTGAGCCGCCGTGTAGTCAGTCGCTGTTCCGGTTCCGAAGACAGACTGCGGATGGACCGGACGGCGTCGCGTCATACCTGAGGATGACGAGGACCCCTGATGAGCCGACAGGCCGCCGGCTGCCCGCCCTCGCGTCGGAACAGGTGGAGCGTCCTGCTTTGGACGGTGAAATTCCGTCATTCCGCATGCGTCACGCACCGTCACACGCAAGGCTATTGGCAAGTGCGGATGGCGTGTTCCTGGGGCTGATGCACCCTCAGACGTCAATAAAATAAGACAACATCGGTCCGCCCGTCCGCTGTTCGGGGGATGCATCCCGATAGGCTCGGGACCTCGATGCGGAGCCCATGGCCTGCCCAGATGGTGGAATGCAGACACGGCGAGCTTAAACCTCGCTGCCCCTTCGCGGGCGTGCCGGTTCAAGTCCGGCTCTGGGCACTTCCGATCACCACTTCCTCCCCGCCGGGCTCCCCTTCGTGGGGGCGTCGCCCGTTCAAGAGTTCGCGTAAGACCGTTGACAGCAGACGTGTGCGGTCGGAGACTCACGTCAGAAGGTGGTGAATGAAATTTCACCACACGAACGCACGGGCAGCGGTCCACGGAAGAAGGGACGACCGATGCGCACCACCGTCGGCATCATCGGAGCAGGCCCCGCCGGGCTCCTCCTCGCCCGGCTGCTCCACAACGCCGGCATCGACTCGGTCGTCCTGGAGAGCCGCGACCGCGCCTACGTCGAGAACCGCCAGCGGGCCGGGATCCTGGAGCAGGGCACGGCGGACGTGCTGCGCGCGGCCGGCGCCGGGGAGCGCATGGACCGCGAGGGGCTCAGGCACGACGGAATAGAGCTGCGCTTCGCCAGGCGGCGCCACCGCGTCGACTTCCCCGCCCTCACCGGCGGCCGGTCCGTGACGGTCTACGCCCAGACCGAGGTCTGCAAGGACCTCATCGCCCTCCAGCTCAAGGAGGGCGGCCCGCTGCTGTTCGGGGCGGAGGCGCTGGCCGTGGAAGGCGCCGACACCGGGAACCCGCGGGTGCGCTTCCGCCACCAGGGCGTCGAGGACGTCCTCGTCTGCGACTACGTCGTGGGCTGCGACGGCTTCTGGGGCGTCTGCCGAGGAGCGATCCCCGCCGAGCTGACCCAGGTCTTCGAGCGGACGTACCCCTTCGGCTGGCTCGGCATCCTCGCCGATGTCGCCCCCTCGCACGACGAGCTGGTCTACGCCCGCCACGACCGCGGCTTCGCCCTTCTCTCCATGCGCTCCCCGTCCGTCTCCCGCCTCTACCTCCAGGTCCCCGAGGGCACGGACGCGCGGAGCTGGGCCGACACGGAGATCTGGGACGAACTGGAGCGCCGGTTCGAGACCGCCGACGACTGGCGCCTGGAGCGCGGCCCCATCACCCAGAAGTCGGTCACACCCATGCGCTCGTACGTCCACGAGCCCATGCGGTACGGCCGCCTCTTCCTGGCCGGCGACGCGGCGCACATCGTGCCGCCGACGGGTGCCAAGGGGCTCAATCTCGCCGTCGGGGACGTCGTCACCTTCGCGCGGGCGCTGACGCACGAGAAGGAGACGGGTTCGGCCGAGCTCCTCGACGCCTACTCCGAGACCTGTCTGCGCAGGGTCTGGCAGGCCGAGCGGTTCTCGTACGACATGACCACGCTGCTGCACCGCGCCCCCGGCGCCACACCCTTCGAGGACCGGCTCCAGCTGGCGCGACTGGAGCGGCTCACGGGATCGCGGGCGGCCGAGACGGACCTCGCCGAGGGGTACACGGGGTTTCCGTTCGGGTGAGCGCACGCGGGGTCCGGGCGAGTGATCTCCGATCGGTTCCGGCCACGTCGCAGCTTGGTCATGAATGATCCCCTCCGTGGCTGGGAATCACCGAGCCGCGTAGCGTGTTGCGCAGCACGACGAGGGAAAGATCCTCCCCAAGCACTAGGGTCAATCCTTTGCCTACCTATTACTCTTGAGCCAAGGCCACGCACGGTGGCCATGGAGGAGTGAAATGAGGAGCAGCAACCCGGTCTTCTCGCGACGGGGGTTCAGCCGCGACAACGGCTACGCGGGCTTCAACACCGCGCCGCAGGCCGGGGGCGCCGCTGTCGGCACGCAGGGCAACCCGTACGCCCAGCCGCAGGCGGGCAACCCGTACGCGCAGAACCCTTACGCCCAGCAGGACCTTCAGTACGGCGCGCCGCCGCAGGCACCGGCCACCACCGGCAGGATGACGATCGACGACGTCATCCTGCGCACCGGCACCACGCTCGGCACGCTCATCGTCACGGCCGCGCTCGCCTGGGCGCTGCTGCCGGTCGACGCCGCGAACATCAACCGGTCCTACGGCATCGCCATCGGTGCCGGTCTGATCGGCATGGTGCTGGCGCTCGTGCAGTCCTTCAAGCGCAAGGCCTCGCCGGCACTCATCCTGGCGTACGCCGCGCTGGAGGGTGTCTTCCTCGGCGTCGTCTCCAGCATCGTCGACACCCACATCGCCAGTGGCGCGGCCATGCAGGCGGTGCTCGGCACGATGGCGGTCTTCGCCTCGGTGCTGGTGGCGTACAAGGCGGGCTGGATCCGCGTCAACCGCCGCTTCGTCGGTTTCGTGATGGCGGCAGCCCTCGGCTTCATCCTGCTGATGGCGGTCAACCTGCTGTTCGCCGTCTTCGGCGGCGGTGACGGCCTCGGCTTCCGCAGCGGCCCGCTCGGCATCGTCTTCGGCATCGTCGGCATCCTGCTCGGCGCCTGCTTCCTCGCCCTGGACTTCAAGCAGGTGGAGGACGGCATCGCCTACGGCGCGCCGCGCGAGGAGGCCTGGCTCGCGGCCTTCGGTCTCACGATGACGCTGGTGTGGATCTACATGGAGTTCCTGAGGCTCATCTCGATCCTCAACAGCAGCGACTGACTCTCGACGCCGTAGCGCGACGACGGTCGTAGGCGAAAGGGCCCCGGGTTCGTCCCGGGGCCCTTCGTCGTCTGTGCGCGCCTAGAGGAATTTGCGCGCCGCCCTCCTCAGGTCGTACTCGTGGACGATCGCCTTCGCGTGGCCGTACGCGAGGTCGTACTCGTGGCGAAGCCAGCTGACCTTCTCCTCGAAGCGAACGAGGGCCGGTCCTTCTTCTACGGTGCGGAGCCAGTCGGAGACTTCACGACCGGTGCAGTGGGGGATGCGGGCGAGCATGTTGCGGTGGGTCTCCTCGGAGAGGACGTGGGACATCGGCGCCTCCGGACGCAAAGGGGATGTAAGCCGGTCCTTCAGGTCACCGTGCCTGAGCGTTCGCCCGTTGGCAACAGTCGCGTACGCTCACGGCGTGGTTGATACGACGCCTCTGACTAGTGCCGTTGATCATTTCGCTGATCGTCTGCGGGCCGCGCCGCAGAGCCGGCTGCAACGAAGTGCGGCTTCGGAGGCGCTGGGACTGGCCAGAGAGCTGGCCCGCAGGGCTCAGCTCCTGGAGACGCCAGGAGTGGAGCCCCGGGTCATGCCGGACGCCGGGATGTTTGCGGCGGCGGACCAGATCACCGTCGCCGTGCACGACTTGGCGACGGTGATCGAGACGGAGGCCGAAGTCCTGGAAGCGGTGCGGCTGGTGGAGGAGGCGCAGAAGCGGGCGGGGGTGTGATCCGCGGCCCCCGGCCCAGGGCCCGCCGTTCGGATCATGCCGGCGTCGCGGTCCCTGGAGGGACGGGCCCCTGGAAGGACGGGTCCCTAGAGGGACGCTATGACCCGGTCCGCCAGGATGTAGACGTTCTCCCCGCCGCACGCGAAGGTCAGCGTGTAGGCGCCGGAGACTCCCGACCCGCCCAGCAGCACCGGCGTCTCGCCCGCACGCAGGGCCGCCGCCAGCCGCTCCGCCGTCTCGCGGTGGCCCGGCGTCATGCACAGGGTGGTCCCGTCGGCGAAGACGTAGACGTCGAGGGTGCCCAGCGGGCCCGGCCGGACATCGGTCAGTTCGACGGCGGACTCGGCCAGTTCCTCAAGGGCGGCCACGGTGCGCTCGTGGTCGTTCACGGCCGGTGAGGAGACGGGGACGAAGTCCGGGTGGGAGGGGTGGCGGCGGCGCGCCGCGGCCAGTTCGGGTGACTCGCTGGGGGTGGCGCCCTGGACGAAGTCCTTGGCGGCCACCTCGTCGGCGTCCGCGCTCGGCTCCGTCACCGGCTCCAAGTGCTCCAGGCCCGCGAAATCGGCCTGCCGGGGCAGGAACAGCTCGCTGTCGGACAGGCCCAGCAGCGTGGGCGCGTCCGCGGCGTCGCGGGACTCCTGGGCGGCCCAGAAGGCACGGGCCTCGGCCAGTTCCCGCTCGCGCTCCTCGGCGAGTGCCTCGGCCACGGCCGCGCGTATCTCATCGGCGTCCGCGGAGATGCGGGCGGGCGGGACGAGACCGCGGGCCGCGGTCGCGTTGCTCTGTGCCAGCTCGGTGTGCAGGGCCGCGACCTGTCGACGCAGCACCATGAGGGTGCGCAGGACGGCGACGCCCACGGCGCCGGTGGCGGCCGTGGTGAGCAGCAGGGCGATGGGCATGGCGCTCACTGACGTACTCCCGGTTCAAAGTCGACCCCCGACTTCCTACATCAGCTTGAAGGGCGGACTATCCAGCTGTCAGTGCGTAACGTCACGAAACGGACAGGTCTTTGGGCCTGGGGTTTGGTGGTGCAACGGCTCTGAGCTGCACGGATCCCTCCATGGAGGGAGATAGGTCACATCCTGGGGGAGATTGGATCACAAAACGGCCCAGAACCAAGGGGTTTCCCGGGTTCTGGGCCGAAGCCTCACGCTGGGTCGTTACTTGACTACGCGGAGGGTTTCCCGGTGCCTCAGCTCAGGCGCTCGATGACCATCGCCATGCCCTGGCCCCCGCCGACGCACATCGTCTCCAGGCCGAACTGCTTGTCGTGGAACTGGAGCGAGTTGATGAGCGTGCCCGTGATGCGGGCACCGGTCATGCCGAAGGGGTGACCGACGGCGATGGCGCCGCCGTTGACGTTCAGCTTGTCGAGGTCGATGCCCAGGTCGCGGTAGGAGGGGATCACCTGGGCGGCGAACGCCTCGTTGATCTCGACCAGGTCGATGTCGTCGATCGTCAGGCCGGCCCGGCGCAGGGCCTGCTGGGACGCCTCGACCGGACCGAGGCCCATGATCTCGGGCGACAGGCCCGAGACGCCGGTGGAGACGATGCGGGCGAGCGGGGTCAGGCCGAGCTCACGGGCCTTGGTGTCGGACATGATCACGACCGCTGCGGCGCCGTCGTTGAGCGGGCAGCAGTTGCCGGCGGTGACCAGGCCGTCGGGGCGGAAGACCGGCTTCAGGCCGCCGACCGCCTCCACGGTGACGCCGGCGCGGGGGCCGTCGTCCTTGCTGACGACGGTGCCGTCGGGGAGCGTCACCGGGGTGATCTCGCGCTCCCAGAAGCCGTTCTTGATGGCTTCCTCGGCGAGGTTCTGGGAGCGGACGCCGAACTCGTCCATGTCCTGACGGGTGACGCCCTTCCAGCGGGCCAGGTTCTCGGCGGTCTGGCCCATCGCGATGTAGGCGTCCGGCACCAGGCCGTCCTCACGCGGGTCGTGCCAGGTGGTGCCCTCCTGCTCGGCGACCGCGGCGGTGCGGGCCTCGGCCTCCGCGAAGAACGGGTTGTGCGTGTCCGGGAGGCTGTCGGAGTTGCCCTTGGTGAAGCGGGAGACCATCTCGACGCCGGCCGAGATGAAGACATCGCCCTCGCCGGCCTTGATGGCGTGCAGCGCCATGCGGCTCGTCTGCAGCGACGAGGAGCAGTACCGGGTGATCGTGCAGCCCGGCAGGTGGTCCATCCCCATCTGCACGGCGACGATACGGCCGAGGTTGTTGCCCTGCTCGCCGCCGGGGAGGCCGCAGCCGAGCATCAGGTCGTCGATGTCGCGCGGGTCCAGCTCGGGGACCTTGGCGAGGGCGGCCTGGATGATCGTGGCGGTGAGGTCGTCCGGACGCAGGTCTTTCAGGGATCCCTTGAAGGCGCGGCCGATGGGGGAGCGGGCGGTCGAGACGATCACGGCTTCGGGCATCACGGCTCCAGTCGAGAGGTGCGGGCGCGCAGCGCCTCGTTCAGGGGTGGTGGTCGGGCGGCGGTGGGCATACCGGAGGGTCGGACAGGGCTGTGAGGGAAGTTACCTGCACGTAGCGCAGGGGTCACGGGCGTGGCGGTGTGACCCTTGCCGCAATTTTCTAAGCGCTTGCTTGGCTCGGGTGGGCGGTCTCCCGGAACGGGGCCTCGTCCTCAGGGTCCCTCGGCGGCGGAACCCCCGTACAGACTGGACGGCGTGGACGCCGGCTCCACCTCCTGCACCCGGCGCCGACGGCGCCTCTTGAGCAGGGCCCACGGGCCCTTCGGGCCGGTCGGCATCGCCGCCGTGACCTCCGTGCCCGCCTCCGACGCGGCCTCCGCGGCCGCGCGGGCGACCGGCAGGAAGCCCTCGCGACGGGTGACGTCGGGGCGCTCCTCCTCCGCCGGCCACAGGCCCAGCGCCGCGCACACCGTCGGCAGGACCGCCATGGCCGCGGTGGCGTAGCCCTCCGCCGAGGGGTGGTAGTTGTCGGGGCCGAAGAGCTCACGCGGGTTCGCCGCGAACTCCGGGCCCAGCAGATCGCCCAGCGACACCGTGCGCCCGCCCTGCTCGACGACGCCGATCGTCTGGGCGGCCGCCAGCTGCCGGGACGCCCGGCGGGCCAGCCAGCGCAGCGGCTGCTGGACGGGCTCGATCGTGCCCAGGTCGGGACAGGTGCCGACCACGACCTCCGCGCCGGCCGTGCGCAGCCGCCGTACCGCCGCGGAGAGGTGCCTGACCGAGCGCGTCGGCGGCATCCGGTTCGTGACGTCGTTCGCGCCGATCATGATCACGCAGATGTCGGGCGTCAGGGCCGGGTCGGCGAGCACCAGGGCCACCTGGCGGTCCAGGTCGTCCGAACGTGCGCCCGGCAGCGCCACGTTGCGCAGCAGTACCGGCCGTTCCGCCACCGCCGCCAGCCCCGACGCCAGCAGCGCCCCCGGCGTCTGCCCCGCCCGGTGGACGCCCTGCCCGGCGGCGGTCGAGTCACCCAGCATCGTCAGCCGCAGCGGCGCCGCGCCGACGGTGCCGTACAGACGGCCGTACCGGCCGTCGGCGTTCGGCACGTGGTTGTCGGTGCCGTTGCCCACATGGCGCCTGGCCAGCCGCACCTCGGCGAGGAGCAGACCCACGCCCGCCGCACCGACCAGCCCGATCCCGCCGCCGCCGTACGCGGCGCCCGCCGCGATCCGCCGGGCCACCCTCGCCCTCGACATGCTCGTCATGCGTCGCCGCCACCTCCTCGTAGCCGTACATCAACTGCTTGCCCCGCACGGACCGTGGCCCAATCCCAACGAGCAGTGAACGACCGTCATGGGCTCCGCGCAGGCCATAGGCTGGCGGAACCACTAAGACCATTTCTTTTGCAGCATCCGGAGACAACGGTGCATTTCCACGACTCGATGATCAGCCTCGTCGGCAACACCCCGCTGGTGAGGCTCAACAACGTGACCAAGGGCATCCGGGCGACCGTCCTTGCCAAGGTGGAGTACTTCAACCCGGGCGGCTCCGTGAAGGACCGCATCGCCCTGCGCATGATCGAGGCGGCGGAGGAGAGCGGCGCGCTCAAGCCCGGCGGCACGATCGTCGAGCCGACCAGCGGCAACACCGGTGTCGGGCTCGCCATCGTGGCTCAGCAGAAGGGGTACAAGTGCATCTTCGTGTGCCCCGACAAGGTCAGCACCGACAAGATCAACGTACTGCGGGCCTACGGCGCCGAGGTGGTCGTCTGCCCGACCGCCGTCGACCCCGAGCACCCGGACTCCTACTACAACGTCTCCGACCGGCTGGTCCGTGAGACGCCCGGTGCCTGGAAGCCGGACCAGTACTCCAACCCCAACAACCCGCTGTCCCACTACCACTCCACGGGCCCCGAGCTGTGGGAGCAGACCGAGGGGAAGATCACCCACTTCGTGGCGGGCGTGGGGACGGGCGGCACCATCTCCGGCACCGGCCGCTATCTGAAGGAGGCCAGCGACGGCAAGGTGCAGGTCATCGGCGCCGACCCGGAGGGCTCCGTGTACTCCGGCGGCTCCGGGCGGCCGTATCTCGTCGAGGGCGTCGGCGAGGACTTCTGGCCCACCGCCTACGACCGGACCGTCGCCGACGAGATCGTCGCCGTGTCGGACAAGGACTCCTTCCAGATGACCCGGCGGCTGGCCCGCGAGGAGGGTCTGCTGGTCGGCGGTTCCTGCGGCATGGCGGTCGTGGCCGCGCTGGAGGTCGCCGAGCGGCTCGGCCCGGACGACGTCGTGGTGGTCCTGCTCCCGGACAGCGGCCGCGGCTACCTCTCCAAGATCTTCAACGACGAGTGGATGGCCGACTACGGCTTCCTGGAGGACGAGGGCCCGAGCGCGCGCGTCGCCGACGTCCTCAACGACAAGGAGCACGGCGCCATCCCGTCCCTCGTCCACATGCACCCGGACGAGACGGTCGGTCAGGCCATCGAGGTGCTGCGCGAGTACGGCGTCTCCCAGATGCCGATCGTGAAGCCGGGCGCCGGTCACCCGGACGTCATGGCGGCGGAGGTCGTCGGGTCGGTCGTCGAACGTGAGCTGCTGGACGCGCTGTTCACCAAGCGGGCCTCGCTCGACGACCCGCTGGAGAAGCACATGTCGGCCCCGCTCCCGCAGGTCGGCTCCGGTGAGCCGGTCGCGGATCTGATGTCCGTGCTGGGCGCGGCCGACGCGGCGATCGTCCTCGTCGAGGGCAAGCCGACCGGTGTGGTGAGCCGTCAGGACCTGCTGGCCTTCCTCGCCAAGGGCGGGAAGTAGCGGCGAACGTGCGGTGGACGGGCGCGTCCGGAGCGAACCCACGATGACCGGGGCTGCTCGCAACGTCGCGGAACTGGTACGAGCGCGTCACGTTCACGCAGCACCCGCTTAACACGGGTCCGGCAGATTAGGGGATGTCGGCAGGGCGGCGGCACCGCCCGGGTGTTGAGCACTCGGGGAGGCTTCCCGCCCGGTCGGCGCCGAACGGCGCCAAGGACCTCCGGAGCGGCTCCCGGACCTCCATGGACGCCACGGACGCGCAAGCCCGGCCCTGACCCGGCCCGCGTCCTTCGCGGGGACCGCCGTCGTCCCGCCCCCCGGCAACGGGGGAGCGGCGGTCCCCGCGCAACCTCCTTTGCGGCTGAGCCGCCGCCGCTCTCGCGGACGTGGTTGCCCGCCGTCGGGGTTCCTCAAGCGATGGTTGCGGCAGTCGTCGTCTTCTTCCGGCGACTTGGGGCCGGTCAGT
This sequence comes from Streptomyces sp. NPDC001920, assembly GCF_053594495.1. Classification (NCBI taxonomy): domain Bacteria; kingdom Bacillati; phylum Actinomycetota; class Actinomycetes; order Kitasatosporales; family Streptomycetaceae; genus Streptomyces; species Streptomyces sp. NPDC001920. The sequence goes on from NZ_JBSFEP010000016.1 coordinate 114,068, forward strand.
CCTCCCAGCGGTCCCCGTCCTTCGCCGGCCTGCGCCGCCAGCCGCGGAAGAGGCCGGGGTTGGTACGGGCGGCCTGGACGACGTTGATGCCGACGATGCCGATCCAGGCGACGAGCAGACCGCGCAGGCCGGCGACACCGCCGCCGATGCCGGACAGCGGGATCGCCATGACCAGCGAGATGATGCCGAATCCGAAGCGCTCCCCGAAGGAGTCCGTCGTCTCCGGGGACCGGGCTCCCCGGGCCGCCGCCATCTGCTGCTCGGCCACCTGACGGCGCATCCGGCGCTCGACCGCCCCGTCGATGCGCTGGTCGACCTTCTCCATGAACGAGTCGACCAGCGCGGACTCGTACTCCTCACCCAGCTCCCTGCGGGCCTGCAGGGTGGCGTTGAGTTCCTTCTTGAGCTCGGTGTCCCGCGCGTCCATTCCCGTCATGCCACCCACGGTAGGCAGCGGGGACGAGCGGTGCACTGGGGTTAGCCCCCCTGTCGGTGCGGGGGACGCCGGGAGCGGGGGAGCCCGCCGTGGCCCTTTCCCGGTCGTGGCCTTTCCCGGTCGTAGGGCGCGGCTCCGGTCATAGGCCGCGGCGCCGGTCGCAAGCCGTGTCTCCGGTCGTGGCCTGTCCCCGCCTGTCTCCGGCCGTGGCCCGTCCCCGGCCACAGCTCGTTCCAGGGCCCGGGACCTAGGAGGGGGACTGGATGCGCAGCCCGAAGCGTGCCCAGAGCAGACGTTGGATCAGCAGCGTGAGGACGCCCGCGATGATCATGCCCGCGAGGTTCACGCCGAGCTGCTTGAGAGACGCCCCCACCTCCCCCCAGTGCGCCAGGGGGATGGCGACGGCGATGTTGCCCGCGGCCGGTACGGTCGTGACGGAGATGAAGACCCCGACCAGCACGGAGGACTTCCCCGCGGTCAGCGACAGGATCCCGGCGATACCCGCCAGCAGCGCCACGATGAACGACCAGCGGTCGGGATGCGCGATGAACTCCGTCATCGGCCTGTCGTCCAGCATGTCCGGCGTGATCCAACCGAGCAGGCGGCTGACACCGGCGCACACCGTGGCGACGGCGATCGCGACCGCGAAGCCCACCACCAGCGCACGCACGGCGGCACCCATGAGCGCGGGCCGGCGCCGCAGGACCGCGAAACACAGGGCGGCCACCGGGCCGAACTCCGGACCGAGCACCATGGCGCCGACGATCAGGATCGGCTGGTCCAGGAGGACACCGATGGCCGCGATCTGCGTGGCCAGAGCCAGGAACGCCAGGTAGGACCAGCTCAACCTGGTGTCGGCGGTGACACGAGCCTCCAACTCCGCCCACACCACGGCGTCCTGCGGATCTCCGGGCGCAGCCTTCTCGGCCCTGTCCGCCGCTGCCGAGATCGCGAGGTCGATCTGCTCGACCGTGATCGAGCCACTGTCCTCAAGGCCCAGTTCGCGCAGCTGGTCGAGTATCGCGTTCGCTGCCTCCCTGGTGACGACGAACTCGACCACATCGCCCTCAGGCGACGTGGCGGCACCGGGGAACTTCACGACATTGACGGCTCCCGGGCAGTCCAGGGCGGTGCGAAGCACCTCTGCCGTCCGGTGGGCGGGACTGATGACTCGTACATGCAACACGCTGCGCATTGTGCCCCGTCCGCTTCGCCACCGGAACGCGCGGTGGCGGGTCAGTTCGCCGATCGCCGGCCCAGCACCTGGGCCACCAGCAGACCGGCCAGCAGGGCCCACGCCACCACGCCCCCGCCCATGTGAGGCCAGCCGAGAGCGGCCAGGACCACGGCTGTCAGCGAGCCACCGGCCCAGGCGACCCGGTCGGTGACGAACGTCCACTCCCGTCGAGCGCTGCCGGGATCGCGCAGCTCCAGCACCGCCGCCCTGATCACCAGCGCGGCGGCGATGATCACCACTGTCGTCACTGAGGGGTCCACAGCCGGATTCCTCCGCTTCGTGTTCCGGGGGCCGCAAGGGTCGGCCGTGCGGGCGGTCGACGGGGTCGCGGTGTCCGACCAGTGTGCGCTCCGGGCCCGGCCCGTCGGCCCCGACGGAAGCAAGTGGCCCCTTGCCGGACTGTATGAGGTCATGCAGAGTTCTTGATGTCTGAATAGATCGGCCTCCGGAGTGAGGGGTGAGTGGGGCTCATGTCGGCTCGGTACCTGGACGCGCCCGACTCCCTGCGTACCGGCCCGTCGCCCTCGACGGCGCGGCGCTCGGTGTCACCGACGCCGTGCGCCCCGCCGACGGCACCGCACGGCCCGTTCCCGCGGCCGACGCAGGTGACCCGGCTGCCGACGTCCCGTCCGTCCACCCCGACCGAGCCCGCCTCCACCCTGGAGTACGCCGCCGACGCCGCCCTCGGCGACCTGCGGGCCTTCTCCGCCCCCGCCCCGCTCGGACACGCTGTACTCTCCCGGGGCGTGGCGGAACGGGCCGGGCCCGCCTCACTCGCCGCGCTGCGGACACCGCGCGTCTGCCGCGCGTACCGTCCTGCCGTGGGCCGCGAACTCGTCCGCGCCGTACGGGCCCTGCGGCAGCGCGACCTCGGATCCGGCCCGGAGCCGGAGCCGGAGCCGGGGGCGGGGCGGGCGCTTGCGCCGGCCCGGTCGGTGCTCGACGACGATTCGGCCGACCGGCCGCTCACCGGCGATGTGGCGGCGGCAGCACTGCTGGACCGGTTCACGGACATCTGGAGGGGAAGCGCGGCATGAGCGCGGACAGGAACACCACCGGGACGGACAGCCCCGCCGCGCGGCTGCAGGCGCTCTTCGAGGGGCACCGGCTGACGCCGACCCAGCGCCGTATCGCGCACAGCATGGTGCGGCGGGCCGCCGACGTGCCGTTCCTGTCCAGCGTGGAACTGGCCGAGCTGGCCGGGGTCAGCCAGCCGTCCGTGACCCGCTTCGCCGTCGCCCTCGGCTTCGACGGCTACCCGGCGCTGCGCCGGCACCTGCGCGAGGTGGCGCCCGTCGAGCAGCCCGCGGACGCCGGCTCGTACAACGAGTACCAGCAGGCCGTGGAGGCCGAGATCGAGAACCTGCGGCATCTGGCCGAGGTGCTCGCCGACCCGCGGCCCGTGCAGAAGGCGGGGCGGCTGCTCGCAGCCTCGCGTCCGCTCCCCGTCCTCGGCCTGCGCGCCGCGGCCTCCCAGGCGTACGGCTTCGCCTACTTCGCCGCCAAGGTCCACCCGGACGTACGGCTGCTGCACGAGGGCGGCACCATGATCCATGACCGGGTCGACGCGGCCGTCCGGGCCGGTGCGACGGCCCTGTTGTGCTTCGCGCTGCCCCGGCATCCGCGCGAGGTCGTGGACACGCTGGCGTACGCCAAGGAAGCCGGTCTGACGGTGGTGACGGTGGCCGACTCCGCCTTCGCGCCGGTCGCCAAGGTCTCCGACCTGCTGCTGCCGGCGGCCGTCGGCACGGGCCTCGCCTTCGACACCGCCTGTGCGCCGATGCTGCTGGGCCGGGTCCTGCTGGAGGCGATGTGCGACGACCTGCCGGACGCACAGGCCCGGCTGGAGGAGTTCGACGCGCGGGCGGCGGCACGGGGGCTGTTCGTCGAGTGATTTCTTAAGACTCGTCTCACGTTCCCTCACTAATCTGCCCGTCCGACAGAACTGTGCCAGGACGACGAGGAGGCGGAACGTGGCACGCGGAGATCGCAGAGCTCAGGGTCTGACTCGGGTGGCGGTCGTCGTACGGTCCGGGGCGGCGCCGCTGTGGTGGTTCGGGGTGTTCGCGGCGGGCGTCGGGATGCTGGTGCCGGGGCTGACGGGGCGCCGGATCGGCGTGACGGCCGGGGCCGCGCTGTTCATCGTCGCGCTGGCGGTCGCGGCGTACGCACGTCGCGGGCGCTACAACGACCTGATCCGCACCGCCGCCCGCGCCGGCAAGCACGATGTGCTCCAGGACCGCGCGGTGACCGCGCGCAACTGGCGCCGGGGGCACCGCTGGTGGCTGGTCCTTGCGTTCCTCGCCGCGCTGGGCAGCGCGTTCGCCGTACCGGCGGCGGGCGGGATGCTGCTGGCGGGGTGCGGGGCGGGGCTGTGGCTCAAGGCCGCGTGGCTCGGCCGGCGCGAGCGGGACGAGAACGCCCTGCTGTGGGTGCGGGTGGACTGGCTCGACCGGCGCGGCGGCAGGCCGGCCGGCAAGGCGGTCAAGGCGTACCGCAGCACGGGGATCGCCGCGGGCGACGCGGCCCCCGGCGGGGCCCGCCGCCGCACCGCGGCGCTGGTGTAGGTCGGGCTTCGCGGCTGACGCGCGTCAGACCTCCAGCTCCTCCTCGATCTTCCGCAACTGGTGCCTGGCCATGGCCAGGTTGGAGCGCTTCGCGTCGAGCACCAGGTACAGGAAGAGGCCGTTGCCCCCGCGTCCGGTGATCAACCGGATCAGGTGGTACTGGTCGCTGAGGGTGATCAGGATGTCCTCGATACCGCCCTTGAGGCCGAGGTGCTCCATCGTGCGCATCTTGGCGCGCACGACGTCGGTGTTCCCGGCGGCGGCGACGTTCAGGTCGAAGGTCTTGCCGCCGCCCAGCGTGCCGAGCGCCATCCCGCTGGTGTAGTCGACCAGAGCTGCTCCGGTCGCGCCCTCGATCGAGGCGAGGCATTCCTTCAGCGTGGTCTCGGTGTTGGCCATGATGGTGTGTCCTTTCAACTCTCCGTAGTGGTACGCGCGTTGCCGGAACTTCCGGCGTTGGTGGCAGTGGTGCGTGAGGCGCGCGCGGTCCTCGGGCGGGTGGTCAGGGGTCTGGCGGGCTCCTCGGCGACGTCCTTGGCGGGGCTGCGCCGCAGGGGCACCGCCTCGGCGTCGACGAGCTCGCCGATGCGGGCGCCGGCGCGGCGGCCCTCCAGATGGAGCCGGCCGACGTTGACGTTGTCCTGCGCGAGCAGCGTCAGGACGGCGGTGCGGCCCGCGGCGTACGTCGCCACGTAGCCGCCCGCCCCGCGCACGAGCAGTTCGCGGAAGTCGCCCCGGCCGGTCGCGTCCGTCACCCGCACCGCGACGCCGAGCGCGGCGGCGGTGAGGGCGGCGAGGCCGTCCGGCTCGACACCGGGGGTGTCGTGGGCGAGCACCAGGCCGTCCACGCCGGCGGCGAGCGCGCCGGTCAACTGGGGCACGCGGGATCTGAGTCGACGGAACTCGTCGAGTATCGGTGGCTCGGCCGCCATCAGGCGTCTCCTCTCGGCGCCGGACCGCTGCGACGGGCGCGGCAGCCCGGTGTCCTCGCGGTCCTCGAAGGGTTTGCGGTCAAAGGGCCTCCAGCGCATCCCTGACCCTCTTCAGCAGCGCGATGTAGGGATCGGCGGCGTCGGGTGGTGGTGGGTCGTCCTCGTCGGGCGGGGCCTGTGGGGAGACGAGCCCCGCCGCGGCCAGCCGCCGGATGTGCACCAGCGTGTGGAACGCCGGCCTGCCCAGCTCCCGTGCGATGTCCGTGGCCCGCCGTACGCCGTTCACCCGGGCCAGTACGGCGGCCTGCCGGGGCGGCACCGCGGGCGCCGCGAGCGGGTCGGCGCGGATCAGGGGTGCGGCGTCGGTCGCCGGGTCGGGCCAGATGCGGCGCAGCAGGGCGCGGCGGCGCAGCGTCTCCCGCTCCAGGCCGGCCACCGGCACGGGGTGCACGGCGGCCAGCCAGTGCGCGGTGCCGTAGCGGAACCGGCCGGGCGTGCTGCTGGGGGCGAGCGCGAAGTACGCGGCGTCGTACAGGGCACTCGCCTGGGCCAGCTCCAGCGCGCCCGGGGTGACGCCGTGGCCCAGGAGCCGGGATCCGTCGGCGCTGTCCTCGGCGGCCCGCCAGGTCCCGGCGTCCAGGGTGCCGTGGGCCGTGAGCACCACGTCGAGGCCGGGAGCGAGGGGGCTCTCGGCGTGCACCACCCTGCCCTCGGCCAGGTGGAGTGTGCCGTGCTCGCGGACCAGGACGCCGGTGGCACGCTCGTCGGCGAGCCGGGTCAGCATCGGGGACAGGATGCCCCGGACCCGCTCATGGGCTCCGGCGCTGTCCCGGACCGGCAGCGGAGGCGGCGGGGTGGTGTCGACGAGGGTCATGCCAGCACCAGCCGTTCGGCCATCTCGCCCAGCCGGATACGGGCCAGTGCGAGGTTGCCGTCCGAGCGGGCCAGCCACAGGTACAGCACCACGCTGCTGTCGAAGGTGGTCGGTACGAACCGCAGCACGTGGTAGCTGTCCCGGTTGCTGAGGATCACGTCCTCGACGGGCGGATCCGCTTCGCCCGCGTCGTCGGCGGGCCCGAACGCGTGCTGCTCGGCCGCCAGCCGTGCCAGTTCCGCCGCCTCCGCCGCCGCCACCTCGTGGTCGCCGCCGGGAGGGTCGCCCACCGTGCCGAGGGCCAGCCCGCTCGTCCAGTCGACCAGCGCGGCGCCCCTGGCACCGGGCAACCGCATCGTCTCCAGCAAGCACTCGTCGATTCCGGGCACCGTCGCTCCCCTCCCGCCTGGGGTCCGGCTGAGTGACCGCCAAACTACGCAACGTGTGTGCGGCGAGTGAGCGTTCGGGCATTTTCCAGTGGAACATGCGCGAAGTGGCTAGGGTGGGTCAACTGACCTCGTTTTCAAACGGGTTGATCACCCCTGTCCTGCCGGTGTTTCTCGGTGTGCGTCAACGGCGCTTCGGCGCGGGCAGGGTGGTGAGCGAGGTGGCGTGCGCCGCACCGGATTCGGCCACGATCTCGTCGAGGGACTGCGGCTCGCGCACGGTGGCGAAGGCGACTCCCCCGGAGCCGTCCGGGGCGAAGCCGTAAATGCCGGGCCGCGCAAGGGAGTTGTAGGCGTAGTGATGCGCGAAGTAGTACGCCCCCGTGTCCAGCGCCGCCACGTGGTCGCCCTGCTCCAGCAGCGGCAGCGCGCACCCCTCGGCCAGCAGGTCGCCCGAGAAGCACGCCGGACCGGCCACGTCCTGCACCACGGCCGGGCCCTCCTTCGGGCGCCCCTTGCCGTCGTACGCCCCGATCCGCAGCGGCCAGCTCTCCGGCGCGTACACCGTCCGTGTCGCCACCTGCACACCCGCGTGGGTGACCGCCACCGGGCGTCCTCCCGCGCTCTTGGCGTACTCGACCCGCGCCACCACCGTCCCGTGCTTGGCGAGCAGTGAGCGGCCGAATTCGGTCACCAGCCCGTACCGGCCGTCGAACAGCCCTGGCACGGTCTCGCGCAGCAGTCGCGCGTACTGCGCGTAGGTCGGCGTCGTGGCGTCCGAGGCGAAGTTCACCGGCAGTCCGCCGCCGATGTCGAGCGTGTCGATCTGCCGCCGGCCGATGCGCCGGTTGATCTCCTCCGCGAGCGCGTACGCCTGCGCGACCCCCTGGGCCATGAGCGACAGCGGGATGCCCTGCGACCCGGTGTGCGCATGCAGCCGGGTCAGCCACGGACGGTCCTGACAAGCCCGTACGACCCACTCCCGCGCCCCCTCGTCGCGCAGCGCCACACCGAACTTCGAGGTCGCCGTCGCCGTGGACGTCGCCTCGATGGAACCGCCTCCGATCTGCGGGTTCACCCGGATCCCGAGGGGGGAGCGGCTGGTCGCCGACCTCATCAGGCCGTCGATGCGGTCCAGCTCCTGGGGGTTGTCCGCGTTGACCGCGATGCCCAGCGCCAGCGCCTCACGCAGTTCCGCCGGTGTCTTGGCGGGGGAGTCCAGCACCGTCATCTCCGGGCGCACCCCCGCCGCGCGCGCCAGCGCCAGCTCGCCCGGGCTGGCCACCTCCGCGCCGACGCCCTCCTCGCGCAGCAGCCGCAGCACCGGTACCAGGGGAGTGGCCTTCACCGCGAAGGCGTGCAGCACGGGAGTGCCCGGCGCCACCACCGCGTCGAACGCAGCCCGCAGCGCCGCCGCCGACTCCCGGATGCCGGTGACGTCGAGCAGGCCGACGATGGGGGAGCCGGGCCCGAGCAGCCCCTGCTCCACGACGGCCCGCACCGCCTCGTCCCGCCGTGCCACCCGTTCGGCGTCACCTGTCGGCATCTCGGCCCCGCTGTCCACCGTGCCCCCCGCCATGTGGTTCACCCGCCCCGTCCCGTCGTCGTCCGAGCCCATGCATCCAGCCAAACATCCCCGGCAGGGAGACGCTGGCGCCCGGACGTATTGACTAGTTCTATTCAGGTCGACAGGATGTGAATACCCATTTCAACAGTCCGCAGTCACAGTCCGCTGGGAGGCAGACCATGTCAGGACCCCGCCCGCCCGTCTCCCACCACCACCCTCAAACGAGGCCCTACGGGCCACCCCAGGGTGGAGTCCGGGCGCCGCGCGGTACGGAACTGAGCGCCCTGGGATGGCAGCAGGAAGCCGCCCTGCGGATGCTCCAGAACAACCTCGACCCCGAGGTCGCCGAGCACCCCGACAAACTCGTCGTCTACGGCGGCACCGGAAAGGCCGCCCGCGACTGGCGGTCCTTCGACGCGATGGTCCGGACGCTGAAGACCCTCAAGCAGGACGAGACGATGCTCGTCCAGTCGGGTCGCCCCGTCGGCGTCATGCAGACCCACGAGTGGGCTCCGCGCGTCCTCATCGCCAACTCCAACCTCGTCGGCGACTGGGCCAACTGGGAGGAGTTCCGCCGCCTGGAGCAGCTCGGGCTGACCATGTACGGCCAGATGACCGCCGGCTCCTGGATCTACATCGGCACCCAGGGCATCCTCCAGGGCACCTACGAGACCTTCGCCGCCGTCGCCGCCAAGAAGTTCGGCGGCACGCTGGCCGGGACGATCACCCTCACCGCCGGCCTCGGCGGCATGGGCGGCGCCCAGCCGCTCGCCGTGACCATGAACGACGGCGTCGCCCTCTGCATCGACTGCGACCCGCGCGCCATCGAGCGCCGTATCGAGCACCGCTACCTGGACGTGCAGGCCGAGTCGCTCGACCACGCCCTCCAGCTGGCCACCGAGGCCCGCGACGCCCGCCGCCCGCTGTCCGTCGGCGTCCTCGGCAACGCCGCCGAGCTGGTCCCGCAGCTCCTCGCCATGGGCGCGCCCATCGACATCGTCACCGACCAGACCTCGGCCCACGACCCGCTGTCGTACCTGCCGCTGGGCGTGGAGTTCGACGAGATGGCGTCCTACGCCGCGAAGGACCCGGCGGGCTTCACGACCCGGGCCCGGGAGTCGATGGCACGGCACGTCGAGGCCATGGTCGGCTTCATGGACGCCGGTGCCGAGGTCTTCGACTACGGCAACTCGATCCGCGGCGAGGCCCGACTCGCCGGATACGACCGGGCCTTCGCCTTCCCCGGGTTCGTCCCGGCCTACATCCGCCCCCTGTTCTGCGAGGGCAAGGGCCCCTTCCGCTGGGCGGCCCTGTCGGGCGACCCGGCCGACATCGCCAGGACCGACAAGGCGATCCTCGACCTCTTCCCGGAGAACGAGTCCCTCGCCCGCTGGATCAGGATGGCGGGGGAGCGGGTGCACTTCCAGGGGCTGCCCGCGCGCATCTGCTGGCTCGGCTACGGCGAGCGGGACAAGGCCGGAGAGCGGTTCAACGACATGGTGGCGAGCGGGGAACTCACCGCCCCGCTGGCGATCGGGCGGGACCATCTCGACTGCGGTTCCGTCGCCTCGCCCTACCGCGAGACCGAGGCCATGCTCGACGGTTCCGACGCGATCGCCGACTGGCCGCTGCTGAACGCCATGGTGAACGTGGCGTCGGGCGCCTCCTGGGTGTCCATCCACCATGGCGGCGGCGTGGGGATGGGACGGTCCATCCACGCCGGACAGGTGACGGTGGCCGACGGCACGAAGCTGGGCGGGGAGAAGATCCGCCGGGTGCTGACCAACGACCCCGGCATGGGTGTCATCCGGCACGTGGACGCGGGCTACGACATCGCGGAGTCGGTCGCCGACGAGCGCGAGGTGCGTGTGCCGATGCGCGAGGGTGACGACGCGTGACGCAGCACGACAGTGGCCCACCGCACGGGGGCGGCAGCTCGTTCCACGCCATGTGGCGCGAGCTCCTCCCCGTCGGCCGGGACCCCGACTCCCGCGGCTACCGGCGCTTCGCCTGGACCGGCGCCGACTCCGAATGCCGGGCCTGGTTCCAGGACCAGGCCGAGGCACGCGGACTCACCTACGAGGTGGACCGGAACGGCAACCAGTGGGCCTGGCTCGGTGACCCCGCAGCCGGGGACGCCGTCGTCACCGGCTCACACCTCGACTCCGTGCCCGACGGCGGTGCCTTCGACGGGCCCCTCGGCGTCGTCTCCTCCTTCGCGGCGCTCGACGAACTACGGGGCAGGGGAGCGGAGTTCGCCAAGCCCCTCGCCATCGTCAACTTCGGCGACGAGGAGGGGGCCCGCTTCGGACTCGCCTGCGTCGGGTCCCGGCTCACCGCCGGGCAGCTCACCGTGGCGGACGCCCACGAGCTGACCGACGGGGACGGGATCAGCCTGCCCCGGGCCATGGAGGCCGCCGGATACGACCCCGACGCCATCGGCGCCGACCCGGAGCGCCTCGCCCGCATCGGTGCCTTCGTCGAGCTGCACGTCGAGCAGGGCCGCGCCCTGGACCTGTCCGGCGACCGGGTCGGCATCGCCAGCGCCATCTGGCCGCACGGCCGGTGGCGGTTCGACTTCCGGGGCGAGGCCAACCACGCCGGGACGACCCGGCTCGTGGACCGGCGCGACCCGATGCTGTCGTACGCCGAGACCGTGCTCGCCGCCCGCCGTGAGGCCGAACTCGCCGGTGCCGTGGCCACCTTCGGCAAGATCGCCGTCGAGCCGAACGGCGTCAACGCCGTCCCGTCCCTCGTCCGCGGCTGGCTGGACTCCCGTGCCGAGGACCAGACCGCCCTCGACCGCGTGGTCGGCGGCATCGAGAAGGCCGCCCGGGAGTACGCCGCGGCCCACGGCATCGACCTCGACGTCGTCCGGGAGTCCTTCACCCCCGTCGTCGAGTTCGACCACGCCCTGCGCGACGAACTGGGACGCATCCTGGGCAAGCACACCGGCATCACCGTGCCCGTCCTGGGTACGGGTGCCGGACACGACGCCGGAATCCTCTCCGGGAGCGTCCCGACCGCCATGCTGTTCGTACGCAACCCCACGGGCGTCTCGCACTCCCCGGCCGAGTTCGCCGCCGAGGACGACTGCGTGGCCGGAGTGCTCGCCCTCGCCGACGTACTGGAAGGACTGGCCTGCCGGTGACCACAGCAGCCACACGGACGTACTGGCTGGAGCACGCCTGGCTCGACACCCACGTCGAGCCGGGCGTGGCCCTCGACGTCCAGGACGGCCGCGTCACCGCCGTCCGGACCGACGTGCCGGCCCCGCCCCCCGGCGCGGAGATCCTCCGCGGGCTGACGCTCCCCGGCCTGGCGAACGCCCACAGCCACGCCTTCCACCGCGCCCTGCGCGGCACCGTCCAGGTCGGCTCCGGAACCTTCTGGACCTGGCGCGAGGTCATGTACTCCGTCGCCGACCGGCTGACCCCGGAGACCTACCACGCCCTCGCCCGCGCCGTGTACGCCGAGATGGCACTCGCCGGCGTCACCGCCGTCGGCGAGTTCCACTACGTCCACCACGCGCCGGGCGGCACCCCGTACGCGGACCCCAACGCCATGGGCGAGGCCCTCGTCGCGGCCGCCGCCGAAGCCGGCATCCGCATCACCCTCCTCGACACCGCCTACCTCTCCTCCGGCTTCGGACAGCCGCCCACCGCCCACCAACTCCGTTTCTCCGACGGCACGGCGGACGCCTGGGCCGAACGCTGTTCAGTTCTCAAGGAACGGGATCACGCACGGATCGGGGCGGCCATCCACTCCGTACGGGCCGTGCCCGCCGACCAGTTGGCGACCGTGGCCCGCTGGGCCGAGGAGCGGCGGGCCCCGCTCCATGTGCACCTGTCCGAGCAGACCGCCGAGAACGACGCCTGCCGGGAGGTCCACGGCTGCACCCCGACCCAGCTGCTGGCCCTGCACGGCGTGCTCGGCCCGCGCACCACCGGCGTCCACAACACCCACCTCACCGCCGAGGACATCTCCCTCATCGGCGGCAGCGGCACCGGCACCTGCATGTGTCCGACGACCGAGCGTGACCTCGCCGACGGCATCGGACCCGCCGCCGCCCTGCAGAACGAGGGCTCCCCGCTCTCCCTCGGCTCCGACAGCCACGCCGTCATCGACCTGCTCGAAGAGGCGCGGGCAATGGAGCTGAACGAGCGCCTGCGCACCCGCACCCGGGGTCACTGGACGGCGGCGGCCCTGCTGCGGGCCGCCTCGGCCGACGGCCACGCGGCGCTCGGCTGGGACGGGGCCGGCGCCCTGGAGGCCGGAGCGCTCGCCGACTTCACGACGATCGCGCTCGACTCGGTCAGGACGGCAGGGCCGCTTCCGCGGCTCGGGGCCGAGACGGCCGTATTCGCCGCGTCGGCAGCAGACGTGTCGCATACGGTCGTGGGAGGTCGGCACGTCGTCCGGGACGGAGTGCACGCCCTCGTACCGGATGTGCCGCGAGCCCTCGCGGACGCCGTCGCAGCCCTGCGCGGATGACTCCGGGCCGCTCCGCCGCGTGGGCGGCCCCCGAACCCGACCCCACCGCCGACCAGGCAACCAAGGACGCCATGAGCAACGCGACGACCGTCAGCCCCGCCCACTCCGCGAGCACCGCAAGCACGCTCATCACCAACATCGCCGCCCTGGTCACCAACGACCCCTCCCTCGGTGACAATTCCCCCCTCGGACTGATCCAGGACGCGGCCGTCGTCATCGAAGGCGACCGCGTCGCGTGGACCGGTGATCAAAGCAAAGCACCCGCCACTGACAATCGGGTCGACGCCGGTGGCCGGGCGGTCCTCCCCGGCTTCGTGGACTCGCACTCCCACCTCGTCTTCGCGGGCGACCGGACGCAGGAGTTCAACGCCCGGATGTCGGGGCGGCCGTACAGTGCGGGCGGCATCCGCACGACCGTCGCCGCCACCCGGGCCGCGAGCGACGAGGAACTCGACGCGAACCTCACCCGCTATCTCGCCGAAGCCCTGCGCCAGGGCACCACCACCTTCGAGACCAAGTCCGGCTACGGCCTGACCGTCGAGGACGAGGCCCGTGCGCTGCGCATCGCCGCCGCCCACACCGACGAGGTCACCTACCTCGGCGCCCACATCGTGTCACCGGACTTCGCGCAGGACCCGGCGGCGTACGTCTCCCTGGTCACCGGCGAGATGCTCGACGCCTGCGCCCCGTACGCCCGTTGGATCGACGTCTTCTGCGAGAAGGGCGCCTTCGACGGCGACCAGGCCCGCGCGATCCTCACTGCGGGCAAGGCCAGGGGCCTGCACCCGCGCGTCCACGCCAACCAGCTCTCCTACGGCCCGGGCGTCCAGCTCGCCGTCGAGCTCGACGCCGCCTCCGCCGACCACTGCACCCACCTGACGGACGACGACGTCGACGCGCTCGCCAACAGCGACACCGTCGCCACCCTGCTCCCCGGCGCCGAGTTCTCCACCCGCGCCGAGTGGCCGGACGCCCGGCGCCTCCTCGACGCGGGCGTCACCGTCGCCCTCTCCACGGACTGCAACCCGGGCTCGTCCTTCACCTCGTCCGTGCCCTTCTGCGTAGCGCTCGCGGTACGCGACATGGGGATGACCCCCGACGAGGCGGTCTGGTCGGCCACGGCGGGCGGCGCCGCCGCCCTGCGCCGCGAGGATGTCGGCCGCCTCACCCCGGGCGCCCGCGCCGACCTGCTGCTCCTCGACGCCCCGAGCCATGTGCACCTGGCCTACCGGCCGGGCGTGCCGCTGGTCAGCGGGGTGTGGCGACGGGGACTGCGGGTCGCCTGACCGGGCGCAGGGCCGCCTGGATCAGGCAGCCCCCGCCCGCCACCGCTGGTTCTCCCGTCCCGTCTCCCGCACCAGGGACAGCGAGCCGTCCTCGTCCGGCGTGACCGCGTGGTCCGGGGCGATGCCGGGGCGGATCACCCCGCGCGCGTCCACGGCGAACCTGAGGTTCTGGCCGTTGCGTCCGTACACCGAGGCGCACTCCCAGATGCCCAGGCCCCGCTCCAGGGAGCCGCGGCTGTCCAGGCAGTAGTCGGGGTAGGCGTAGGACTGCAGCACGCCGTGTGCGGCGTCGACCCGCCAGCGCTGGTCGCGCGCGGACGTGCAGGTGGCCGTGACGACGTCCGTGCCGTTCCACGGGCCGCCGTCGACGTCCAGGCACCGCCCCGAGGCGATGTTCACGACCTGGGCGAAGGTGCCGTTCGGCGGGAGGGCGGACGGAGAGGGCGACGGCTTCGGCCGGGGGGTCCTCGTGGGCGCCGGACGCTTCGTGGGCGACGGCGACCGGGACGTCCGCGACGGTGACGGCGAGGCCGACGACGGCGACGGCGTCGCCGACACCGTGGTCGTGACCGTCACCGCGACCGTCGGCAGGCTCACCGCCGTCCCGACCGACCCGACCGGCTCCTGGGCCGGCGGCGAACCGTCCTGCGTGGCCAGGAGGATCACCAGCGGCAGCAGCGCCGCCCCGAGCGCCGCGGACACCAGCACCACCCGGCGACGCTCCCACGGCAGGCCCGACAGTGGCCAACTCCGCGCGGCGGCGGGCCGGACGGCCGCGCGTTCGGCGGCGACCTGTGTCGCGTACGTCCGCCCGCCCCACGGCAACAGACCCTCCACGAGCGCCCCGCACGGCGCGTCCCGCAGGGCCGAGAGCTCCTCGTACGCCGTCGTGCAGTGCGGGCAACGCGTCATGTGGGCGCGCAGGTCGGTGCTGCCACGGGGGCCGTCCGGCCGTACCGACTCCTCGATGAGACGTCCGAAGTCACGGCAGTCCGGGTCGTCGGAGCCCGCGAGACGGGTGCGCAGACAGGCCCGGGACAACTGCTGGAGGGCCGGCCTGATCCCGTACGCGACGTCCTCGCGGGTGAGGCCGAGGAGCCCGGCCGTCCGTTCCACCGGCTCCCGCTCCACGACGCCGTACCAGAGCAGACCCTGCGCACGGGCCGGCAGGGCCTGGAAGGCCGTGAGCATGGGCGGGAGTGGGCCGGAGGGGCCGGCGGTGTTCAGCACGAGCAGCAGGCTCGCGTCGAGGCCCGCGGCCCGCTCGTCCATGGCCCACGTCCCGGCCACCCGGGCGGTCAGCAGCAGCAGCCGGTGCCGCCAGGGCAGGCCCGGGTCGTCGCCGCGCGCCGTCTGACGGGCCGCGAGCGTGAACGCCTGGGCCGCCAACTGCCGGGCCATGGACTCGTTGGGGGTGCACAGGCGGGCGTAGGTGAGGACGGAGGCGTGGTGGCGGGTGCGCAGCTCCTGCAGGGCCGTGTACGCGGTGGCCGTATCGGTGCGCAGCAGCTCGGTCAGCCGCGCGTCGGACGCGCCCGCGTACACCCCGGGATCATGGTCCCTGCCGTCGTCGGCCCGAGCCATCCGCTTGCCTCCTTGCAGCCTTGCCGCCCGCTACGGCAACTGACTTACCGGCGGGTATGACGGCTCATAGTGAAGGAAGGGAGGCTCCGGGGAAAGGGTTTCTGTGGGTAACTCGTGGGGTGGATGTGATCTGCAGCACGCGTACAGTGCTCGAAATCCCGAACAACCATGTCCGAGGTGCCGAACAACCTGGGGCCCGGATGCCGAACGACGTGCCCGATGTCCACAACGCGCTGTGCCCGGTATCCGGCCGACGGATTCGGCGGGGTACCGGGCACAGCGCAGGTCGCCGGAGGGGAGCCCCCTCCGCCACCGGGGTCATTCCTCGACCGTCAGCCCCTTCCGGAGCCGGATCAGGGTGCGCGACAGCAGCCGCGACACATGCATCTGGGAGATACCGAGTTCGTCGCCGATCTCCGACTGGGTCATGCCCGCGACGAACCTCAGGGAGAGGATCTTGCGGTCTCTGGGCTGCAGTTCGGCGATGAGCGGCTTCAACGACTCGACGTACTCGATGCCTTCGATGCCGTGGTCCTCGTAGCCGATGCGGTCGGCCAGCGCGCCCTCGGCGTCGTCCTCCTCGGGCTGGGCGTCCAGCGACGAGGCGGTGTACGCGTTCGACGCGGCCATGCCCTCGACGACCTCGTCGTTGGTCAGGCCGAGGCGCTCGGCCAGCTCCGCCACCGTGGGGGCGCGGTCCAGCTTCTGGGCCAACTCGTCGCCGGCCTTGGCCAGGTCGAGCCGGAGTTCCTGCAGCCGGCGCGGTACCCGCACCGACCACGACGTGTCGCGGAAGAAACGCTTGATCTCGCCGACGATGGTCGGCATCGCGAAGGTCGGGAACTCCACGCCGCGGCTGAGCTCGAAGCGGTCGATCGCCTTGATCAGGCCGATCGTGCCGACCTGGATGATGTCCTCCATCGGCTCGCTGCGCGAGCGGAAGCGGGAGGCGGCGAACTTGACCAGGGCGAGGTTGAGTTCGACGAGCGTGTTGCGTACGTACGAGTACTCGTGGGTGCCTTCCTCCAGCGACTCCAGCCGCTCGAAGAGGGTCTTGGACAGGGCTCGCGCGTCAACCGGCCCCACCTCGTCGTACGGGGGGATGTCCGGAAGCCCGACGAGAGCGTCGTCCTGACCGAAACCGTGTTCGGGATGTACGTCGCTGTTCTGCTCGATGGGATCCAGATGTTCCGGTCGGGATGCCGACGTCGCGCTCTGGGTATGCGATGCGTCGAGCCGGGGTGACATGATGTCCTCCATCGTTCTCGGCATATGGCTGCCGAAGCCTGTGCGTGCACTGCGGTGTGCGGCGCCTCCAAAGCCGGCCGAGTCGGTTACGTGTCTCTACTAGCCCTACCCGCTTTCGTGAGCCCACCGCAAGTGCGCTCTGTTCCGAAATGTCCGTTTCTGGGTGGATGTTCGGGTGTTGGAGGGCGTAGGGAAGGCGTAGTGTTCGGGAGCGTCAGTCAGCAGCCACGACGTCGGGAGTGAGACACGGCATGGACCGCGGGACGGTCGGCAGCGCACAGTCTGGCCGACTTCTGGTCGAGGTGCGGGAAGAGGGCTCCAGTGCCGTCGTGACCCCGGCGGGTGAGTTGGACCACCACACCGCCGATTTGTTGCGTGAGCCGATCGAGGACTGCCTCGCCAAGGGCTTCAGTCGACTGGTCGTCGACTGCTCGCGGCTTGAGTTCTGTGACTCCACAGGGCTGAACGTGCTGCTCGGGGCGCGTTTGAAGGCGGAGGCCGCCGGTGGCGGGGTGCACCTCGCGGGCATGTTGCCCGCCGTTGCGCGTGTGTTCGAGATCACGGGGGCCGAAGCGGTCTTCACGGTCCACGACTCGCTCGACGCGGCCCTGGGTGACGGGGCCGACGGCTCGGATTGACCCCTCCCGCCCGACGCTGCGTCGCCGTCACATCTTTCGTGGCGAATACGGGGGTGTTCCCTCGGCGTGGTCGGGCAGGAGACATCCTGAACATGTCGACTGTGAAGTCGGCCACCGGGGGCGGGGGACTGTGACCGACGTATCAGGCAAGGACCGTGTACGGACGTACTGACTCTGCGTACTGATCTCTGAATCGTGTGAACGTTGAACTGGTGAATCGGTGAGGTGAAGCGCTGATGAGCACCACCCGGCCTTTCTCGCCGGGCGATCGCGGCCCTGAGCCCGGCGGCGCTTCCGGGGCGTCCGAGGGGACCGCGTCGTCCGCCGAGCCGTCGGTGGGGCCTCAGGTCCGTCGGCTGGACTTCGAGGGCCAGAGCGGGGTCGTGCCGCTCGCCCGTGACTTCGCCCGCCAAGCGCTGTACGCGTGGGGCTGGCTGCCCGCCGCGAGCGCCGACCAGCGGGCCGCCGCCGAGGACGTACTGCTCGTCGTCTCCGAGTTGGTCACCAACGCCTGCCTGCACGCCGAAGGCCCCGACGCGCTGCTGATCGCCTGCGACAACAAGGTGATCCGTGTCGAGGTCTCCGACAAGGGCACGGGCCAGCCCGCACCGCGCACCCCGCACCGCGCGGGCCGGCCCGGTGGCCACGGCATGTTCATCGTGCAGCGACTGTGCCTGGACTGGGGGGTCGTAAGGGCCCCGGGCGCCGCCGGCAAGACGGTGTGGGCGGAGCTGGGCGCGCCGGCCTAGGGTCACCCGTCCAGCCCTGCGGAAAATTCGTTTCCGCACCGCTGAGGTGCTGCTTTACCCTTCCGGTAACGCGCTGACGGAGACAAGTACCCCGGGTCCGCGAGCAGAGAGAGCCGCCGTTCGCTGTGAAGGCGGCCTCGCGCACCGGGGGAATCCACTCCCGAGTGCGGGGAGGAAATGCCCCGCCGGCCGGCCCCCGTCATCGGGCCCGAACGAGTCCGTCGTAGGGCCACACGGGTGGTGTACGGCGGTGAAGGCGTGGTGGCACCGCGAGCACCCTCTCGCCCACGCCCCGAGGGGCCACCCCGGGGCGGACCGCGCCGCTCCGGACGACCGGACGGAGCGGAGCGCCATGCTCGACGTCACCCTCATCCGACAGCACCCCGACCAGGTCCGCGAAGGTCTGCGCAAACGCGCCGTGGACGCCGACATCCCGGGCTTCCTGGCCCTCGACGCCGAGTTCCGCGAGGCCCGTGCGGGCGTGGAGCGGCTGCGCGGCGAGCGACGGCGGATCTCGGCCGAGATCGCCGCACGACGCCGTACGGACGCCCCCGTGGACGAACCGCGGGCCGCGGCCAAGGCCCTGGGCGACCGGCTCGCCGAGGCCGAGGCGGACCTCACCCGCCTGGCCGCCCGCCATCAGGAGTTCCTGGACGCCCTGCCCAACCTCCCGGACGACGACGTCGTGGCGGGCGGCAAGGAGAACAACGAGGTCGTGCGGAGTGTGGGCACCCCGCCCGCCTTCGGGTTCCCGGCCCGGGACCACGTCCGGCTCGCCCAGGACCTCGGCCTCGTCGACTACGAGCGGGGCACGGGCCTCGCCGGCAGCGGCCACTGGATCTACCGCGGTGAGGGCGCCGCCCTGGAGTGGGCGCTGCTCAACCACTTCCTGGACGCCCATCGCCGGGCGGGCTACGAGTTCGTGCTGCCGCCGCATGTCCTCACCTACGAAGCCGGTTACACGGCGGGCCAGTTCCCGAAGTTCGCCGGGGACGTCTTCGTCGTGGAGGAGGGCGAGGGCGGCCGGCCCGAGCGGTTCCTGCTGCCCACCGCCGAGACGGCTCTGGTCAACCTCCATCGCGGCGAGACGCTCGACGAACGGGAACTGCCGCGCCGGTACGTCGCCTACACCCCCTGCTACCGCAGGGAGGGCGGCAGCCACCGCACGGCGGAGCGTGGGACGCTGCGGGGCCACCAGTTCAACAAGGTCGAGCTGTTCCAGTTCGCGCGGCCGCAGGACTCGGACGCCGCGCATCGCGAACTGCTCACGCGGGCGGAGGAGTTGGTGGCGCAACTCGGCCTGCACCACCGGGTCACCAAGCTGGCCGCCGGGGACACCAGCCCGGCCCAGGCCAAGACCTACGACGTGGAGGTCTGGCTGCCCAGCCTGGGTGCATACACCGAGGTCAGCTCGGTGTCGAACGCCCGCACCTACCAGGCCCGGCGCGGCGGCATCCGGTACCGCCCGGCCGGCGGAGGCAAGGCGGCGTACGTTCACACCCTCAACGCCTCGGGTCTCGCCACCAGCCGCCTGCTGCCCGCGATCCTGGAACAGCACCAGCGGGCCGACGGCACCGTGGCCGTGCCCGAGGTGCTGCGGCGGTGGGGGCTGCCCGAGGTGCTGCGCCCGGCCCGCCCCTGAGCCCCCGGGGTCACGCCCTCCACTCGGTGCACGCCGGATCGCCACAACTCCGGCGTGCACCGTGTCTTCCTTCCTCAAGGCCCCGGGCGTACCTTGACGGCCCGATCTGATATGCCGTCAGAAATGAGGGGACCGTGTCGAAGCAGAAGCGAACCGCCGCGCTCGCGACCGCCGCGGCCCTGGCCGGCTCGGCGGTGCTGATGGCCGCCCCCGCGGCCCGGGCCGACGTCGTCGAGGTCGACTACGCCTGCAAGACGCCGATCGGCGACAAGAGCGCCGTCTCGCCCATCGACATCAAGGGCGTCAAGAGCGGCAGCGGCTACAAGATCACCATGTCGTGGCAGAAGGGCGTCTCCTCCAGCCCGGTCGAACTGGGCAAGGGTGCGATGAACCCGAGCGCCACCATCGAGCTGGGCGGCGCGGACAGCGGCACCCTGACGGTCAGCGGCCCGGCAAACCAGCAAGCCGTTCCTGCCGACACCCCCATCAAGATCAGCGACCTGACGGGCACCTACACCCCGAAGAAGTCCGGCGAGGTCACCTTCACGGCGGGTGTGCTCACCATCAAGGCTCTCGGTACGACGACCACGTGCTCGCCCACCAACAGCCCCGGGCCGGCGCTGACCCTCGACGTCACGGCGGCGTCCGGGGGCGGCACGGGCGGTACGGGGCAGAGCGGCTCCGGCTCCGGCGCCGAGCTCCCGCAGACCGGTCCCGAGGACTCGGCGATCGCCCTGGGCACCCTCGGCGGCACCGTGCTGCTCGCGGGTGCGGCGGGCGCGCTGTGGCTGAGCCGGAGGGGACGTACGGCGCACCGCTGACCGTTTCGCACGACCCGCTGGAGCCGCCGTGACGTCAGCCGCCCGTGTCCCGTGCCTGTCCCCGCTGCTCGTGCTCACGGCCGTCCCGGAGGCGAGCGCCGACGGGGGCTGGTCCGTCACGCCCTCCGGCGGCGGCCGGCCCGCCTTCCACGCCGAGGGCGAGCCCGGGGCGGTCCTCCGGGACACGGTGTCCGTGACGAACCGGGGTGACGAGGCGGTCACCGTACGGCTGCGCGGCACAGGGGTCACGGTTGCCCTCGCCCTGACCTCGGTGCGTGTCCCGGCCCGCACCCGCGCCGAGGTCCCGTTCACGGTGACCGCCCCGCCGGCGGGGTCCGTGCCCGGAGGGACGCGGGGTGCGTGGAGAGGGGTGTCGGGGGCCGCCGGGTGAGTGGTGGCGGCGGGCGCCTTCCTGGCCGTACGCCGTCGTGGATGTCGTACGGCATACGAGTCGACGGGAGCGGGCACGTGAACGGCAGGGCGCGGATCTCGGCACTGGTGGCGGTAGTGGCGCTCCTCCTGTCACCGACGACGGCTGTGACCGCGTCGGCGGCCGACGGCCCGCCCGTCGTGAAACTCTCCAGGCCCCAGGCGGGTACGGGCGGTTCGGTCACGGTGAGCGGCAGCGGTTGGCGCCCGCGCGCCCTGCTGATGATCCTGATCTGCGGTCAGTCCGTGCCGTCGACGGGTGTGCGAGGGGGCACCAACTCCTGCGCCAACGCGGACGGCAGGGCCGTGACCACGGACGCCGAGGGACGCTTCAGCAGGAAGCTGCCGGTGGCCGAGCCGCCCGTGCCGTGCCCGTGCGTGGTGCATGTCGCGACGGTGACCGGGGCCGGGGCCGAGGCCGACGCCGTCTTCCAGGTGGCCGGTCACACCGTCGAGCCACTGCCGACGGAGCCGGACGGGGGACGGCTGTCGGTCCTCAGCGACTCCCGGCTGGACGGCTCCGACGGCCTGCTCACCCGGTTCGGCGCACCGCCGGCGCGCACCCTCGTCCTCACCGTGGGCAACGTCGGCACTTCCGACGTCCGCGACCCGGTCTTCCACGTCGGCACCTCCCACGGCGTGTTCGCCCCGCAGTGGGAGGAGCAGCAGTGGCGCGGCACGATCCGGCCGGGAGAGAAGGCCCGGGTCGAACTGCCGGTGGAACTCGCCGCCGGGGCGCACGGCGACTACACCGTCTCGCTGAAGTACGGCGGCAAGGTGATGGCCGAACAGCCCTGGGTCGTGGGCCGGCCCTGGGGTGTGACGCTGTTCTGGATCCTGGCCTGCCTGGTCGTACCGGCCGCGCTCTTCCGGCTCGGGATGGCGTTCGTGGACCGCGTACGGCCGCGGCAGAAGGCCCGCCGCCGGGGGCCGCGTCTGCCCGAAGCCGCCCTGCGGCTGCCGGGGTTGCGGCCCCGCGAACGGGCGCGGCACTCGATGCGTTCGTCCTCGGCCCTGCCGTGGTTCACCCCGGACGACGACCCGGGCACGGCCGGTCGGCTCTCCGCACCGCACGACGACGGCCCGACGAGTCCTACGACTCCGACCAGGAAGGGACCCCCGTGAGCAAGCGAAGGAGAGCCTCACCGGCGCGCCCGCGAAGAGCGGGTGCGGCGGGCGCCGCCCTGATGCTCGGCGGCGCGGGCGTCCTGCTGGGCGTGGCCGCCGCGCCCGCGCAGGCGGCCGAGGTGTCGTACGCGACCGAGTGCGTCCCGCCCGCCATCTCGGGACTGCCGCCGGTCCAGGGCACCACGAAGGTGGAGGTCACCGCGCCCGCGGAGGCGAAGGTCGGCGACGAGGTGGAGATCGTCTGGAAGTTCGTCCAGGCGGCGTCCAAGAACCCCGACATCCTCGACCTGGGCGAGAACACCGTCCGGCCGACGGGGGTTCTGAAGGCGGCCGGTGCGCAGACGGGCGACATCGCCCTGCAGGGGCCGCGGCAGAACCCGCCCATCCCCAAGGGCGGCGACATGAAGCTGTCCGACATGAAGGGCCGGCTGAAGCTGACGGCACCGGGCGAGGTGACACTGACGCCGGACGGGTACGACATCAACGTCGACAAGCCGATCTCCACGGACACCAGGTGTGCGCCGAAGGAGGCGGTGCAGCCTGCTGCGACCATCAAGGTGACGAGCGGGGGCGGGAGTTCGGGCGGCACGACGGGAGGGCAGCCGACCGTCGGTCCGACGGAACCGACGGGCGACCCGACCGGACCGGCCGAGCCGACGCCCGGTGAGAGCGAGACGGGCGGGGACGCCGGCGGCACGAGCACGGCAGGCGGGGGCGGCGGCCGGACCGACTTCACGGGCAAGGAGGTGAAGGTCCCCTACGCGTGCAAGACGCCCATCGGCGACAAGAACGCCACCTCGCCGGTCCGGATCGACGCCACGAAGAACGGCGGGAGCTTCGACCTCACCGTCCGGTTCGGGAAGTCGGTGATGGACAGCCCCGCGGAGATCCCCGAGGGCTCGGTGAGGCCGTCGATGGAGGTCGTCCTCGGCGGCGCGGACAAAGGCACGGTCCATGTCGAGGGCCCGGCCAACGCCGAGCCGATCAAGGCGGGTGCCCCGATCGAGATCCCCGATCTCAAGGGCGCCTACCGGCCCGGCGCGAGCGGCGAGTCGACCCTCTCCCCGGGCGTCCTGACGGTGCGTGCCCTCGGTACGACGACCACCCTGCACACCGGTCGGGTCGGAGGTCTCCCTGACCCTCGACACGACGGAACAGGCGGGCGGGGCGTCCGGTGGCGGTTCGGCGGGAGGTTCCGCCGGCGGCTCGTCGGCGGACGGCGGCCTGGCGGCGACGGGGGCCGAGGACCACGGCTCGCTGAAGGCACTCGGCCTGGTGGCGGGTACGGCACTGCTGCTGGGCGGGGCGGTGTTCACGTTCATGCCGGGCAGGAAGGCCGGGTGACCCGCTCAGCGGCCCCGTCACGCAAGGCGACGGGGCCGCTGGAGATCCCGTTGGATCCCAGCGGCCCCGTCGGCTCGGGCAGTGCGCGCCCGGGCCGTGCCCGCACGGTCCCGCCTGCCCCGCCGGGCGGACGACGGGACCGCGTGGAGCCGGCCTAGCGCACGTCGCCCATGAGTGCGCGGATCTTGCGGCCGGCCACCATGAAGGCCAGGCCGGCGGCGACGGCGATGACGGCCCACATCGAGTAGTAGAGCGCGTCGCCCAGCGGCGCGTTGAGCTTGGTGGTCCAGCCGTTGAGGGCGTTGCCCGTCGCGGTGGCCAGGAACCACAGGCCCATGATCTGGCCCACGAACTGCTTCGGCGCCAGCTTCGTCGACAGGGACAGGCCGACCGGCGACAGGCACATCTCGCCGAGGGTCTGCACCAGGTAGACGCTCAGCAGCCAGAAGACCGTGACCTTGCCGGTGTCGCTGTTCGCGGCGGCGGCGCCGGCCAGGCCCATGATGCCGAACGAGCCACCGATGAGGAGCATCGCCAGGGCGAACTTCATGGGCGTGCTGGGCTCACGGTTGCGCTGGGCCAGCTTCACCCACACCGCGGCGAAGACCGGGGCGAGCACGATGACCATCGCCGGGTTCACCGACTGGTACCAGGACGCCGGGAACTCCCAGCCGCCGATCATGCGGTCGGTCTTGCCGTCGGCGAAGATCGTCAGCAGCGAACCGGACTGGTCGTAGATCATCCAGAACAGCACGGCGGTGGCGAAGAACCAGGCGAAGGCCTGGATCTTCGGCTTGTCCTCCGCGGCCAGGGCGGGGTTCCGGTACATCGTCACGAAGTACACGATCGGGACCACGATGCCGAGGATCGCGAGCACGTTGACGATGTGCTCGATGTCGTACGTGCCCAGCGCGATGTCCGCGACCAGCGCGGCGACGGCGATGCCACCCCACAGGCCGACCTTGCGCAGTGCGGCGCGCTTCTCCTCGGGGGAGGCCGGGGTGCCGGGC
Source organism: Streptomyces sp. NPDC001920 (assembly GCF_053594495.1). Lineage (NCBI taxonomy): Bacteria > Bacillati > Actinomycetota > Actinomycetes > Kitasatosporales > Streptomycetaceae > Streptomyces > Streptomyces sp. NPDC001920. The sequence goes on from NZ_JBSFEP010000016.1 coordinate 138,440, forward strand.
TCCTTGCCGATGTCGCCGAGGTGGCGGCCGCCGAGGACGTACTGGACGACGGCGAGCGTCATACCGACACCGGCGACACCGAAGCCGAGGTGCCAGTCGACGTTCTCGCCGAGGTAGCCGACGACCAGCGGGGCGGCCATGCCACCGATGTTGATCGCCATGTAGAAGAGGGTGAAGCCGGCGTCGCGGCGGGCGCTGGGCTGGCCCTCGTAGAGGCCGCCGACCATCGCGGAGATGTTCGGCTTCAGCAGACCGGTGCCGATCGCGATCAGGCCGAGACCGCAGAAGAAGGCGATGTCCGCCGGGATGGCCAGGGTGAAGTGACCGGCGGCGATGACGATGCCGCCGACGAGAACGGCCTTGCGGGCACCCCAGAGGCGGTCCGCGACCCAGCCGCCGGGCATGGCGGCCATGTACACGACCGCGTTGTAGACACCGTAGATCGAGGCGGCCAGGGCCTCGCGGCCCGCCAGGGGGCCGTCGAGGACGCCCGCGATCAGGTAGAGGACGAGGATGCCGCGCATTCCGTACCAGGAGAAGCGCTCCCACATCTCCGTCATGAAAAGCGTGGCCATACCGCGGGGGTGGCCGAAGAAGGTCTTCTCGGTGCCGGGGGTGCCCGGGGAGGCCGAGTCCTTCGTCAGGCTGGACGCCATGGTCGATCCTTGCTGGTCGGGACGCGTATCGACACAGAACGGTCACGCGCCCGGTGGGGGGCGGCCGGCACCGGCGGGTACGGCCGCCCGCCCCACGCCCGAAGGGGGTCCCACTCCGGGTCTCGAAGCGGAGGACGGCGACCGCCGGGATCCTCGCCCCCGCCTTCGGGGGCCCGGCCACAGGTCATTCCTTGTTCGGTCCGCACATGGAAGAGACCCCCGGCGTCAAGCCGAAGGTCCCCGCAGTGCTACAGGCGTGAGGTCACCATACGTCAGGACAGTGCCTGAAATGGAAGGACTTGAGACACGGATCACAGGTGTCAAGGGAACCACAGGCACCCTTTCCAAGGTCCTTTCCAGGATCGCACCTCTCAGACATGGTCTGTACCACAGGCGGGCGAAGGTAAGAGAGGCGTCAGAAGCGAGTAAGAATCCAGACCCGCGATCACACCCCGGCTCTTGTCCCGGGCGGACTACCATCAGCTCATGACCCGTGTACTGCTCGCCGAGGACGACGCGTCCATTTCGGAGCCACTGGCCCGCGCACTGCGCCGGGAAGGGTACGAGGTCGAGGTGCGGGAGGACGGCCCCACCGCGCTCGACGCAGGAATGCAGGGCGGCGTCGACCTGGTCGTGCTGGACCTGGGACTGCCCGGCATGGACGGGCTGGAGGTGGCCCGCCGTCTGCGCGCCGAGGGCCACACCGTGCCGATCCTCATCCTGACCGCGCGCGCCGACGAGGTGGACACCGTGGTCGGTCTGGACGCGGGCGCCGACGACTACGTCACCAAGCCGTTCCGGCTCGCCGAGCTGCTCGCCCGGGTGCGGGCCCTGCTGCGGCGCGGGGCGGCCGAGCCCCAGCAGCCGCCGGCCACGCACGGGGTGCGGATCGACGTCGAGTCGCACCGGGCGTGGATGGGGGACGAGGAACTCCAGCTCACGGCCAAGGAGTTCGACCTGCTGCGGGTGCTCGTGCGCGACGCGGGGCGGGTCGTCACCAGGGACCAGCTGATGCGCGAGGTGTGGGACACCACCTGGTGGTCGTCGACCAAGACGCTCGACATGCACATCTCCTGGTTGCGTAAGAAGTTGGGCGACGACGCGGCGAATCCCCGCTACATCGCCACCGTGCGGGGCGTGGGCTTCCGCTTCGAGAAGAGCTGAGCCGCAGGGCCGGCACGGACAAGTAGCAGGACATGCGTCGTCGACTGATCCAGTCCACGCTCGCCGTCGTTCTCGTCGTCATCGCCGTCTTCGGGGTGTCGCTCGTGATCGTCGAGACGCGGACCATCACCACCACCGCGCAGGAGCGCGTGGACACCGAAGCGGTACGGCTGGTCAGCATCGTGGACAGCCGGCTCCTCGGGGACGAGACCGTGAACGCCTCCGTGCTGCGGGAACAGATCCAGGGGGACCGCTACGCCGAGATCCGCATCCCCGGCCAGGCCGTCATCGCGGTGGGGGACAAACCCACCGGTGACGTCATCAGCGCCACCGAGAAGGGCGAGGAGGGCGAGACGGTCACCGTGCAGGAGCCGCGCTCCTCGGTGACGCGCGAGGTCGGCCGTACGTTGGTGATCATCGGGGCGGTGGCGCTGCTGGCGGTGATCGCGGCGGTCCTGCTGGCGGTGCGCCAGGCCAACCGCCTCGCCTCACCGCTGACCGACCTCGCGGAGACGGCGGAGCGCCTCGGCTCGGGAGACCCCCGCCCCCGTCACAAGCGGTACGGCGTGCCGGAGCTGGACCGGGTTGCGGACGTACTGGACGCCTCCGCCGAGCGCATCGGCCGCATGCTCACGGCGGAGCGCCGCCTCGCCGCGGACGCCTCCCACCAGCTGCGCACCCCGCTCACCGCACTGTCCATGCGCCTGGAGGAGATCACCCTCACCGACGACCCCGACACGGTGAAGGAGGAGGCGACGATCGCGCTGACGCAGGTGGAGCGCCTCACGGACGTGGTCGAACGCCTGCTGACCAACTCCCGCGACCCGCGCAACGGCTCCGCCGTCACCTTCGACCTGGACGAGGTGATCCAGCAGCAGCTCGCGGAGTGGCGCCCGGCGTACCGCAGCGCGGGGCGGGCGATCGTCAGCTCCGGCAAGCGCCACCTGGAGGCGGTCGGCACCCCGGGAGCGGTCGCGCAGGTTCTGGCGGCCCTGATCGAGAACTCCCTCATGCACGGCGGCGGAACGGTGGCGCTGCGCACGCGTGTCACCGGCAACCAGGCGGTCATCGAGGTCACGGACGAGGGGCCCGGCATCCCGGCGGACCTGGGCGCCCGCATTTTCGAGCGTGCCATCAGCGGCCGCAACTCCACGGGCATCGGCCTGGCGGTCGCCCGCGATCTCGCGGAGGCGGACGGCGGCCGCCTGGAGATGCTCCAGGCGAACCCCCCGGTCCTGGCCCTGTTCCTGTCCCGCACGCCGCCGCCGAAGAAGCCGGCGCAGGATTCGGGCCCGACGGTCAGGTGACGGTCGCCCTTCCGAGCGAGTGGCCGTGGCCGTCCCGCCGCCGACGTGTCAGCCCACTCGCTGCCTGACCCGCGGCTTCGGCTTCTCGGCCCGCTTGCCCGTCTCCAGGAACGATTCCGCGCCGCCGGTCGCCGGCTCCTGAGCCGGAAGCGCACGGAACACCCAGGTCCGGTACGACCAGAACCGGAACAGCGTCGCGACGCCGATGCCGAGGAACTTGAAGATGTTGCTCTGCAGCGGGCTGTCCCAGCCGAATCCGTAGGTCGCCGCGTACAGCACACCGTTCTCGATCACCAGGCCGACCACGCTGAACAGCAGGAACAGACTCAGTTCCCTGGTGCGCCGGCCCTTGTCGCGGTCCCGGTAGGTGAAGTAGCGGAACCCGATGTAGTTGAAGATGATCGCGACGACCGTCGCGATGACGCTCGCCCGCACCACCTGGAGGTCGGTCACATGCCGCACCAGGTTGAACACCGCGAGATTGACCAGGAGCCCCGCTCCACCCACCGCGCCGAACTTGGCGACCTCACGCACCAGCCGGTCGACGCGTTGCCGTACGGCACTGCGGGGTACCGGAGGCGCCGCCTGAAGCCCCGAGGAACCACGTCCCATGGTCGTGAAGGCTCCTGTCGGTCGATTCGTCGGTCGGTTTGCGTCAACCCAGCCATGCTAACCACCCCCCTCCGCGATTGCCTGTGGGCGAGCTCATCGGCCCGGAAGAGGCCCGGAAAAGTCCGGTAAGAGGGTCGACCCGGCGCGGCCGATACCCTAGGGGCGTGACGTTCCCGGTAGTCGGCATGGTCGGCGGTGGCCAGCTCGCTCGTATGACACACGAGGCGGGCATCCCGCTGGGCATCAGGTTCAAGCTCCTCAGTGACACCCCTCAGGATTCCGCGGCGCAGGTCGTCGGCGATGTCGTCATCGGCGACTATCGCGACCTCGACACGCTGCGTGACTTCGCGCGGGGCTGCGATGTGATCACCTTCGATCACGAACATGTACCCACCGAGCACCTCAGGGCTCTGGAGGCGGACGGCATCCCCGTCCGCCCGGGCCCCGACGCGCTTGAGCACGCCCAGGACAAGGGGGTGATGCGCGCCAGGCTCGACGCGATCGGCATCCCCTGCCCGCGGCACAGGATCGTGAGCGACCCGCAGGACGTCGCCGCGTTCGCACGCGAGGGTCTCGCGGAAGGCGGCGGGGGAGACGGTTTCCCCGTCGTCCTGAAGACGGTCCGCGGTGGCTACGACGGCAAGGGCGTGTGGGTCGTCGACTCCGTCGAGGAGGCCGCCGAGCCGTTCCGCGCCGGCGTGCCCGTGCTCGCCGAGGAGAAGGTCGACTACGTCCGCGAGCTCGCCGCCAACGTCGTACGCTCCCCGCACGGCCAGGCCGTCGCCTACCCGGTGGTCGAGTCGCAGCAGGTGAACGGCGTCTGCGACACGGTGATCGCCCCCGCCCCCGGCCTCGACGAGGCCCTCGCGCTCAAGGCCGAGGAGATGGCCCTCACCATCGCCAAGGAACTCGGCGTCGTCGGCCACCTCGCCGTCGAGCTGTTCCAGACCCGTGACGGCCGCATACTCGTCAACGAACTGGCGATGCGCCCGCACAACTCGGGCCACTGGAGCCAGGACGGCGCGATCACCTCGCAGTTCGCCAACCACGTCCGGGCGGTCCTCGACCTCCCCCTCGGTGACCCGCGCCCGCGCGCGAAGTGGACCGTGATGGTCAACGTCCTCGGCGGCGACTACCCCGACATGTACTCCGCGTACCTGCACTGCATGGCCCGCGACCCCCAGCTCAAGATCCACATGTACGGCAAGGACGTGAAGCCCGGCCGCAAGGTCGGTCACGTCAACACCTACGGCGACGACCTGGACGACGTGCTGGAGCGCGCCCGTCACGCTGCCGGCTACCTGAGAGGCACGATCACCGAATGAGCCCTGTTGTTGGCATCGTCATGGGGTCGGACTCCGACTGGCCTGTCATGGAGGCCGCCGCCAAGGCCCTCGACGAGTTCGAGATCGCGTACGAGGTCGACGTCGTCTCCGCGCACCGCATGCCGCGCGAGATGGTCACGTACGGCGAGCAGGCCGCCGAGCGCGGCCTGAAGGTGATCATCGCGGGGGCCGGCGGCGCCGCCCACCTGCCCGGCATGCTCGCCTCGGTCACGCCGCTGCCGGTCATCGGCGTCCCGGTCCCGCTGAAGTACCTCGACGGCATGGACTCGCTGCTCTCGATCGTGCAGATGCCGGCCGGCGTGCCCGTGGCCACCGTCTCGGTCGCCGGCGCGCGCAACGCCGGACTGCTCGCCGCCCGCATCCTCGCCACCCACGACGAGGACCTGCTCCAGAAGATGCGGGACTTCCAGCAGGACCTCAACGACCAGGCCACCGAGAAGGGCAAGCGCCTGCGCGCCAAGGCAGAGGGCGCGGGCGGCTTCGGCTTCGGCACGGGGAAGTGACGACGATGACCTCCTTGGAGGCAGCCCGGGAACTCCTGCGCGAGTTCCCGGTCGTCGACGGCCACAACGACCTTCCCTGGGCCCTGCGCGAGCAGGTCCGCTACGACCTCGACGCCCGCGACATCGCCGGCGACCAGGCCGCCCATCTGCACACCGACCTCCCACGCCTGCGCGCGGGCGGTGTGGGCGCGCAGTACTGGTCGGTGTACGTCCGCTCGGACTACGCCGGCGACAAGGCGGTCAGCGCGACCCTCGAACAGATCGACTGCGTACGGCAGTTGCTGGCGCGCTACCCGTCCGACCTGCGCCCTGCGCTGACGGCGGCCGACATGGAGGCCGCCCGCGCCGAGGGCCGTATCGCCTCCCTCATCGGTGCCGAGGGCGGCCACTGCATCGCCGACTCCCTCGCGACGCTACGCGCGTTGTACGCGCTCGGCGTCCGCTACATGACCCTCACCCACAACGACAACATCGCGTGGGCTGACTCCGCGACCGACGAGCCCGGGGTGGGCGGCCTGACGGCCTTCGGCCGCGAGGTGGTCCGGGAGATGAACCGCGAGGGCATGCTGGTCGACCTCTCGCACGTGGCGGCCACGACCATGCGCGACGCGCTCGACACCTCCGTCGCGCCGGTGATCTTCTCCCACTCCTCGTCCCGCGCCGTGTGCGACCACCCTCGCAACATCCCGGACGACGTCCTGGAACGCCTGCCCGGCAACGGCGGCGTCGCGATGGTGACCTTCGTGCCCAAGTTCGTCCTCCAGGCCGCCGTCGACTGGACCGCCGCCGCCGACGAGAACATGCGCGCACACGGCTTCCACCACCTCGACACCACCGCCGAGGCGATGAAGGTGCACCGCGCCTTCGAGGAGAGCACCCCGCGCCCGGTCGCCACGGTGTCCACCGTCGCCGATCACCTGGACCACATGCGCGAGGTCGCCGGCATCGACCACCTCGGCATCGGCGGCGACTACGACGGCACCGCCTTCACCCCGGACGGCCTGAACGACGTCTCCGGCTACCCCAACCTGATCGCCGAACTGCTGGACCGCGGCTGGTCGAGAACCGACCTGGCCAAGCTGACCTGGCAGAACGCGGTACGGGTGCTGGGCGCGGCCGAGGACGTGGCGCGTGATCTTCAGGCGACGCGAGGGCCCTCCAACGCCACCATCGAGGAACTGGACGGCTGAGCGCCGAGGGCGGGGTAGTCGGTGTACCCGGCGGCCCCGCCCGTGTACATCAGGTACCGGTCCCGCACCGGGTTGAGCGGTGCGCCGAGACGCAGCCGGGCGACCAGGTCCGGGTTGGCGAGGAACGGCCTGCCGAGGGCCACCAGGTCGGCCCCGGCGCCCAGCATGTCCGCGGCGGCACGGGTGACGGCCTCGGTGGTGAGGCCGGTCAGGACCGGGTTGCCGATCAGGACGCCGGGCCAGTCGGCGCGGATCCTGCGGTACACCGCCGTGTCCGGGTCGGCGTGCACGAGGTGCAGATAGGCCGGTCCCAGGTCCCGCAGCCGGGCCACCAGCGCCGGGTAGAGAACGTCGGTGTCGTCCTCCTCGATGCCGTTGACGGTGTTCCCGGGGGAGATGCGCACGCCCACCCGGTCGGCGCCGATGGCGTCGGCCACCGCCTCGGTCACCTCCGCCGTGAACCGCACCCTGCGCTCCACCGGCCCGCCGTACGCGTCCGTCCTGCGGTTGGTGTTCCCGGCGAGGAACTGGTGGAGCAGATGACCGTTGGCCGAGTGCACCTCGACGCCCTCGAAGCCGGCCTCGACGGCCCGCCGGGCCGCTGCGGCGAAGTCGGCGGCGGTGGCCCGGATGTCGTCCCGGGTCATCTCCCGGGGCACGACGGCGGGCCGGTGCCCGCCCGGTGTGAAGATCGTCTCCGGCAGTGGCACGGGCGAGGGCGCGACCGGCGTACGGCCGGTGGTCGCCGGATGGCTGACCCGCCCGCCGTGCTGGAGCTGCAGGAACATCCGTCCGCCGCCCGCCCGCACGGCCTCGGTCACCCGCCGCCACCCGGCCGTGTGCCGGTCGCTGTGGATCGCGGTGATGTTCGGATACGTCTGCCCGACCGCGTTCGGCGTCGCGGCCTCGCCGATGATCAGGCCGGCCGTGGCGCGCTGGGAGTAGTAGGTGACCATCAGGTCGGTGGGGGTGCCGTCGGCCTCCGCGCGGTTGCGGGTGAGCGGTGCCATCACCAAGTGGTGGGGGAGTTCGAGTCGGCCCAGCCGGGCCGGTGCCAGGAAGTCGGTCGTCTGCCTCATGCCCGTACGCTAGAACCTGACATCAATGTCAGATTCAAGCGTGGAGCGAGGGGGCAGCGGCATGCGTATCGGGGAACTGGCCCGGCGCACCGGCGTGAGCGAGCGGTCGCTGCGCTACTACGAGACCCAGGGGCTGCTGCGTGCCGAGCGCACCCCCGGCGGGCACCGCGACTACCCCGAGGCGGCCGTCGACCGGGTCATCCGGATCCAGGAGCTGTTCGCCGCCGGGCTGCACAGCAGCAGGATCGCCCAGCTGCTGCCGTGCATGCGGGACGCCGACGGCGGCCCCTCCGAGATCGCCACGCCCCGGCTGGTGGAGGACCTCACCGCCGAGCGCGACCGCATCGAGGGCATGATCGCCGACCTCCTCCGGTCCCGGGACACCCTGGACGAGGTGATCGAGGCGGCGCGCCGGCGCTGACCGCCGGGCCGTACCCCCGAACGCCCCGTCCACCAGGAAGCCGCACCGGGTCCGTGCGACGGTGAACCGTACTGCTGATCAGGACGCCGAGCACGTACGGAGACCGCCATGGCAGACCTCAAGGACGAACTGGACGCCAGCTGCGAGGTCGGCGAACTCGATGACCTGTCCGACCGGTCCGACCGGCTCCCCGACGAGCCGTCCGCAAGCGTCACCCGAACCGGCGAGGACACCGGCGCGGGCCTTCTCGACCGCGCCCACGCCCTCCTGGCCGCCCACCCCGTCGCCGACGGCTACAGCGGGCTGCCGTGGGCCTTGCGCCACCTGACCTTCTTCGACCTGGAGCTCGGTGAGAGCGCGGTCGACACGGACATACCCCGCATGCGCGAAGGCCACGTCGGCGCGCTGTTCTGGGGGCTGCACCTGCCCGAGGGGATCGGCGGGGACCGTGCCGTCGCGGCCACACTGGACCAGCTGGACCTGGTCAAGACCGTCGTACGAGCCCATCCCGACGGGCTGCGCCTCGCCGACGCCCCCGGCCCGGTCACCGACGTGCGGCACCGCGGCCGGATCGCCGTCCTGCCCGGCCCGGCAGGAGCCACGGCCATCGGCGACTCGCTCGGCATCCTGCGTTCCCTGCACGGCCTCGGCCTGCGCGCCCTGACCCTGTGCGGCACCTCCTGGGCGAGCGAGGCGGGGCTGACCCGGTTCGGCGAGGAGGTGCTGCGCGAGATGAACCGCCTCGGGGTGCTGGCCGACCTCTCCGGTGCCTCCGAGGACACCGTGCGCCGGGCGTGCGCCGTGTCCAAGGCTCCGGTCCTGTGCGCGCGCTCCGCCGCCCGCGCCCTGCGCCCTCACCCGGCCAACCTCAGCGACGAACTCCTCCGCGAGCTGGGCGCCGCCAAGGGCCTGTGCATGGTGCCGCTCACCGCCGAGCAGGCCGGCCCGACCGTCCGGGACGTCGCCGACCATCTCGACCATGTGCGCGAGGTCGCGGGCCCGGAGTGCGTCGGCCTCTCCGGCACCTACGACGCCGGCACCGCCCATCCCCAGGACCTCGCCGACGCCTCCCGCTACCCCCACCTCGTCGCCGAACTGCTCCGCAGAGGCTGGCCCGACGCCGATATCGCCCTGCTGACCTGGGGCAACGTCCAGCGAGTGCTGCGGGAGGCGGACTTCACGGCACGGGAGGCACAGCGGCGCCGGGAGCCGTCGACGGCGAAGATCGCGGATTTCGACGGCTGACCAGGTCCCGGACCCGGCAGAGGGATCAGCCGTGCTCGATCCGGCAGGGGGATCAGCCGTGCTCGATCCGGCAGAGGCAGAACGGGTGCCCCGCCGGATCGGCGTACACCCGGAAATCCTCCTTGTCCTCCGCGTGCAGCAACCGCGCGCCCAGCGCCAGCACCTTCTCCTGGGCGGCCTCGACCTCCTCCCAGGTGGACCCCGCGTCGAAGTCGAGGTGGAACTGCTGGGAGTTGCGGTCGGCCCGCGGCCACTCCGGCGCGGTGTACCCGGGCGCCGGCTGGAAGGCGAGGCGCGGCCCGTCCGGCAGCCGGAGCACGACCCAGTCCGGGTCCTCCTCCTCCGGTGTACCGCCGCCGATGCCGGCGTAGAAGCGGGCCAGGGCGCTCGGGTCGGGGCAGTCGATGACGACGGAGCGCAGGGGGGCCACTGGGGCCATGACTTCCTCCCGGCGGATCAGGCGCGGTCAGACGCGATCAGCAGGCGCACAGGCAGAACGGGTGCCCGGCAGGATCCGCGTAAACCCTGAAGGTCCGCGTGCGGTCCTCGGTGTCGAGGGGCTTCGCGCCCAGGGCCAGGACCTCCTTCTCGGCCGTGTCCAGGTCCTCGACGGTCAGGTCCAGGTGGAACTGCTGCGACTGCTCGGGCGACGGCCACTTCGGCGGCACGAACCCGGGTGCGGCCTGGAACGCCAGCGTCCGCCCGCCGGGCAGTTTCAGGTCCACCCAGTCCCCCTCGTCCTCGACGCTGCCGCCGACGACGCGGGCGTAGAAGTCGGCGAGTGCGCGCGGGTCGGGACAGTCCAGAACGACGGCGCCCAGTGCGGCGATGGCCATGGCTTCCTCCTCGAAGCGTCTGTTACCTGCATTCGGCCTCAACAGGTAACTGCGTTACCGCATACTCCCGCATTGGCGGTAACGTCGCAAGGGGAAATGCGGGAGGTAGCGTGCAGCCATGAGTGAGAGATCGCCCGCGCCCGGAGGGCTGGGGCTGGTCCAGTCCCTGGTCAACACGCTGGACCTGGAGTCGGGCGCCGACTCGCTGGACACGGCGGAGGGCCGGGCGCGTTTCGGGCTGGCGCAGGAAGAGCTGCCGCGAGCGCGGGAACTGCGGGAGTCGCTGCGCGTGGCGCTCCTCGCTCACGCGGGCCACCCGCCGCACCGTGAGGTGACGCCGCTCGGCGAGCTGCTCTCCGCGGCCCCGCTGCTCGTCCGGGTCGACCCCGAGGACGGCTCGGCCATGCTCTGCGCGGCGGACGACACTCCGCTGCTCTCCCGGGTCGCGGCCGCTGTCGCCCGGTCGCTCGTCGAGGGCACCTGGTCACGGCTGAAGGCGTGCGAGGCGGCCGACTGCCACTGGGCCTACTACGACCGCAGCCCTGCCGGCCGCGGCCGCTGGTGCTCGATGCAGGTGTGCGGGGCGCGCGCGAAGATGCGGCGCTACCGAGCCAAGTGAGCCTTTTCGAAAGGTTGTTGAAGATTCACTCGGCGCCGGGCGGCCGTTGTGGGGCAGAATGCCACAAGACGCCGTTTCGGCCGACTGAGCCTCGGCCGAAACGGCGTCACCCGTCCGCGCCGGGGGGCTCCACCCGGCCCTGTCCCGAGGGTCAGGCCGTCGGCCGGCCCATCGCCCGGTAGGTCCAGCCCGCACTGCGCCAGACCTCCGGATCGAGCGCGTTGCGCCCGTCCAGCACGACCCGGGCCGCCACGACCTCACCCAGCTGCGCCGGGTCCAGCTCGCGGAACTCCCGCCACTCCGTCAGGTGCAGGACCACATCGGCACCCCGCACCGCCTCGATCGCGCTGTCGGCGTAGCCGAGGGTGGGGAAGAGGCGGCGGGCGTTGTCCATGCCCTTGGGGTCGTACACCGTGACCTGGCCGCCCTGCAGGTGGATCTGCCCGGCGACGTTCAGCGCGGGCGAGTCCCGTACGTCGTCCGAGTCCGGCTTGAAGGTGGCGCCGAGCACGGCGACCCGCTTGCCCAGGAACGGCCCGCCGCCCAGCGCCTGCCGCGCGAGCTCCACCATCTGACCGCGCTGGCGCATGTTGATCGAGTCGATCTCGCGCAGGAAGGTCAGCGCCTGGTCGGCGCCCAGCTCACCGGCGCGGGCCATGAAGGCACGGATGTCCTTGGGCAGGCAGCCACCACCGAACCCGATCCCGGCCCGCAGGAACTTCTTCCCGATCCGGTCGTCGTAGCCGATGGCCTCCGCGAGCTTGGCGACATCGCCGCCTGCGGCCTCGCACACCTCCGCCATCGCGTTGATGAAGGAGATCTTGGTGGCGAGGAAGGAGTTGGCGGAGGTCTTCACCAGCTCGGACGTGGGGAAGTCGGTGACGACGAAGGGGGAGCCGTCGGCGATCGGCGTCGCGTACACCTCGCGCAGCAGCTTCTCGGCCCGCTCGCTGCGCACACCGACCACGATCCGGTCCGGGTGCAGCGTGTCCTGGACGGCGAAGCCCTCGCGCAGGAACTCCGGGTTCCAGGCCAGCTCCACCTCGCCGCCGCCGGGAGCCAGCTCCAGGATGCGGGCGGCGAGCCGGTCGGCGCTGCCCACCGGCACGGTCGACTTGCCCACCACCAGGCAGGGCTTGCGCAGATGCTTGGCGAGCGATTCCATGGCCGTGTCGACATAGCTCATGTCACACGCGTACTCGCCGTGCTTCTGCGGAGTGTTCACACACACGAAGTGCACATCGCCGAACTCGGCGACCTCCGCCCAGTCCATCGTGAAGCGCAGCCGCCCGGTGGAGCCCTCGATACCGGCGACGTGCTTGCGCAGCAGCTCCTCCAGGCCCGGTTCGAACATCGGGACCCGGCCCTGGCCGAGCATCTCGATCTTCTCGGGCACCACGTCCAGTCCCAGCACCTCGAAACCGAGTTCGGCCATGGCCGCGGCGTGGGTGGCGCCGAGATAGCCGGTACCGATCACGGTGATCTTCAGGGCCATGGAGACTCCAGCAAGAGGGACGGAGGCAGTGCGGGCTTGAGCATAGTCGGAGGGCTTGACGGGCAGCGTTCCAGCTGTCGCCAAGCTCACGTATCACTCCCGTGAGCCGACCCTTAAAATTTGAGTTACTTAACGGTAGTTAGCGCGCATCGCACACAGACACACAGCGTCCTTGGAGCGTGAGAAACCTTGGCCGGATCGGCTGACTTCGACTTGTACCGCCCGTCCGAGGAGCACGACATGCTCCGTGACGCGATCCGCTCACTGGCCGAGGCGAAGATCGCGCCGTACGCCGCCGCGGTCGACGAGGAGGCCCGCTTCCCGCAGGAGGCGCTGGACGCCCTCGTCGCCAATGACCTGCACGCGGTGCACGTGCCCGAGGAGTTCGGCGGCGCGGGCGCGGACGCCCTCGCCACGGTGATCGTGATCGAGGAGGTGGCCCGCGTCTGCGCGAGCTCCTCCCTCATCCCGGCCGTGAACAAGCTGGGCTCGCTCCCGGTGATCCTCTCCGGCTCCGAGGACCTGAAGAAGAGGTACATGACGCCGCTCGCCAAGGGCGAGGGCATGTTCTCGTACTGCCTGTCCGAGCCCGACGCCGGCTCGGACGCGGCCGGCATGAAGACCAAGGCCGTCCGCGACGGCGACCACTGGGTCCTCAACGGCGTGAAGCGCTGGATCACCAACGCCGGCGTCTCCGAGTACTACACGGTGATGGCCGTGACGGACCCGACGAAGCGCTCCAAGGGCATCAGCGCCTTCGTCGTCGAGAAGTCCGACGAGGGCGTCTCCTTCGGCGCTCCGGAGAAGAAGCTCGGCATCAAGGGCTCGCCGACCCGCGAGGTCTACCTGGACAACGTCCGCATCCCGGCGGACCGCATGATAGGCGAGGAGGGCACCGGCTTCGCCACGGCGATGAAGACCCTGGACCACACCCGCATCACCATCGCGGCGCAGGCCCTCGGCATCGCGCAGGGCGCCCTCGACTACGCCAAGGGCTACGTCCAGGAGCGCAAGCAGTTCGGCAAGCCGATCGCCGACTTCCAGGGCATCCAGTTCATGCTCGCCGACATGGCGATGAAGATCTCCGCCGCCCGTGCCCTGACCTACCAGGCCGCCGCCGCCTCCGAGCGCGGCGACGCCGACCTCACCTACCTGGGCGCCGCCGCCAAGTGCTTCGCCTCGGACGTGGCGATGGAGGTCACCACGGACGCCGTCCAGCTCCTCGGCGGGTACGGCTACACCCGTGACTACCCGGTGGAGCGCATGATGCGGGACGCCAAGATCACGCAGATCTATGAGGGCACGAACCAGGTCCAGCGGATCGTGATGGCCCGCAACCTGCCGTAACGGCTGCCGAGCCGATGACTGAGGGGCGCCGTGTACCGGCGCCCCTCACTTTTTTCGGAAGGTTCCGGCCCTCAGTCCTCGAACCCCTCCGCCGCCCGCTTCTCGCGCAGTTCCTTGATCGCGCGACGGCGGGCGAGCCGGTGTGTCCGCCGGATCTGGGCCTCCTGGTAGCGCCGCTTGTCGCGCTCGGTCTCCGGAATCACCGGCGGCACCTGGCGCGGCTTGCCGTCCGCGTCCACCGCCGCGAACACCAGGTACGCCGAGCCGACCTGGGTGGGCGGTGCCGACTCGTTCCAGCGCTCCGCCAGGACGCGTACGCCGACCTCCATCGAGGTCCGGCCGGTCCAGTTGACCTGCGCCTTCACATGCACGAGGTCACCCACCCGCACCGGCTCGAGGAAGGCCATCTCGTCCATGGAGGCGGTGACGGCGGGGCCGCCGCTGTGCCGTCCGGCCACGGCGCCCGCCGCGTCGTCGACGAGTTTCATGATCACGCCGCCGTGCACCGTCCCCAGAAGGTTGGTGTCGTTGTGGGTCATGATGTGGCTCAGGGTGGTGCGGGATGCGGCTGTCGGCTTGCCCGGGATCTCCGGAGTGCCCGACTCCGCGGCGGTGACCTGGTCTGTCATGACCTCCACCCTATGCCGCGTCGTCATTCGCGGACTTTGTGTTGGGTTCGCAACAGCCGTGCCCCTATTTTCCGCCGAAGCTTGTAAGTCACCTGGCCGGGCCCTGCACACTAAGCGCATGAATGACTGGCCCCAGGGATGGTCCGACGACAACCGCGGCAACAGCTACGGACGCGGCAGCGCGAGCGCACAGCCGGAGAGCGCGCGCGTGATGCGGCAGGTCCGCCGCGGCCAGGCGGCACCGCCCGGCCAGGGATACGGCGGCGTGCCGCAGCAGCCGTCGTACGTCGACGGCCGGGGCCACGGTGGCTACGACGACGGGTACGACAGCGGCTACAACACGGGCCAGGTCTACGGCGGCGCGGGCGGCCCCGGCGGTACGGGGATGCGCGAGCCGCGCCCCGCGCCGAACTGGCGGCGCCGCATCAAGGTGACCTCCATAACCGTCGTGACGGTGCTGCTGGTCACGACCGTCGCCACCTACTTCTGGGCCGACTCCAAGCTCAACCGCGAGGTCGACCTGTCCAAGGTCATCGAACGGCCGGAGGCGGGCGAGGGCACGAACTACCTGATCGTCGGCTCCGACAGCCGTGCGGGCATGTCGGCCGAGGAGAAGAAGAAGCTGCACACCGGGTCCGCCCAGGGCAAGCGCACGGACTCGATGATGATCCTGCACACCGGCGGCAACGGCGACACGCTGATCTCCCTGCCGCGTGACTCGAACGTCACGATCCCGTCCTTCAAGGGCTCGGACTCCGGCAAGTTCTACAAGGGCACCGGCCGCCAGGTGAAGCTGAACGCGGCGTACGCGGAGGACGGCCCCGAGCTCCTGGTCCGCACCGTCGAGGCCAACACCGGTCTGCACATCGACCACTACGTCGAGATCGGCTTCGCGGGCTTCGCGAACATCGTGGACGCGGTCGGCGGCGTCGAGATGGACATCCCGCAGGACATCAAGGACTCCAAGTCCGGCGCGGACTTCAAGAAGGGCAAGCAGACCCTGAACGGCGAGGAGGCGCTCGCCTTCGTCCGCACCCGGTACGCGCTCGCCGGCTCCGACCTGGACCGTACGAAGAACCAGCAGAAGTTCCTGTCCGCCCTGGCCAACCAGGTCGCGACCCCGGGCACGGTCCTCAACCCCTTCAAGCTGTACCCGACGATGGGCGCCGGCCTGGACTCCCTGATCGTCGACAAGGACATGGGCCTGTACGACCTGGCGTCCATGTTCTGGGCGATGAAGGGCGTCAGCGGCGGCGAGGGCAAGTCCATGAACATGCCGATCTCGGGCAACGCCGCGAACGGCAACCTGCAGTGGGACACCGCCAAGGTGAAGCAGCTGGTGGAGCAGCTGAAGAACGACGAGAAGGTGACCGTCTCGGGCAACTGAGCCGCACCCCGCAGACGACGAGGGCACCCCCGCCGGGGGTGCCCTCGCGTGCGTCCGGCGTCACATGGTGGCGCCCGCCATCGTGCGACAGCTCTCGGCGCAGCGGCGACACGCCTCGGCGCAGCGCATCATCTGGGGATCGTCCGGCATGGACATACACGCCTCGGCGCACATCTCACAGGCCTTCGCGCACATCGCGCACATCTCGGCCGACATGGGCGAGCGGCGCATCATCATGTCCGCGCACATACGGGTCGTCTCGGCGCAGTCCATGAGCGCCCGCATGATCTGCATCTGCGGCTGACCGCCCATCTGCATGCAGGAGCTCATCGTCTCCTCGCAGATGGCGTGGCAGGACATGCACGCGTCGACGCAGGCCTGCATCTCCGTGCTCATGGCGCTCATGGTTCCGGGCTGGGTCATGGCTCCTCCTCGGGGTGCTGGAGCCCGGGGGCGGGCCCCGTGCCCTTCCGTCCTACGCCCGCCCGGGGCGCTGCGCCATCGGGGGGACGGGGCGATTTCCGTCGATTGCCGCTCCCGCGGGGCGCCCGACGATCCGCCGGGGGCCCATTGGAGTGACGGCCTGCGCCCACCCGGCCACCACGAGTGACATCCCGCCTACGAGCACCCCGCCTCGTCACCCCGCAGCACGACGGCCTCACCCTCCGGGCCCTCCGCCCGCACCTTCCTGACCTGCTTGAAGTCCTCCCCGACGATCACCTTCAGGGTCGGCCCCAGCCCCTTCACCGGTCGCAGCTCGCTCCCCGGCAGCGCGGCCGCCAGGGACCTCGCCGAGCGGTCCCAGCCCGGGTCGTGCGCGACGACCGTCCGCTTCGTCGCGCGGTCCGCCGCGAACGCCGGCCGCCCTGTCGTGCGGAACCCGGTTGCCGCCAGCGCGGCGTCGACGCGTTTGCCGAGGTCCTCCGTCCGCGTGCCGTTCTCGACCTGGACGTGGATCTCGCGCGGGGCGACCTCCACCCGGACCGCCTTGCGCTTCGACCGGTACGCGGCCAGCGGCCGGTCCTCACGCAGGGCCCTGAAGAGGCGCTCCGCCTTCACGGTGTCCCACTTCACGGTGGAACCGACGCCCTTCACGGTGTATCCCATCTGCTTGATCGGCACGGTCGTGAACTCCGACGACGACGGGGAGAAGTTCCGCATCGCCCGTCCCAGGTCGAGCAGCTCACCCGTCCCGAACCCCTTGTCGGCGCGTACCGAGCCCAGCACCGCCCGCGTCACGTCCCGGAACCGCATCGGGTTCAGCAGGATCCCGGACGACGTCGCCCGCTCGATCAGTGCCGCCATGAAACGCTGCTGGCGCTGCACCCGGCCCAGGTCGGAGTCGGTGTCGATGTGCCGGGCCCGGACGAACTGCAGTGCCTCGCCGCCCATCAGCCGGTGCGTGCCGGCCGGCAGGTCGAGGCCGGTGTAGGAGTCCTTCAGCGGTGCGGCGGTGCAGATCCGCACCCCGCCGAGCACGTCCACCGTCTTCATGAAGCTGGTGAAGTCGACCTCCAGATAGTGGTCGATCTTCACATGGGTCATGTGCTCGACCGTGCGCACGGTGAGGTTCGGCCCGCCCTCCGCGTACGCCGCGTTGATCTTGATGGGGTGTGCCTTGTGCCCCTCGCCGGCCGGCACCTCGGCGTAGGAGTCGCGCGGCAGGCTGACCACGCTCGCCCGCTCCCGGTCCTCCGAGATGTGCACGATCATCATCGTGTCGGTGCAGTGACAGGGGGCGCCGCCCAGCCGGTACTTGCGCCGCTCCTCCTCGCTGATGCGGTCGCGGCCGTCGGTGCCGACGAGCAGGACGTTCATCCCGTGCCCGGCCTGCGGCCGGTTCTTCATGTCCTTGAAGGGGTCCACGCGCGCGATCTTCGCGTCCAGGCTGGTGACCACCGCGTGCCCGATCCCCGCGGAGGCGAGGACCACGACGGACAGCGTGGTCACCGCCCGCATGGCCCACCGCGGCCTCTTGCGTCGCACGGGCGCGACCGGCCGCGCCCCGCGGCGGGACGGCTGCGTGCGGCGCTGCGCAGGAGGGGGAGACTGGCGGGGCGGCGTGGGCATGGGGGAGATACCTCCACTGTCGCTTGCCCTGGGGGCCGTACGTGGATCCGTGAGCACCGTAGGCCCATACGATCTGCTGACCGGTGCAGCGACCCCGGCGGCGCGCACCGCTGTCCCCCGTTCGCGGTAACGTGAGCCCCCTATGAACGCCAAGCCCGACGTGCAGCTCCCCGCCGTGTCCGTCATCATGCCCGTCCTCAACGAGGAGCGGCATCTGCGCGGAGCCGTCCAAGCGATCCTCGCGCAGGAGTACGCCGGCGAGATGGAGGTCGTGATCGCCCTCGGTCCGTCCACGGACCGCACGGACGAGATCGCCGCCGAGCTCGTGGCCGAAGACTCCCGCGTGCACACCGTCCCGAACCCGACCGGCCGCACCCCCGCCGCCCTGAACGCGGCGATCAAGGCGTCCCGCCACCCGATCGTCGTCCGCGTCGACGGCCACGGCATGCTCTCGCCGAACTACATCGCCACCGCCGTGCGGCTCCTGGAGGAGACCGGCGCGCAGAACGTCGGCGGCATCATGCACGCCGAGGGCGAGAACGACTGGGAGCACGCCGTCGCGGCCGCGATGACCTCGAAGATCGGGGTCGGCAACGCCGCCTTCCACACCGGTGGCGAGGCACAGCCGGCCGAGACCGTCTACCTCGGTGTCTTCCGGCGCGAGGCGCTGGAGCAGCAGGGCGGCTACAACGAGGAGTTCATCCGCGCCCAGGACTGGGAGCTCAACTTCCGGATCCGTGAGGCGGGCGGGCTGATCTGGTTCTCACCCGAGCTGAAGGTGTCGTACCGCCCCCGGCCCTCGGTGAAGGCCCTCGCCAAGCAGTACAAGGACTACGGCCGCTGGCGGCACGTCGTCGCCCGCTACCACTCCGGCTCCATCAACCTGCGCTACCTCGCCCCGCCCACCGCGGTGTGCGCGATCGCGGCGGGCCTCGTGGTCGGCGCCGCCCTGACCCCCTGGGGCTTCGTGATCCCCGGCGGCTACCTCGCGGCCATCACCGCGGGCTCCGTCCCGGCCGGCAAGGGCCTCCCGCTGAAGGCCCGCCTGCAGATCCCGGTCGCCCTCGCCACCATGCACATGTCCTGGGGCTACGGCTTCCTGACCAGCCCGCGGTCCCTGGCGAAGAAGGTCATCGCCTCCCGCCGCCCGGCAGTGCTCAGCGTCGACTGAGCCCGCCGGGCGGGGCGCCCGTCAGCCCGTCACCAGGTGAAGTTCGGGTCGACCTTCATACACGCCTTGGTGTCCGAGGCGTTGAGTGCCTCGGCCGTGTCCGGCGTCTTGTCGTTCTGCTTCGGGGCCTTGTACGCCGTGCCCTCCCGCCAGTCGGCGCCGACGACGAGGGTGACACCGGAGACGTCCGTGGACTTCTCCACCGCGCTCATGGGGATGCCGAGGGCCTTGGCGACGCGCTGGGCGTCGCCCTCCAGTTCGGCGCTCGGGTAGCGGACGACCGTCGTCTTCTCGATCGGCGCGGCCGACTGGTCCGCCACGGCCCGGGTGAAACCCTCGTCGGCCAGCGCTCCGGCGACGGCGTGCGCGCGACCGCGGACCGGGGCGAGAGTGTCGGTGCGGGTGCCGTTCTGCACCTGGACGGCTATCTCGCCGTCCGCCGCGGCCGGGTCGGAGGAGGTCTTCTCCTCGGGGGTCTTCTTCTTGTCCTTGCCGTCGAGGGAGATGTCCTCACGCACCAGCCGGAACAGCTGGGAGGCGTCCTCGGTGGGCACCACCCGGCCGGTCTGGATGGTGTCGTACGCGTTCGGCATCGTCGTCATGGTGATGCGCGAGGTGGGCACCTTCTTCAGCTCGCCCGCGAGGTCGTACAGCTTCGCCACCGTGCCCAGGCCCGGGTCGACGGTGAGCGCGTTCGTGGCCGCCTCGGCGAGCTTGCGCAGCTTGTTCGGGCTGCTCAGCTTGGCGTTCTTGCGCAGCTCGCGGACCATCGAGTTCATGTACTGGTGCTGCGCCTTGGCGCGGGCCAGGTCGCTGCCGTCCTCGAAGCCGTACCGGGTGCGCAGCCACTGCAGGGCCTGCTCGCCCTTGATGTACGTGGTGCCCTTCTCCAGCTTCAGCCCGGAGCCGTGGCCCTCGCGGTCCTTGGAGTGGATGTTCTTGTTCACGCAGACCGGGACGCCGCCGATGGCGTCCGCCATCGACACCACGCCCGAGAAGTCGATCATCATGAAGTGGTCGATGTGGATGTCGGTCAGCTTCTCCCACGTCGCCACCGTGCATCCCGGGCCGCCGCGGCCGAGCGAGCGGTTCGTCATCGCGCGCCGGATGGCCGGGTACACGTCACCGCTGTCCGGGTCCGTGCACTTGGGTATGTCCACCAGAGTGTCGCGCGGCATGCTGACGACCGACATGTTGGTGCGGTCCGCGGAGACGTGCAGCAGCATCTGGACGTCGGCGAGCGGGGTACCGCCGAAGGTCTCCTTGGCGCCGCCCAGCTTCTGGTTCTCCTTGCTGTCCCGTGCGTCCGAGCCGATCAGCAGGATGTTCAGCGGCGTCTGACCGAACGCGTTCGCCTCGGTCCTGGCGGCGCGGTCCTTGGCGTCGCCGATGTTGAGGTCGTCCTTCTTCAGGTTGCCGTTGAGGTGCTGGTAGTAGAGATATCCGGCACCCGCGGTGCCCAGTACCACCACTGCCAGAACCGTCGCCGACCAGCGCAGCACACGCCGCCTGCGGGGCCTGCCGCCGGCCTTCCGGTCTTCCGTGTGTCCCCCGCCACCGTGCCGGCCGTCCAGGTCGGCCGGCGTGTCCTGGTCGGTCCGCGGGGTGAGGGACATGGTGTCCTCCACCGCGGGGGCCTCCCCTCGCACACTGCTCTGCGCCAACTCTCCGCCCTTCCCCACCCTTTGCCCGGCACGGCATCGCTCCGCGCCGGGCCTCCCTGACCGATGCGGAGCGAACCATGTCAGGCCAGCCTGTCCGACACCGGTTCACAACCTGTCAGACCCGTATGCGTCCGGGTCGGGTTGGCCACGTGTCGGCAAAATCCAGCCTTGGTACGGCCTGTGATGCGTCCGGCCGAAACCACCTGACACACCTATGTCCTGTGTCAGACCAACGAGGGCCTGCCACAGTTGCCCTCTTCACCGCAGATTTCGCGCCACAGGTTTCACGCGGCGGACGGATCCGTTCCGAAACGGGCACGCTCCGTACCGAAACGGGCCCGCGCTCACCCCGGTCGCCGCGCGGGGCGGGCGCGTCGGACCGTTACGACGCGCACTTGACCTTGTCGGCCGTGGACTTCTCCACATCCGGCGCCTTCGTCGGAGCCGTGAGCGGTACGCCCGCCCCCTTGAAGTCCTTGCCCAGTGTGAGCGTCATCGTGGGCAGGCCCTGGGAGTTGGTCACGCTCTCGCCGGGCTTCATCGCGGAGCCGGAGAGCCCCAGGATGGCGGCGAGCCGACGGGCCTGGTCGGCCTGGTCGGGGCCGTACTCGAGCGTCGTCTTCGCGAGCGTCGCCGGGGCGTTGCCCGCGTTCTCGGACTTGGTCACGCCCTCCTCGGTCTGCAGCCAGGTGAGGGTCTCCTGGGCGCTGCCCGCGGGCGCCCCGCCGTTGAAGACCTGCACCCGCACCTCGGAGGGGTCGGCCTTGGTGCCCTCGAGTCGGGCGGCCACGGCGGCGGCCTCCTTCTTCTTCTGCTGCTTGACCGCGGTGAAGGAGACGTCGTTCTGGATCGCCCGGAAGACCTCGGGGGCCGTGGTCGGGTTGGGGACGACCGTCGCCCTGACCTTCTCCGCCGGGTTGTCGATCACCGGGACCGTCGTGAACGTCAGGTTCTTGGTGTTGAGCTTGCCCAGCTCCAGACCCAGGTCCTTCAGCTTGTCGATGCTGTCGAGCTGGGAGTCGACGGTCAGGGCCTTGGTGCCCGCCTCCGCCAGCTTGATCATCTTCGTGGGGCTGGTGAGGGTGTCGTTCGACTTCAGCTTGCGCATCAGCGCGCTGAGGAACTGCTGCTGCAGCCCGATCCGGCTCAGGTCGCCGCCGGTCCCGACGGCATGCCGGGTGCGGACGAACGCCAGCGCCTGCTCGCCCGCGATGACGTGGTTGCCCTTGGGGAGATCGAGGTGCGAGTCGGGGTCCTTGATGTCCTTGGCCAGACACACCTCGACGCCGCCGACGGCCGAGGTGAGCGTCTTCACCGCGTTGAAGTCGGCCACCATGAAGTTGTCCGGCTTGATTCCGGTGAGCTCGGTGACCGTGCGCGCGGTGCAGCTGGGCGTACGGCCCTCCTGGCCGAGGCTGGTGTTGAAGCGGACGCCGGTCTGACCCGAGATGACCTTCTGGGAGCCGTCCTCCTGCTCCGTCGGGCAGTCCGGGATGTCGACGATCAAGTCGCGCGGGATGCTGAGCGCGGTCGCGTTCGAGCGGTCCTTGGAGACGTGGAGCAGGATCGTGGTGTCGGCGTGTCCCTCGCTGCCCTTGTCGCCGTAGCTGCCGTTGCCCGCGCCCGTGCGCTTGTCCGTGCCGATGAGCAGGATGTTGATGGCCTTGTCCTTCTGGAAGCCACCGGTGCTCGCGCCGTCGTCGGAGATGGACTGGATGTTGCCGTTGAGGTGCTCGATGTAGAGGTAGGCGCCGGCCGCGGCGGCGACCACCACGAACGCCATCACGCCACCGGTCCACAGGAGAGCCTTCTTCGCCTTGCTCTTCTGCTTCACCGGCCGTCGGCCACGCCGCCCCGGCGGCTCCTCGGGCGCACCGCGACGCCTGCGCTGCGAGGGGACCTCACGTCCGGGCGCCGGTCTCGTCTCGCGTCCCGGCCCCGGCGCCGCGGTCCTGCTGCGCGCGGGGCCCGGCGCACCGGCCGAGCCCTTGGCGCTCGCGGCCCCGGCGGCGCGTGAGGCGGCGCCTGCGCGGGACGCGGATCTACGGGGTCCGGGGACCGATGACTGCGGTGCGGAAGGAGTCAGTCGCAGTTCGTATTCGCCGGTGTTCGGATTGAGCACCCACTGGTCTGCGGGATCGATGTCGTCCGCCCGCCCACGGCCTTGCGCGTCCACGGTTGTCTGAATCCTCCGTCGGGGCCACGCGGCGCCTTCCCCCTCCAAGGCGCTCGGGTCTCGGTCAAACAGTGCGCAAGCCTAACTACGGCCGGGTGCACCGGACCGCTCACACTATCCGCCCAGTTCAGCGTCGAGCCACGACGGTGACAAATTCCACGTCCCTACAACTGGGCAATCCGCCCCATTTCTTTGAATTGTGCTTCGCCGGCTTGGTGAGCGCTTTACCCGCAGGGGTTCTCGGCGGCGGTGTTGCCGCGGAAGGTGGGTGGCGGGGGAGGGGGATCCGAGGCGTCATGCGGCCCGTGCATACCGGGCGAATCCACTACTTTCACCGGCGTGTCGGTGCGCAGCCGCTCGAAGAGGCGCTCGGCCTCGGGCTCCACGAGCTGGTCGCGATTGGCGTTGTGCGCGTAGGCCTCACGAGGAACGGTGAGGAATTGCACGCGTTCGGTGGGGATGTCGCGCACTCCGCGCACGAGTTCGTACAAACCGCGCAAACTGGCCAGGTCCGGGTCGGTGGTGAGGGAGGACGTGGCGGCGTCGAGCACGGGGTAGAGCCGGACCGGGTTCAGCAGGACGTCGTTGCTCTGCGCCTTGTGCACCAGGGCGGCGAGGAAGCGCTGCTGGCGCTCCATGCGGTCGGTGTCGCTGCCGTTGCCGAGGGACTTGCGGGCGCGGACGTAGCCGAGGGCCTGCTCGCCGTCGAGGGTCACCTTGCCGGCGGGGAGCCTGAGCTTGGCGGCCTTGTCGTCGATGGGTTTCGCGAGGCATATCTCGACGCCGTCGAGTGCGTCGACCATCTTCTTGAAGCCCTGGAAGTCGACGACCACGTGGTGGTCCATGCGGATGTCGGTGAGCCGTTCCACGGTGCGGATGGTGCAGGCCGAGCCGCCCACCTGGAAGGCGTAGTTGAACATCGCGAACATGGGGGCGCTGCGGGTGCCGTCCCGGCGGCGGCAGCCGGGGACGTCGACCATCAGGTCGCGGGGTATCGACACGGCGGTGGCGCTGCGGCGTTCCGCGGAGAGGTGCAGCAGGATGGTGGTGTCGGAGCGCGCGGTGCCGGAGTCACGGCCGTAGCGGCGGTTTCCGCTTCCGGCCCTGGAGTCCGACCCGATGAGCAGGATGTTCTGGGCGCCGCGCACGAGTGAGGTGGGGCGTTCCTTCTCGTACCGGGCGAGTTCGGCCGCGGCGGCCTCGTCGGGGGTGATGTTGGAGTCGAGCTTGGCGTAGACGGCCCACCCGGCCCCGCCGGCGGCCACGACCAGCAGTCCCATCCCCAGGGCGCCCCGCCGCGCCCACCGCCACCGACGTCTCGACGAGACGCGCCCGACAACACCGGAACCTGCGGGGCGTGGTCGTGCGGTGCCGGTCACGTCGGGCTCCACTCCTCAGCTGTGGTGTGGGCTGCTCTTACGACGATGGCTCGGATCGGGGGGTGGGGGTGGGTGGTGGTGGGCTGAACGGGTGACGGGGTGGTGGGGGTGGGTGTTGATGCCTGCGGGTGGTGGTGGGGGGGGTGTTGATGCCTGCGGCGCCTGTGCGGGTTCGGTGGGGGTGCGCGTCGCGCCTGCGGGGGGTGGGTGGAGCGGGGCCGTGCCGGGGGGTGTCCGTCCTCGGACCGGCGGCCCGTGAGGGCCAAGAAGTGCTGTTTCTTGACGCCGGCCACTGCGGGCGGGCACCCCCCCGGCACGGCCCCTTCCCGCCGTCGGCGGCCGCGGGGCGGTGGGGGTACGCGTCGTGGCGGCGCTGGGGGTCTACCTCGCTGTCGTCGTCACGCGTTCGCTGTCGATTCGCTTGGCCAGCGTCTCCTCGTCCAGGGACTCGATGTGCCGGCACAGCACCACCGAGCCGTCGGTCGCCAGCGCCGCGTACAGGCCGGCGTTGAGGCCCTCCCAGGTGTCGTACGGCAGGGTCGAGAGGATGCGTGAGCCCGGGCCCGTGAGGCCCAGGCCTGTCGCCTCCGCGCGGGCCCGTTCGACCACTTCGGCGCCGCTGAACTCCCGGCCGGCCACGATCAGCGCGGGATCCTCCGGGTCGACCGGAGCGAAGGGGGCGAAACGGTCTCCCTGGCTCGGCACCTCCACGGCGTAGTCGGCGAAACCGGCGGGGGGTTGTGGGAAGCGGCCTCCCAGGGGTCGTAGAGCCAACGCGACGCGTTCGCCTCGGCACGCCCGCGCGGCCTCCAGGCTCTCCGGACCGCTCACGACCACGTCGGCCGCGGCGGGGTCCCCGCCCACGTCCGCGATCGTGCCCACCGACGAACACGCCAGCAGCCACACCGCCGTCTGCCAGTGCGCGGGCAGCAGCAGCGCGACCCGGTCCCCGGGGCCGGCCCCCAGATCACCCTGGAGAAGATTCGCGGTCTTGGCCACCCAATTGGCGAAGGTGGCCACGGACAATTCGACGCGTTCCCCGGTGGCGTCGTCGTAGAAGGTCACCAGGGGGCGTCCGGGATCCGCGGCGAGCGCGGAACGCAGCAGGTCGGCAGGGGTGCGATCGGTGGCGTTCACTCGGGCAAGAGTACGCCGACGCGCCGGTGCGCACCCGCCGTTGGGGCGCCCTCGCGCCACCGGTTCGGGGGAAGGGTGCGTCGACGGCCCGTCAGTTCGCCGATGGACAAGTTTGTATGAATTTGCCCAATATCAGAAACATGCGTGGATTCCTTGCTTCCTCGATCGGTGTCACGTGCGCGGTCGCTCTCGCCCTCCCGCTCACCCCGCCCGCCCTCGCCGCGACCGCGAGACCGGCGCCTGGCGTGGAAGTGGGCCCACGCGCGCCAGTGGCCGCGGTGGGTTCGGAGCGCCGTGCCGCCGAGCCCTACGTGCCCGGCAGCACCCAGTCGCTGCCCCTCGCCCCCCGCAGCCGCGACCGCGTCGCCGGCAGGCCCGTGGAACAGGGCCTGACCCGCCGGGACGTACCGCAGTTCTCCCTCGTCGGCGTCATCTGGGACGACCCGGACGTCGAGCTGCACGGCCGCGTCCAGGTCCGCACCCGCGCGGTCGGCACCGGTGCCTGGTCCGGCTGGCAGGACGTCGAGACGCACAACGCGGACCACGCGGCCGACCCGGGCACCGCCGAGCGCGCCTCCGGCCGAGTGCGCGGCTCCACGGCGCCGTTGTGGGTGGGGCGGTCGGACGGCGTGGAGGTGCGGGTCACCGCGGAAGCGGTCCCGGTCCGGGGTGAGGAGTCCGTACGGGGTGGCGGTGACCCGACTCCGGACCCGGCTTCCACCGGGACCGGCGTCGACGTCGCCTCCCCGCTGCCCGCGGGACTGCGCCTCGAACTCGTCGATCCCGGCGACCCCGCCCCTGCGCCGGACGACCCCGCCGGCGCCCCCCGCCCCGGATCCCTGACCGGCGAGACCACCGAGACCCTCGCCGGGTCCTCCGCGGCCGACACGGCCGCCTCCACCGCCAACCTGGAACTCGCGCCCCTGGGCGCCGCCGAGATCCCCGCGCTCGGCCAGGCCGAGACCGAACGGGAACTGCTCGCCCTGCGTGGTGACGAACTGACGCAGGAACAGCGGGCGAAGCCCTACATCGGCCCGCGACCCCGTGTCGTCACACGGCGAGGCTGGGGCGCGAACGAGAGCTGGCGGGAACGGCAGTTCGCCTACACGAAGAAGGTGAAGGCGGCCTTCGTGCACCACACGGCGACCGGCGGCGGATACCGGTGCTCACAGGTCGGCTCGCTCATTCGCGGTATCTACCGCTACCACGTCAAGAGCATGGGCTGGCGCGACATCGGCTACAACTTCCTCGTCGACAAGTGCGGAAACATCTACGAGGGGCGGGCCGGGGGAGTGGCGAAGCCCGTCCTGGGTGCCCACACCCTCGGTTTCAACTCCAACAGCATGGGCATCGCCGTCCTCGGTAGCTACGGCACCACCAAGCCGTCCAGCGCCTCGGTGAAGGCCATCGCCCGGCTCACCGCATGGAAGTTGGGGCTCTTCGGCGTCAATCCCCGTGGAAAGACATACCTGAAGTCCGGTGGTGGCAATCTCTACCGAAAGGGAAAGAACGTACGACTGAATACGATCTCCGGCCATCGGGACGGATACTCCACGGAGTGCCCGGGATGGCAGCTCTACCGCAAGCTCGGCACGGCCCGTGCCGCGGCGGCCCGCTACCAGGGACGCTGAGGCGGGCCGGTCCACCCCGGGGAGGGTGGGAGAAGCGGTGAGCGCGAGGACGTATTCACCGCCGTCGGGGGACGAAGAGCGGGAGCACTGCCGCACTGCCGTCGAAGGCGCCGCACAACGGTCTGCATACACTGGCCGGCCGAAAGACAGTTCGGCCGGTCCCGGCAGGAAGCAGAGACGACAGGTGACAGAAGCGATCCTCCTGGTCGGCGGCAAGGGCACTCGGTTGCGCCCGCTCACCGTGCACACGCCGAAGCCCATGGTTCCGGCGGCCGGAGTCCCGTTCCTCACGCACCAGTTGGCGAGAGCGAGAGCGGCGGGCGTCGAGCACATCGTCCTCGCGACGTCGTACCTGGCCGAGGTCTTCGAGCCCTACTTCGGCGACGGCTCGGCGCTCGGACTCCACCTGGAGTACGTGACGGAGGAGGAGCCCCTCGGCACGGGCGGCGCCATCCGCAACGTGGCCTCGCGTCTCCACTCCGGGCCCGACGACCCGGTCCTGATCTTCAACGGCGACATCCTGACGGGCCTCGACATCAGGGCCCTGGTCCGCACCCACGAGACGACGGGCGCGGACGTCTCACTCCACCTCACCAAGGTGACGGACCCGAGGGCGTACGGCCTGGTCCCCACCGACGGCACGGGCCGGGTCACCGCCTTCCTGGAGAAGCCCCAGACGCCGGAGGAGATCGTCACCGACCAGATCAACGCGGGGGCGTACGTCTTTCGCCGCTCGCTCATCGACACGATCCCGGCGGGCCGCCCGGTCTCGGTGGAACGCGAGACCTTCCCGGACCTCCTCGCGGCCGGTGCCCACCTCCAGGGCATGGTCGACTCGACCTACTGGCTCGACCTGGGCACCCCCGCCGCCTTCGTCCGCGGCTCGGCCGACCTCGTGCTGGGCCGGGCTCCTTCCCCCGCGGTCCCCGGCCGCTGCGGCGACCGCCTGATCCTCCCCACGGCCACGGTGGCCCCCGACGCCAAGCTGACCGGCGGCACGGTGGTGGGCGAGGGCGCCTTCGTGGCCGAGGGCGCGCGCGTCTTCGGCAGCACGATCCTGCCGGGTGCCGTCATCGAACCCGGCGCGGTCATCACCGATTCCCTCATCGGCACTCGCGCCCGGGTCGGCGAACGCTCCGTCCTCACCGGCACGGTCATCGGCGACGGTGCGGTGATCGGCGCCGACAACGAGCTGGCCGAGGGCGCGCGGGTGTGGTGCGACGCGCGGATCCCGGCGGGCGCGGTGCGGTTCTCGCCGGATCTTTAGGGCCTGTCGTTCGGATCATGCCGGGGCCGCGGGGCGCGCGATTCCGCCGGTCGAGGTGGCTCGGCCCGCGGACACCGGCCGCAGGAGCCTGGGAGGCGGGGGCGGCGCACACCACGGCAACCGCGGCGCGCGCCCCGTCACAACCGCCCGATGTCCGCCCGGTACATCCGCGGTGCACGTCGCTCCGGCACCCGCCCGCTCAGCAGGATCAGCCGAGCCGCCCGATGCCGCTGCCCCGCGTACGGCTCCAGCAGCTCCAGCATCACGGAGTCGTCCGCGTCCCGGTCCCCGGCGAGCGCCCACCCCACGATCCCCGGTAGATGCAGATCCCCCACGGTCACCGCGTCCGGCGCCCCATGGCTGCGCTGCACGACCTCCGCCGATGTCCACGGCCCGATCCCCGGTACGACCTCCAACCGGGCCTGCGCCTGCGCCGGAGGCATCCGCACCGCCTCCTCAAGCCGCGCGGCGACCCGTACGGCCCGCAGGATCGTGGACGCCCGCTTGTTGTCGACCCCCGCCCGATGCCACTCCCAGGACGGGATCATCCGCCAGGTGTGCGCATCCGGCATCACACACATCCGCGCGGGCGCCGGGCCCGGCGCCGGCTCCCCGTACTTCCGCACCAGCAACCGCCACGCCCGGTACGCCTCGTCCGCCGTGACCTTCTGCTCCAGAATCGACGGGATCAACGACTCCAGCACCAGCCCGGTCCGCGTCAGCCGCAGCCCCGGTCGCCGGTGCCGGGTCAACGCCACCAGCCGATGCCGCGGCACGAAGACGGACGGGTCGTCGGCGGCCCCGAGCAGCTCCGGCAACTGCTCCAGCAGCCACTCGGCCCCCGGGCCCCACGCCTCACCCCGTACGCCGGCCCCTCGCGCGGTGACCCGCAGCGTCCCGGGCCCGACGGGCGTACGGGTGGCCCGCCACACGGACCCGTCCGGCGTCGCCCGGAACGTGGGATCCCCCGGCCCTCGCCGCAGCGGCCCGAGCACGAGCCCGAGATCGACCGGCTCGTCCGGCACCCAGGTCCGCTCACGGGCGGGCGCATGAGCCTGCCGCGGTATCCCCGGGGGCACGGCGACATGGCCACCGCGCACAGTCGTACGCGTGGGCCGAGGAGCGAAACGTCCTGCCACGACAAACCCCGGGATGCGACCAGATACCGATGAGAGTTACGAGCCTATGCGGTTCCGCGGCGCCCCGCGGTGTGTGCGGACGAGCGTGAGGCGGGGGACGGCCCGCCCGACGAACCGCGACCGCGGTCGTCCGCCGCGCCGCCGGTGCGCTGTCACCGCACCTCGATGAACGCCCCCGCGTCCCGGTCCGGACGCGGCCGGGGCTCCTCGGCCGGATGACCGACCGCCACCGCTCCCATCGGGTCCCAGTCCGGTGGCAGCCCGAGCACCTGGCGCACCACGTCCCGGCAGAACATCGTCGACGACACCCAGGCCGAGCCCAGCCGCTCCCCGGCCAGCGCGACCAGGAAGTTCTGCACCCCGGCGCCGGTGGCGACGACGAACATCTCCCGCTCGGCCCCGTCCCGCCGAGGGTCGCCGTAGGTGTGCGAGCCGTCCATGACCAGGCAGGGCACCACCAGGTACGGCGCGTTGCGCAGCACGTCCCCGCGGCGCACCCGCTTGGCGACGGACTCCTCGCTCTTGCCGTCCCGTCGCAGATCGGCGATCCACGCTTCCCGCATCGCGTCGAGCAGCCGCACACGCGACTCCTCCGACTCCAGCAGCACGAACCGCCACGGTGTCGTGTGATGCGGCGCCGGCGCCGTCACGGCCGCCGCGACCGCTCTTCGTACGGCGCCGGGGTCGACGGGCTCGTCGGTGAAGGCCCGTACGGTCCGCCGCTGGGTGACCGCCTCGCGTACCGCCTCCGACGTCCCCAGCCGGAACATGTCGTCGCGCGCGCCGCGCACCAGCGCCCGCGCGCCCTCCCCGTGCTCCTCGGCCACGGTGTGCGCCAGCCCGCGCACCACGGCGACGGGCAGGCCGGCGGCCTTCCCCTTCACCAGGTCACCGGCGGCGGCGAGTTCGTCCGCCGTCGCCACGACGGTCGCGCTGAGCGGATTGCCGTGCGCGTCCGTGCCGCCGCGCAGATCGTCGAGCACACGCACCCCGGCGGCGCCGATCGCCACGTCCGTGAGCCCCGCGCGCCAGGGTCGCCCGAAGGTGTCGGTGACGACGACGCCGACGGTGACGCCGAGGGCGTCGCGCAGGCCGTCGCGGATCGCCCGTGCGGACGCGTCGGGGTCCTCGGGCAGCAACAACACCGTCCCTGCGGGGGTGTTGGAGGCGTCGACCCCGGCGGCTGCCATCACGAGCCCCTGCCGGTTCTCGACGATACGGAGGGCGCCGCGCCGCGCCACGACCCGGACGGTCTCCGCGTCGATCGCCGCCTCCCGGTCGGCCGCCTCGACGATGCGCCCCTCCGCCTTGGAGACGATCTTCGAGGTGACCAGGAGCACGTCCCCGTCGGCGAGGCCGGGCTCGGCTGCGGCGATCAGCTTCGCGAGGTCGTCGCCCGGCTGGATCTCGGGAATCCCGGGGACGGGCCAGACCCGGTACCCCTTCGCCGACATGTCACCGGGTCCGTCGCTCGACACACCGCTCAAGCGCTTCGCACCTCCTCCGCCAGTGCCAGCGCCTCGCGGGCCATCTGCGCGGCCGCGTCGACGTCGGTCATCATCAGCGGCACGGCCCGGCAACGGATACCGGCCGCCTCGACCCGCTCGACGGTCCCGGCGTCCACGGTGTCGACGAGCCAGCCGTCGAGGAGCCCCGAGCCGTAGTGCTCGGCGACCGCCGCCGCCGTCGACTCCACGCCGACCGCCGCGAGCACCTTGTCGGCCATCCCGCGCACGGGGGCGTCCCCGACGATGGGGGACAGGCCCACCACGGGCACCCCGGCGTCGGCGATCGCCTCCCGGATGCCGGGCACGGCGAGGATCGTGCCGACCGAGACGACCGGGTTCGACGGCGGGAAGAGGATGACGTCGGCCTCGGCGACGGCCTCGAGGACGCCCGGCGCCGGCTTCGCCTGGTCCGCGCCCACCGGCACGATCGCCTCCGCCGGCACGGCGGCGCGCAGCCGCACCCAGTACTCCTGGAAGTGCACGGCCTTGCGTTCGCCGTCCACCTCGACGGCGACATGCGTCTCCACGCGGTCGTCGGTCATCGGGATGAGACGGACGCCGGGCTTCCACCGGTCGCACAGCGCCTCCGTCACCGCGCTCAGCGGATATCCGGCGCCGATCATCTGCGTCCGCACGATGTGTGTGGCGAAGTCCCGGTCGCCCAGCCCGAACCACTCCGGCCCGACCCCGTACGCCGCGAGCTCCTCCTTGAGATGGAAGGTCTCCTCGGCCCGGCCCCAGCCCTGTTCCTCGTTGATGCCGCCGCCCAGCGTGTACATCACCGTGTCGAGGTCCGGGCAGACCTTCAGGCCGAAGAGGTGGATGTCGTCGCCGGTGTTGCCGATGACGGTGATGTCCGCGTCCGGAACGGCCCGCTTCAGACCACGCAGGAACCGGGCACCACCGATGCCGCCTGCCAGAACCACAATGCGCATGGAAGCAGTCTTGCAGGCGGGTACGACAACGCGTCAGGCAGTCACCGCGCGCGGCTCCACTCGGGCCTCGCACGCCCGGGTGGTGTGCATCGGCATCTCGGTCAGGCCCGGGTAGTACACGTGCAGGCTCACCGCCGGTTCCAGGGCGTCGTTCGCCACCTCGTGCAGGTGACCCGGCGCGAAGACCTGCTGGGCGCCTGCCTCCAGCACGCGCGTGCCCCGCTCGGTGCGCTCGGTCAGCGTCCCGTCCAGGACGGTGAGGACGCCGGAGGACCGGCCGTGGTCGTGCAGTCCGCTGCCCTGTCCGGGGACCCAGGACAGCAGCCACACCTCGTAGCCGGGGCCGGTGCGCAGCCGGTGGTACCAGCGCGTGGTGGCGTCGTACCGGACGAGGTGCTCCCACTGGGAGCGGTCGGCCGCGATGGAGCGGGCCAGGCCGACGAACTCGGCGACGGTGGCCGGGTGCTCGCGCGGTGCCTGGAGGAGGTGGGGGACTTCGAGGATGTCGCCGGCGATCTGAAGGTCGCTGTCGCTGTTCATGGGGTGGGTGGTTCCTCAGTGAGAAAGGTCAGAGGGAACGAGAGCCGAGGGAAGGGTGGCTCGGCCTACAGCTGGAGCAGGTGTGGCTCAACAGCTGGGACAGCAACAGCTACAGCGAGCGCGGGCAGCACCGTGGGACCCGGCGGTGCGGGTCGAGGTGAGTGCCGAGTACGCGAGCATGCCCATAAGGACATCGGTTCATGCCTTCGGTGTCAACTCGACGCCCGGTGATGTGGGACATGTTTCACCTCATCCGGTTCATCTGAGTGGTGAAAGGTTTGTGCACGGGGTTGTCGGGACACATGGCGCACAACCGGGAGCGCATGGGCGTCGTTGCGATCCTGTGATCCGACTGTGATCCGGTTCGCTTCTGTGCGCGTGTGCAACGAGACCGAACTTCTGGGCGTCCTTTTCCGTACAGGCTCTGCGGAGGAGGAGGACACCCGTGCGGGCCCTGTCTGCTTGTCAAGGTTTAGGACGATTTGAACACTTTCCGCTAGGCCTTGGTTCCGCAGAGTGAATAAGGGGCTCAATAGCAGATCTCGGCTTGACTCGCCCGGAGCAGCACACTTGTAATTTCACTCGTGTCGTTCAGCCGAAATCGGTAACGGCAACATCACGGGGACGCGAAGGACTGACGAGGGGCGCACATGACCGAGCTGGTGCAGCAACTGCTGGTCGACGACGCGGACGAGGAACTCGGCTGGCAGGAGCGCGCGCTGTGCGCCCAGACCGACCCCGAGTCCTTCTTCCCCGAGAAGGGCGGCTCGACCCGCGAGGCCAAGAAGGTCTGCCTCGCCTGCGAGGTCCGCTCCGAGTGCCTCGAATACGCCCTCGCCAACGACGAGCGCTTCGGTATCTGGGGCGGTCTGTCCGAGCGCGAACGCCGACGCCTGAAGAAGGCCGCCGTCTGACGAGACGGCTCACATCCGCACCCGGAAACGTCACGTACGGCCCGTCGCAGGTGGGTTATCCACAGGCGGCGGGCCGCCGTCATGCCCAGCCGATAGTGTGGTCGCTCGTCCGAGAGGCACCGCTGCCCCCTTGGGGCACAGGCGTCCACCGCAGTCCATCGAACCGGGGCCCGTACCTCGATGTCCGTGCACAGCCACCCGGCAGCCCTTCCCGACCCCGCTGCCGCAGCAGGGTCTGACCCGGCCCGCCCGCCCGAGTTCCCGCGTCATGTGGTGACCGCGGTGCTCGTCTCCCACGACGGCGCCCGCTGGCTGCCCGACGCGCTCGCCGGGCTGCTCGGCCAGGAGCGCCCCGTCCAGTTCGCCGTCGCGGCCGACACCGGCAGCGCGGACCACTCCGCGCAGCTGGTCACCGACGCCCTCGGCGACGACCGCGTACTGCACCTAGCCCGGCGCACCGGGTTCGGCCAGGCCGTCGAGGAGGCCAACCGCAGCGCCCCCGTCCTCACCCCGGACGAGCTGACGTACCTGAAGCGGCCGAGCGGTTGGGACCCCGTCACGCGCACGTGGCGCGACGACGCCTACGACATGCCCGAACTCCCCCACGGGGAGCCGGTGCAGTGGCTCTGGCTCCTGCACGACGACTGCGCCCCCGAACCCGACGCCCTGGCCCAGCTGCTGCGCGTCGTGGAGAACGAGTACGAACTCGGCCGTGACGACGTGGCCGTCGTCGGCCCCAAGCTGCGCGGCTGGTACGACCGCCGACAGCTTCTGGAAGTGGGCGTCACCATCGCCAACTCCGGTCGCCGCTGGACCGGCCTGGACCGTCGTGAACAGGACCAGGGCCAGCACGACCACGTCCGGTCCGTGCTGTCCGTGTCCACCGCCGGCATGCTGATCCGGCGCGACGTCTTCGAAGAACTCGGCGGCTTCGACCGACGCCTGCCCCTGATGCGCGACGACGTCGACCTGTGCTGGCGCGCCACCGCCGCCGGCCACCGCGTCCTCGTCGCCCCCGAGGCGGTCGTACGACACGCCGAGGCGGCCTCCCGCGAGCGCCGCACCGTCGACTGCGTGGGCCGCACCGCCGCCTCCCCGCACAAGGTCGACAAGGCGGGGGCCGTCTACACCCTGCTCGTCAACACGCGCACGGCCGTCCTGCCCTGGGTCCTGCTGCGCCTGGTGCTCGGCACGGTCCTGCGGACGCTGGCCTACCTCGTCGGCAAGGTCCCCGGGCAGGCCCTCGACGAGATCCGCGGCCTCATGGGCACTCTGCTGCGGCCCGAGCGGATCATCGCCGGGCGGCGCACGCGCGGAACCCCGGTCATCGACAAGGCCGAGCTGCGGGCACTGTTCCCGCCGCCCGGCGCAACCGTGCGGGCCACCGTCGAGCAGGCCGCGGGCAGCCTGGTCGGCAGCTCCGACTCCGAGGCGGCCGCAGGCGCGGGACGGCACGGCGGCGCGATCGAGTCCGGACCCGGCGGCGACGACGCCGACTTCCTGGAGATAGAGCAGTTCGGCCGCCTCAAGCGCATCGCCCGCAAGCCCGGCCCGGTGCTCTTCCTGATGCTGCTGCTCGTCTCGCTGATCGCGTGCCGCGGGCTCCTGGGCGGCGGCGCCCTCGCCGGGGGCGCGCTGCTGCCCGCCCCGGCCGACTCCGGCGAGCTGTGGTCCCGTTATCTGGACGCCTGGCACCCGGTGGGCGCCGGGGGCACCCCGTCGGCGCCGCCGTATCTGGCGATCGTGGCGATGCTCGCCTCAGCGCTGCTGGGCTCGACCGGGCTCGCGGTCACCATCCTGCTGGTCTGCTCGGTGCCGCTGGCCGGTCTCACCGCCTACTTCGCCTCCCGCCCGCTCGTCGAGTCCCGTCTCCTGCGCGCGTGGGCGGCCGTCGCCTACGCCTTCCTGCCCGCCGTCACCGGCGCCCTCGCCGGCGGTCGCATCGGCACCGCCGTACTCGCCGTGCTGCTGCCGCTCATCGCGCGCGCGGGCATCGCCGCGAGCGGCCTGGCGAACGGCACCGGAGCGCGCGGCAGTTGGCGCGCGACCTGGGCGTACGCGCTGCTGCTGACGATCACCACGGCCTTCACCCCGATCGTGTGGCCGATCGCGCTGCTGCTCGGGGCCGCACTCCTGGTCGTGCGCCGCACCGACATCACGGCCTACGGTCTGCGCTTCCTGGCCCAGCTCGGCGTGCCCCTGCTGGTCCTCGCGCCCTCGTCGCTGTCGCTGCTCCCGTTCGGCTTCTTCCAGGAGGCCGGTCTGCAGTACGGCGCCTCCGCGGCGTCCGCCGTGGACCTGCTGGGCGTCAGCCCCGGCGGGCCGGGCACCGTCAGCGGGTTCATGCTCATCGGCGTCGTCCTGGCCGCGCTGGCCGCCCTGCTGCGTTCCGAGCGCCAGTCGGGAATCCTGGCCGCCTGGGCGGTCGCCCTGGTGGGCCTGGTCTTCGCGGTCCTGTCCAACAGCTCGGCCTGGGCCGGCCCCGCCACCCTCGTCTACGGCATCGCGCTCCTGGCCGCCGCCCTGCTCGGCGCGGACGGGGCACGCTCGCGTGTCGCCGAGCAGAGTTTCGGCTGGCGCCAGCCGGTCGCCGCGCTGATCGCCTTCGCGGCCGCCGCGGGTCCGCTGCTCGTCGCCGTCGGCTGGATGATCCGCGGCGCCGACAACCCCCTGGAGCGCCGGGACCCCGTGCAGGTGCCGGCGTTCGTCGCCGAGGAGAGCAACACCCGCGACCAGGCCCGCACCCTCGTCCTCGACAGCCACTCCGCGGCCCACGTCGCCTACATGCTCGTCCGCGGCTCCGGCGCCCGCCTCGGAGACGCCGAACTCGCCGCGGCCGACGGGGGGAACACCAAGCTCGACAAGATCGTCGCCAACCTCGTCGCCGGTTCCGGCGCCGACCAGGCCGACCAGTTGGGCGCGTTCGCGGTGCGTTACGTCCTGGTCCACAAGGGCGCCCCGCGCGAGGTCGCGCGCGTGCTGGACGCCACGCCCGGTCTGTCGCGGCTGAGCGAGCAGCACGGCAGCGCGCTGTGGCGGGTCGACCGCCAGGTCTCGCGTGCGGCCGTCGTCTCCGGCTCGGAGTCCGGGGCGGGTGCCGACTCCGGCGAGCCCCAGTCCGTCGCCGCCGGGCCCGTCGAGATCCACACCACCGTCCCGAGCGGCTCCGAAGGGCGTGTCCTGCGCCTGGCGGACAGCGCCGACGAGGGCTGGACGGCCACCCTGGACGGCAAGCCGCTCACCCCGACCACGGTCGACGGCTGGGCCCAGGGCTTCGAACTGCCCGCCTCCGGCGGCAGGCTCGACGTCACCTTCGACGACCCGGTCGGCCACACCGCCTGGCTGTGGGCGCAGGGTTTCCTCGCCGTGGTCCTCGTCGTGATGGCTCTTCCGGGGCGTCGCCGCGACGTCGACGACGACCTGCCCGAGGAGTCGGCCGTCCCGGCCGAGGCCGTGGCAGGCGAGGGCCGACGGGCCCGCCGGCTGCGTGCCCAGGCGGAGGCCGAAGAGACCGGGCAGGGCGGGGACTTCCCGGCTCCTCCCGCGCAGCAGCCGCCCGTGGCGATTCCCCACCAGCAGTCGTACGGGGCCGGGACGAGCACGGACGAGGACGCCCAGGGCTGGGGGAAGGACGCGTCAGGTTACGCGGGCGCCGCATACGGCACCTACGGCGGTGAGCAGTACCACGGCGGCCCGCAGTACCCCGAGGGCGGTGCCTACGACCAGCCGTACCAGCCGGATCCGTACCAGGGCGGCCAGTACGACCCGTACGCGTACGGCGGGCAGTCCGCCACCGGCGGGTACGACCAGACCTACGACGCCTCGTACGACCAGACGTACCAGCAGGGCTACGACGGCTCGTACGACCCCGGGCAGCAGCACCAGCACGGCAGTGAGCGTTCCGACGGGAGCCAGCAGTGAAGCGCACGACCCTCTCCCTGATCGCCGGTGCCGGCGCCCTCGCCGCCGTCACCGGGTTCGCGGCGCTCACCACGCCGGACGCGTCCGGCACGGACACCGCCAAGACGGCCGCCGAGCTGCCCGTGGAGCGTACGAGCCTGGTGTGTCCGGCGCCGAGCAGCTCGGACCTCGCCGAGACGACGTACACGTCGTTCACGCCCGTCACCAAGGGGACGGGGAGCGGCGGGAAGGCCCAACTGCGGTCCGCGGCGCAGGCGTCGGGGACCGGTGCGGGCGGCAAGGACAAGGCCGACGGCAGGACGGGCAAGGCCGGGGCGGCCGGTAAGGCCGACAAGCCCGTCCTTGAGGCCGAGGAGGTGGGTGCGCCGGTCACCGTGGACGCGTCCGGGCCCGAATCGCCGGCCCTGATCGGGACCGCCGACGGGAAGTTCGCGCCCGGTTGGACCGTCCAGGAGACCACCCAGGTCACCGCGGGATCGGGGCGCGGCCTGCAGGGCGTCAACTGCGTCGAGCCCGACACCGAGTTCTGGTTCCCCGGTGCCAGTACGGCCGCCGACCGCACGGACTACGTGCATCTGACCAACCCCGACGACTCGGCAGCCGTCGTCGACATCGAGCTGTACGGCAAGGACGGTGTCCTGGAGACCACGGTGGGGGAGGGGATCACGGTGCAGCCGCATTCGGGCGAGCCGGTCCTGCTGTCCACGCTCACCGGTGAGAAGCAGGACAACGTGACCGTGCACGTGAGCGTGCGCAGTGGCCGCGTGGGGGCCTCGGTGCAGGCGCTGGACGACAAGCTCGGCGGGGACTGGCTGGCGGCGTCCGCCGATCCCGCGGGGAGCCTGGTGCTGCCCGGCATACCGAAGGACGCCAAGGCCGTGCGGCTGGTCGCCTTCACGCCGGGGGACGCGGACGCGGACCTGAAGGTGCGGCTCGCCTCCCCCTCCGGGGCGATCACGCCGGCCGGGCACGAGACGCTGCATGTCAAGGCAGGCATGACGAGTGCCGTGGACCTCGGCGACGTCATGCGGGGCGAGGCGGGATCCCTGGTGCTGACGCCCACGGACCGGTCCGTGCCGGTGGTGGCCGCGCTGCGGGTGGTGCGCGGGTCGGGTGCCAAGCAGGAGACCGCGTTCATCCCGGCGAGCCGACCGGTGGGCGCACGCGCGACCGTGGTGGACAACAGGGCCAAGGGCACGACGCTGTCCGTGGCGGCGCCCTTCCGGTCGGCGCGGATCAAGGTGACGGCGTCGGGCGGCGGGGCCGGTACGGCGGCCTCGAAGACGTACACGATCAAGTCCGGAACCACCCAGGACCTGGACGTACCGGTGCCGGGTGGTCTGAAGGGCACGTACGCGCTGACGGTGGAGACGGTGTCGGGCGGCCCGGTCTACGCGGCTCGCACGCTTGCGGTGCCGGCGGAGGGCGTGCCCGGGTTCACGGTGCAGACGCTTCCGGACGACCGGGGGATGGTCGCCGTGCCGGAGGCGGACGAGGATCTGTCGGTGCTGCAGGAGTAGGGACGCGGGCGGGTCCCCCCGGGCGGCCTGCGCGACGGCCCGCGTCTGCCGCTCGGACAGGGGCGTCAGTCCTCGCCGTAGCGGGGATCCACCGTCTCCGGTGTCAGCCCCAGCAGCTCGGCCACCTGCTCCACGACCACCTCGTGGACCAGCGCGGCCCGCTCGTCCCGGCCCTTGGTGCGGATCTCCACCGGGCGGCGATAGATGACCACCCGTGCGGGGCGCCCCTCGCGTGCGGGGATGGTGCCGCCGAGGGGGACCGCCTCGTCGTTCCAGGTGCGGCCGGGGCCGTCCAGGCGAGGGACCTCCAGGACCAGGAAATCCATGTCGGCCAGCTGGGGCCAGCGGCGTTCGAGGCGTTCCACCGAGTCCTGCACCAGATCGGCGAAGGCGTCGGCGCGGCTCGCGGCCAGGGGAACCTGGGGCGGTGCGATCGGGCCGCGCATACCCCGACCGTGGCGATCACGGCGGCGGGGCCCGGGGCCGACGGCACGGGGCGGTACGGGGGTGTCCATCACTGGTGAAGGGTAGTCCCCGCGCGGGGCGCGTGGCGGATCGCCGGGTGCGGTCGGGTGACGTCGACCCGCTCGTACGGCATGTCGGCAGATGACCATTCCAGCCAAGGTTGGGCTCGTTTCCGTATCTCTCCGGGACCGTCGAGCTCGTGGTTATTGGTGTGGTTTGTGGTGAGTGGTGACCGGATTCGAACGCGTGCGGAATCTCGAAGGCGGGTTCCCGCGCAGGTCAGTGGCTTGGGGTGAAAGGGGCGTGTGGGGTGTTTCACAACACGACACGGTGGGGTGACCTGGGGGAGAGTCGTCGCGGCCCGCTCAAGAGTGCGGTACCGTCCAACGTCGTGAGCCCTGTACGTCGCTGTTCGCGCACCGCTTGCGGCCGTCCCGCCGTAGCGACGCTGACGTACGTCTACGCCGACTCGACCGCGGTCCTCGGCCCGCTCGCCACCTACGCCGAACCCCACTGCTACGACCTGTGCGCGGAGCACTCCGAGCGTCTCACCGCCCCGCGCGGGTGGGAGGTCGTACGACTGCTGGACGGTTCGGCCCCGGCCCGCCCCAGCGGGGACGACCTGGAAGCGCTTGCCAACGCCGTACGCGAGGCGGCCCGTCCGCAGGAGCGGGCGGCCGAGGCCGGCGGGGGCGGAGCGCGCGCCGCCGATCCGATGGAGGTCGCGCGGCGGGGACATCTGCGGGTGCTGCGTTCGCCCGACAACTGAGCCCGGGCCCAGGGCTGTTGTTCCATGGCTGTCCATGGCTGTTCTTCCCTGGGTGCGTGTATCGCGGGTGACGCACAGGCGTTGACGTGTCGTTGGCGCGGACGCGACCGTTCGTATGCCGGATCGAGAAGCCGCTTTCCGTGTGTCGGAATCAGGGTGGCGGAATCCGGGTGGCGCCCGTGCACGTCAAGGAACTGGAACCCCGTCGCCGGCTCGCTCGGCCTGTCCGCCCTGGTGGCAGCACAGCCGCTGGTGATCGTCTCGTCCTCGTTCTGTCGGGCGGGGTGCGCCTGAAAACGTATCTCGCTCGTCTCGCAGGGCTCCTGGCGGCCGTTCCGGCTGCCTGGCTCACCTGCTGGCGGCGCTCGGGTTCGAACCGTGCGTGCGGTGGTCGTCGCGTTGGTCGCCGACACCGCGTCCGTGGCATTCGCGCCATCGGCACGCCGGTGGTGACGTCGGCTCAGGTCCCCGGACTGCCGCTGGACGAGGTGGCGTCCGTGGTGGGGCGTCAGACGCCCTTGCCGGGTCGGACACCCCGGACAAACGCGCTGTTCGGCGCCTCGCAGGTGGCGGCTGCCCGGGAGTCGGGCTGTCCCCGGAACTCCTGGCCGCCGTCGACAGTTCAGGAGGTGTGCTCGGCAAGACGATCTCGCCGCAGAACCTCACCATCGCGGGCGCGGCGGTGGGGCTCACCGGCCGGGAGGGGGAGCTGCGGCGGCGGGTGCTGCCGGGGCGCCTCGGCCTGCTGCTGGTGGTGTGTCTGATCGTCGTCGGGCAGAGCTCACCGGTGCTGTGCTGGATGCTGCCCTGACCTCCGCGCTGACCTGAGGTTACGGCTGGGGTCCACTCAGCGGGCACACAGCGTGCTGTCGGTGGGGGCGGGTAGTTTGGGGTGACCGACAGGACTTCCAGGAGGGTTGGCCGTGGCTGCTGATCTGTCACAGCTCGTGAAGGCGTACGACGTACGCGGGGTCGTCCCGGACCAGTGGGACGAGCCGCTGGCCGAGCTCTTCGGGGCCGCCTTCGTCCAAGTGACCGGCGCGAGCGCGATCGTGATCGGGCACGACATGCGCCCCTCGTCGCCCGGCCTGTCCCGTGCCTTCGCGCGCGGAGCGGCGGCACAGGGCGTCGACGTCACCGAGATCGGCCTGTGCTCGACGGACCAGCTGTACTACGCCTCGGGAGCGCTGGACCTGCCCGGCGCGATGTTCACGGCCTCGCACAACCCGGCCCAGTACAACGGCATCAAGATGTGCCGAGCGGGCGCGGCCCCGGTCGGCCAGGATTCCGGCCTCGCGCAGATCCGCGAACTGGTCGAGGGCTGGACGGAGTCGGGCGCACCGGCACCCGCGGCGCAGACGGGAACGATCACGCAGCGCGACACGTTGGAGGACTACGCGGCCCACCTCCGCTCCCTCGTCGACCTGAGGACCATCCGCCCCCTGAAGGTCGTCGTCGACGCGGGCAACGGCATGGGCGGCCACACCGTCCCCACGGTCTTCGCCGGCCTGCCCCTCACCCTCGTCCCGATGTACTTCGAGCTGGACGGCACGTTCCCGAACCACGAGGCCAACCCGCTGGACCCGGCGAACATCGTCGACCTCCAGAAGCGGGTCCGCGAGGAGTCCGCCGACCTCGGTATCGCCTTCGACGGCGACGCCGACCGCTGCTTCGTCGTCGACGAGAACGGCGCCCCGGTCTCCCCGTCGGCCATCACCGCCCTGGTGGCCTCGCGCGAGCTCGCCAAGCACGGCGGCAAGGGCACGATCATCCACAACCTGATCACGTCCTGGTCGGTCCCGGAGGTCGTCGAGGAGAACGGCGGCACCCCGGTCCGCACCCGGGTCGGCCACTCGTTCATCAAGGCCGAGATGGCCAGGACCGGCGCCATCTTCGGCGGCGAGCACTCCGCCCACTACTACTTCAAGGACTTCTGGAACGCCGACACGGGCATGCTGGCCGCCCTCCACGTCCTGGCGGCCCTCGGTGGCCAGGACGGCCCGCTCTCGCACCTGGTCGCGCAGTACGACCGCTACACGGGCTCCGGCGAGATCAACTCCACCGTCGCCGACCAGGCGGGCCGTCTCGCGGCCATCAAGGCCACGTACGAGGGCCGAGAGGACGTGCGTCTCGACGAGCTCGACGGCCTGACCGTCACGGCGGCCGACTGGTGGTTCAACGTCCGCCCGTCCAACACCGAGCCCCTGCTCCGCCTGAACGCGGAAGCGCGCGACGACGCGACGATGGCGAAGGTGCGGGACGAGGTGCTGGCGATCATCCGGGGCTGAGGACGAAAGGGCCCGGAGCCCCTCGGGGCGGGACGGGCGAGCGCGGCGGGGCCGTGCCCGCGCACGGCCGCCGCGGCACCACCCGACCCGTCCGGCCCGCCCCGCGCAACCCCGGCACCCCGCCCTCACCGGCGGTACGCTGACCAGGCACATCCGCACACACGCACGTACCGCGCAACCCACCCCAGAAGGGACCCGCCATGCCGCTGGAAGCCGGCCTCCTGGAGATCCTCGCCTGCCCGGCCTGCCACGCCCCGCTCAAGGAGCAGGAGGCCGAGCTGATCTGCACCGGCCAGGACTGCGGCCTGGCGTACCCCGTCCGCGACGGTATCCCCGTTCTGCTGGTGGACGAGGCCCGCCGCCCCGCCTGACCCCGAGGCCACCGGCGTTTCGACACCGGCGTACGGCTTTCGGTCCACGGCACCATGACGACCGGTGGCCCGAGCGGAGAACCGCCCGCTCGCGCTCGACGGAAACCGGACCCGTACTGAGGGGAGCCGGACCCGTACTGACGGGACCGGACCCCTACTGACGGAAACCGGACCCGCACCCAGGGAACGCCGCACAGCCCGCTCCGCCCCAGTCCGCCCCGGCGCTCGGAGGCTGCCGCCCATGCTCGACGAATCGCTGCTCGACACGCCGGAGGCGCTCGCCGAGGCCGACCGGCGTGCCCTGCTCCGCGGTGCGGCCGAAGCCGGCGCCCGCGTCCGCACCGCCGCCCGGCACGCCGCCGAGGCCGGCGTCCACGACCTCAAGCCCGACGGCCGCCCCCGCGCCGTCCTCATCGCGGGCCCCGGCGCCGCCGCCATCTGCGTGGCCGACCTCCTCGGCACACTCGCCGGCGCCACCAGCCCCGTAACCCGGCTGGCCCCCTCCGGCGTGGCCCCCGCCGCGGGCGCCCTGCGTTGGGAGCTGCCCGGCTGGGCGGGCTCCGTGGACCTGCTGCTGATCACCACCCCCGACGGCACCGAGCCGGGCCTCTCCCTGCTCGCCGAGCAGGCCTACCGCCGAGGCTGCACGGTCGTCGCGGTGGCACCCTCCGGGACCCCCCTCACCGAGGCGGTGCACGGCAACCATGGCCTGTTCGTGCCGATGGCGACGACCCCGTACGAGCACGACGAACCCCTCGCCGCCTCCGCCCCCGGCGTCCTGTGGGCGCTGCTCACCCCTCTCCTGGCGCTCCTGGACCGCACCGGCACGCTCGCCGCCCCGCCCGAGGCCCTGGAGAAGGTCGCCGACCGCCTCGACCACATCGCCGAACGCTGCGGCCCCGCCATCGCGACCTACAGCAACCCGGCGAAGACCCTGGCCGCCGAACTCGCCGACACCCTCCCGCTGATCTGGACCGAGGGCGTCTCCGCCGGCCCGGCAGGCCGGCGTTTCGCCGCCGCGCTCGCCGAGCTCTCCGGCCACCCCGCCCTGGTCGCCGAACTGCCCGAGGCCCTCTCCTCGCACAGCGCGCTGCTCGCCGGCCCGCTCGCGGCGAGCGCCGACCCCGACGACTTCTTCCGGGACCG
This sequence comes from Streptomyces sp. NPDC001920, assembly GCF_053594495.1. Lineage (NCBI taxonomy): Bacteria > Bacillati > Actinomycetota > Actinomycetes > Kitasatosporales > Streptomycetaceae > Streptomyces > Streptomyces sp. NPDC001920. Next base: position 182,287 of record NZ_JBSFEP010000016.1, read on the forward strand.
GGTGGAGGAGCCACCCGCCCTGCACGCGCGCGTGGTGCTGCTGCGCGACCGCCCCAGCGGCGGCCTCACCGCCGCGCCCACCGCCCGCGACCTGGCCCTGAGCCACGACACGCCGATCAGCGAGCTGGAGCCGGAGGCCGGTGGCGAACTGGAGACCCTCGCGGAACTGATCGCCATCACGGATTTCGCCGCCGTTTACCTGGCGCTCGCTTCGGTTGTCTGATCTGTCCCAGGACAGCCTGACGGCCTCACGGCGTGACGCCCTGACGGCCGTACGGACAAGGAAATGACAGCCGTACGCGCAAGGAAGCGGCAGCCGTGCACAAGCCGGACCAGCGTCAGCCGGGCCCGCGTCCACCGAAGACCACGCCGCGCCGCACTCACAGAGAGCAGACACGGAACCGCATGGACCGCCTCGACAACACCATCCGCCCCTACGCCTGGGGTTCCACCACCGCGATCCCGAAGCTCCTCGGGGCAGAGCCGACCGGCGAACCGCAGGCGGAGATGTGGATGGGCGCCCACCCCGGCGCCCCCTCGCGCACCGGGCGCGGCACCCTCGTCGAGGTCATCGAGGCCGACCCGGAGCGTGAACTGGGCGCCGCCGCCGTCGCCAAGTTCGGCCCCCGACTGCCCTTCCTCCTCAAGATCCTCGCCGCCGGGGCTCCGCTCTCCCTCCAGGTGCACCCCGACCTGGCACAGGCGAGGGCCGGCTACGAGGACGAGGAGCGCCGGGGCATCCCGGTGGACGCCGGCCACCGCAACTACAAGGACGCCAACCACAAGCCCGAACTGATCTGCGCGCTCACCGAGTTCGACGGCCTGTGCGGCTTCCGTGACCCGCTGCGGGCCGCCGACCTGCTGGACGGCCTCGGCGTCAACTCCCTCAAGCCGTACGTCGACCTGCTGCACGCCCACCCCGAGGACGCCGCCCTGCGCGAGGTGCTCACCGCGATCCTCACCGCCGACCCGGACGAGATGGCCCACACCGTCGCCGAGGCCGCGGCCGCCTGCTCCCGCCTCGGCGGCGACCACGCCCCGTACGCCGACATCGCCCACCACTACCCGGGCGACCCCGGTGTCATCGCCGCGATGCTGCTCAACCGCGTCCGGCTGCAGCCCGGCGAGGCCCTGTTCCTCGGCGCCGGCATCCCGCACGCGTACCTCAGCGGCCTCGGCGTCGAGATCATGGCCAACTCCGACAACGTCCTGCGCTGCGGCCTGACCCCCAAGCACGTCGACGTCCCCGAACTCCTGCGCGTCGTCCGCTTCGAGGCGGGCGACCCGGGCGTGCTGCGCCCCGAGGCAGCTCCGGACGGCGAGGAGGTCTACGAGACCCCGACCGACGAGTTCCGGCTGTCCCGGTACGTGCTCCCGGAGGGCGCCGTCGCCCACGACCTCACGCGCGCGACCCCGCAGATCCTGCTCTGCACCGCCGGTTCCGTCCGCGTCGGGGAGCACCGGCTCACGCCGGGCGGATCCGTCTTCGTACCGGCAGGGGAGCGGACCGAACTGGCCGGTGCCGGTACGGTCTTCCGGGCAACGGTCGTCGTCTGACGGACGCCATCCGGCGACCCGGCGCGCCGTTGTCGGAGCGGGCTGCAACAATGGCCCACCGGCAAAGGACGGGCAAAGCCGATCGGGGGCCAGGCTTCCCTTTCGGTGGCGCCCGGGACGGCGTACGTACGAAGTCGAAGGGACAACGCGACACATGAGCGCGTCAGGCGGTACCAAGGCGATCGTGGCGGCACTCGCCGCCAACCTCGCGATCGCGGCATCGAAGTTCGTGGCGTTCGCGTTCAGCGGCTCGTCGTCGATGCTCGCCGAGGGCGTGCACTCGCTCGCGGACTCCGGCAACCAGGCCCTGCTGCTGGTCGGCGGCAAGAAGGCCCAGCGCGAGGCGACCCCCCAGCACCCCTTCGGCTACGGCCGCGAACGCTACATCTACGCCTTCCTCGTCTCGATCATCCTGTTCTCGGTCGGCGGCATGTTCGCCCTCTACGAGGGCTACGAGAAGATCAAGCACCCGCACGAGATCGAGCACTGGTACTGGCCGGTCGGCGTCCTCGTCTTCGCGATCATCGCCGAGACCTTCTCCTTCCGCACGGCCATCAAGGAGTCGAACGTCCTGCGGGGCCGCAAGTCCTGGAAGGAGTTCGTCCGCCACGCCAAGGCCCCCGAGCTGCCCGTCGTGCTGCTGGAGGACCTCGGCGCGCTGGTCGGTCTGATCCTCGCCCTGGGCGGCGTCAGCCTCGCCCTGCTCACCGGTGACGGCGTCTGGGACGGCATCGGCACCATCTGCATCGGCGTCCTGCTCGTCCTGATCGCGGTCGTCCTGGCCATCGAGACCAAGTCGCTGCTGCTCGGCGAGTCCGCCGGCGTCGACGAGGTCAACAAGATCGAGGCCGCCGTCGTCGACGGTGACGCGGTCACCCGCATCATCCACATGCGCACGCTGCACATCGGCCCCGAAGAGCTCCTGGTAGCCGCCAAGATCGCCGTCCGCCACGACGCCACGGCCGCCCAGATCGCCTCCGCCATCGACGCCGCCGAGTCCCGCATCCGCGAGGCCGTCCCGATCGCCCGCGTGATCTACCTCGAACCCGACATCTACAGCGAGGCCGACGCGGCCAAGGGCCCCGACCCCGAGGCGACGCCCGGGGGAGCGGCGCCGAGCGCCGGACACTGACGTCCCCCAGCGGCGCTGCCCGCAACGGCCATGGGGCCCGCCGAGTCACTCGGCGGGCCCCATGGGCTTCGTACACCTCCTCAGCCCTGCACCGCCCACGGCGGCGGAGGCGGCACCGCGGCCCGCGCCCGTCGCCGTACGACCACGGCGGCGATCCCCAGACCGACCCCGACCGGCACCAGCAGCGCCCCGAGCACCATCGCTGTCCCGAGCACCGCGGGCACCGTCAAGTCCTCGATCACACGTCCCCGGATCACCGAATCCGCAAGCGTCCCGCCCTGGTCGTCGAGGAAGGCCCGCGCGTCACGGGCGTTCGCACGATGGTCGCCCAGCATGAACAGCCGCCCCTCGGGAACCGACACGTCGTAGGAGGCCACGCCGAACCCACGGCTGTCCTCGGGGCTCTTCAGATACGGCTCCTGCAGCGGCCGTCCGTTGACAAGGACCCGTGTGTCCGCGCCCGCTCCCGTGCAGCACGTCACATGGTCGCCGCCCACGCCGATGACGCGTTCCATCACCAGCGCGTCGAAGCCGTACCGGTCCGGCGCCGAGAACACGACGACATCACCGCGCCGCACGTCGCTCCCGTCGATCCGCTCGTAGAAGATCCGGTCCCCCGGGCCGTACGTCGGCGTCATGCTGTCGCTCGACACGACCGAACCACCGAAGGCGTGCTGCGCGTAGGCGAGACCACCGAGCCCCGACAGCAGCCCCACCAGCCCCACCACGACGGCTGCGATCCCCAGCCCCCGCCCCTTGCCGGACATTTCGTACCCCCTCATGCGGCCCTTCCGCGGGCGCAGAGCCTAGCGGCCGTACATGACCGGTCTGTGCGGGCCCGCGCCCGGCCCACCAGGCCCGCGCCCGGCAACCCACTGGGCACGGCCCCGACCCACCGGGCGCGGCCCCGGCCTTGCTGCTATCCGACCTCGCGCAGCGCCCCGAGGACGGCGGACTCGTCCGGCGCGGCCAGCAGGCGCTCCCGGAACCCCGCGTCCGTCAGCCTCCGCGACAGCTGCGCCAGAATCCGCAGATGCTCGTCACCCGCGGCCGCCTCCGGTACGGCGATCATGAACACCAGCCGCGCCTTCGTACCGTCCGGCGAGCCCCACTCCACACCCTGCGCCGACCGCGCGAAGCCGACGACCGGCGCGGTGACCGCATCCGTCTTGGCATGCGGAATCGCGATCTCCTCACCGAGCCCGGTGGTGCCCTGCGCCTCCCGCCGCAGCGCGCACGCCACCAGCTCGTCCAGGTCGGCCACCCTTCCGGTACGCGCCAGCAGCTCAGCCATCTCCCGGATCGCGGACGCCTTGTCGGCCGCTTCGAGCCGGACCTTCACGGTCTGACGGGTGAGACGGCCCAAGAGAACCTCGTCCGCTCCACTCCCGGCGGCTGCCGGAGCGCGGTCCACGGTCTCTTCGGACTCCGCAGTCTCCTTCGTCTCCTCGGGCCCCGCCGGCCCAGTCGACGTGGCCCCGGAGGACGCACCGGCCCCGACCGCTCCCGACTCGCGTACGGTTCCCCGCGCCGCGACACCACCGGCGCCCACCCCGACCAGCGCGGGCTCGGGGCCGGCCGTGCCGACGCCGATGACGGGCTCCCCCCGCCGCCTGCGCTCACCGACGTCGACCAGGGCGACCGTGGCCAGCGCGGTGACGACCGAGCCGATGGCCACGGCCACGAAGAACATCGGTACGCCGCTCACCGCACCCAGCACCGCGACGATCGGGCCACCGTGCGGCACCGCGTCCTCGACCCCGGCGACACCGGCGATGGCTCCGGCCACCGCGCCGCCCAGCATGTTGGCCGGGATGACCTGCGCGGGCCGCGCCGCGGCGAACGGGATCGCGCCCTCGGAGATCCCGAAGCACCCCATGAACAGCGAGGCGAGCCCCGTCTCCCGTTCCTGCTCGGTGTACAGCCGCCTCCGTATCAGCGTCGCCAGGCCCTGCCCCAACGGCATGACCGGGATCGCCGCCGCGCACATCCCCATGACCGTCTGGTTGCCGGTCGCGATGAGCCCCGCCCCGAACAGGAACGCCGTCTTGTTGACCGGCCCGCCCATGTCGAACGCGATCATGAGCCCCAGGATCGCGCCGAGCAGGATCGCGCTGGTACCCGTCATCCCGCTGAGCCAGTCGGTCAGGTGCTCGAACACCCAGGAGATCGGCTCACCGATGACGTAGATGAAGAACAGCCCGAGCGCGGTCGTCGCCACGATCGGGATCACGATGATCGGCATGATCGGCTGCGCGAACTTCGGAACCCTGACCTTCTTGATCCACACCACCAGATACCCGGCGAGGAACCCGGTCACGATCGCCCCGATGAACCCGGCCCCCGCCTTGGAGCCGTACAGCTCGCCGGTGTCGGCGATCCAGCCACCGATCATGCCGGGCACGAGGGCGGGCCGGTCCCCGATGGCATACGCGATGTATCCGGACAGGATCGGCACCATCAGCGTGAAGCCGATGACACCGATGTTGTTCACATCCATCCAGAAGGAGTCCTTCGGGATGACCAGACCGCCCGACGGGTCGGTGTGTCCGCCGAGCGAGAGCGAGATCGCGATCAGCAGCCCGCCGACCACCACGAACGGGATCATGTAACTGACCCCGTTCATCAGCGCCTTGTAGCCGGCGCTCCGCTCCTTGCCGCCTCCGGCGGTGGATGAGGACGTCGGAGCGCCGCCCGTCCCGTGCACCGGCGCCGACAACACCCGCTCGAGCAGCTGCTCAGGGTGGCGAATGCCCTCGGCCACCCCGACGCTCAGTACCCGTTTGCCGACGAAACGGCTCAGGTCCACGTCCTTGTCCGCGGCGACGATGACACCGTCGGCGTGGTTGACATCGTTGTCATCGAGGATGTTTTCAGCCCCGATGGATCCCTGGGTCTCCACCTTCATGTCGATACCGCGGCTCTCGGCGGCCTGCGCGAGCTTTTCCGCCGCCATGTACGTGTGCGCGATGCCGGTCGGGCACGCGGTCACCGCGAGCAGCTTCAACCGCTGCCGCTCGCCACCGCCGCTGCCCGTGGGGGGAGGGCCGGCCGGACTGGTCACATCGATCTCCTCACGCCTTTGTCATACGGACCGCCGTCCCGGGCGACCCGCAGGATCGATCAGTTGGTCAGATCTCCCGGGCATCCTGCACCACCTCGCCGCAGACTCAAAGACCAGAAGATCCCTGTAGATCCCGCTTGATTGCCTCCTGTCGACCGTTTGTCGGTGTCCTGTTATCGCTCCCGCCCCCGGCCTTCGCACCAGGCCGTCACCAGACCCACCACCAGACCCACCACCGCGGGGAGCGGCCGTCTTGATGGCGTGATCTGTTCGCAGGCGGACTGGGGGCGGCCGGGCCTCCCGGTGTAGCTTGGGACAGAGCCAGACGTCGCTGCTGATGGCGGTCGGGCGGTCCCGACACGGACCGACCGAGGGAGAGAGGGCCTCCGACGGACTGCGCTGCGCGTTACGCGGGCATGCCTGTGTCCTCTTCGGGCACCCCTGTGTCCGCCGCCGCGCAGACCAGCCGTACCCACCCTCGCCCCAACCCCGAGGAGCAGCTCGCAATGACGACTGTCGAGAACCGACAGGACTTCAAGGTCGCCGACCTCTCCCTGGCCGAGTTCGGCCGCAAGGAGATCACCCTCGCCGAGCACGAGATGCCCGGCCTGATGGCGATCCGCAAGGAGTACGCCGAGGCCCAGCCGCTGGCCGGCGCCCGCATCACCGGCTCCCTGCACATGACCGTGCAGACCGCCGTCCTCATCGAGACCCTGGCCGCCCTCGGCGCCCAGGTCCGCTGGGCCTCCTGCAACATCTTCTCCACCCAGGACCACGCGGCCGCCGCCATCGCCGTCGGCCCGAACGGCACGCCGGACAACCCCCAGGGCATCCCGGTCTTCGCCTGGAAGGGCGAGACCCTGGAGGAGTACTGGTGGTGCACCGAGCAGGCCCTGACCTGGCCGGACAGCCCCACCGGCGGCCCGAACATGATCCTGGACGACGGCGGTGACGCCACCCTCCTCGTCCACAAGGGCGTCGAGTACGAGAAGGACGGCAAGGTCCCGGACGTCGACACCGCCGAGTCCGACGAGCACCGCGTCATCCTCGAACTCCTGCACCGCACCATCACGGACGGCTCGCAGAAGTGGACCCAGCTGGCCTCCGAGATCCGCGGCGTGACCGAGGAGACCACGACCGGCGTCCACCGGCTGTACGAGATGCAGCGCGACGGCATCCTCCTGTTCCCGGCGATCAACGTCAACGACGCCGTCACCAAGTCGAAGTTCGACAACAAGTACGGCTGCCGCCACTCCCTGATCGACGGCATCAACCGCGCCACCGACGTCCTCATCGGCGGCAAGACCGCGGTCGTCTGCGGCTACGGCGACGTGGGCAAGGGCTGCGCGGAGTCCCTGCGCGGACAGGGCGCCCGCGTGATCGTCACCGAGATCGACCCGATCTGCGCCCTGCAGGCGGCGATGGACGGCTACCAGGTCACGACCCTCGACGAGGTCATCGACAAGGCCGACATCTTCATCACCACGACCGGCAACAAGGACATCATCATGGCCTCGGACATGGCCAAGATGAAGCACCAGGCGATCGTGGGCAACATCGGCCACTTCGACAACGAGATCGACATGGCCGGCCTCGCCAAGATCCCGGGCATCGTCAAGGACGAGGTCAAGCCCCAGGTGCACACCTGGACCTTCCCCGACGGCAAGGTGATCATCGTCCTGTCCGAGGGCCGCCTGCTGAACCTGGGCAACGCCACCGGTCACCCGTCGTTCGTGATGTCCAACTCGTTCGCGGACCAGACGCTGGCCCAGATCGAGCTGTTCACCAAGCCCGACGCCTACCCGACCGGCGTGTACACGCTGCCCAAGCACCTCGACGAGAAGGTCGCCCGCCTCCACCTGGACGCGCTCGGCGTGAAGCTGACGACGCTCCGCCCCGAGCAGGCCGCCTACATCGGTGTCGAGGTCGAGGGCCCGTACAAGCCGGACCACTACCGCTACTGAGCCCAGCCAGGGCCGGTTCGAGTCGCCGTGAGCCGCACCGCCCGAGCGAACTTGCTGGGCGGTACGCCTCACAGGGCAACCCCCGGCCTCGGCCGGCGCACCACGGACGCCGGCCGGCGTGCGCGGTACGCACGGCAGCCCCCACCGAGCCCGCCCGTGCACTGGCGCGCTGTTCAGCAGCGAACCTCCGAGACAGGCCCCCGCACCCCCGTGTCGGGGGCCTGCCTCTTCGGCCATGCGGCTTCTCCAGCCGATAGGGCCGGATCAGCCCGTCAAGACCCAGGACCCCGATGCCCCGCGGCCGCTATTCGCTCCACGATCCGCACGATCACACCCCTCTCGCAGAAGAGCACTTCCACTGCGCCCCCGGCCCTTCCGGCTGGCGCTACGTCTCCCAGCTGACCACCCCCGCGGGCGACCACTGCGGCTCCGTCGACCTCGCCCTGGACGAACTCGGCCGCCCCATCCGCCTCGAACTCCACGCCGGCGGCTGGCAGGTACGCGGCGCCGCCCTGGACGGCGTCACCTGGGTCCGTACCGACCCCACCGGGGCTCAGGCCACGGAAGGCAATGTGCGCGCCCACGCCTTCACCGGGTCGTCCCCCGCGTTTCTCATCGCCACCACCCGTCTCCTGCGCCTCACCCCTTCCGCCTCCGCAACTCGCGTACGCCTCCTGGCCCTTACGGACCCGGTCCTGGCCCCGCGCACCGTGGACCAGTCCTGGGCTCTGGTGAACAGAGAAACACACGCCACTGACAACGGCCCTCTGACCGTGGACGAGTACCAGGTCACAGCCCTGGACACAGGTGAACAGCACGCCGTGCACATCACGGGCGACGTGGTTCTCGCCGCCCCCGGCATCGAGCTGGAAGACCTGGAATCGCCACCGTCCACGTTCACTTGAGCGAGGCGGGCACGACCGGGCCACCGGGCAGCCGCCGCCCAGGAACGGCGAAGCCCTAGGCGGGCGGTACGAAGCCGGTGGCGGGCCGGTTGTCCGGTGGCGTGTCCTGCGGGGCTGCGGCGCGTGGAGGGACCGGCGAGTGCTGAGCCGCTTCCTGCGGCACGGCGGACCGCTCCCACTCCTTCCGACCCGTCGGCTGAACGCCCACCGGAGCCCCCGGCCCTCTGTGTGGGGCAGTCAGTGGCGATGGAGGCCCAGCCGGCGTCACCGGCGGTCCATATGCGTGCGGGGTCGGTGCTCCAGCCGCAGCCCCCGCACCGTGCGCAGGGCCCGCACCACCAGCGGCCCCGCCACCGAAAGCGCGCCTCGCCTCTCGGGCCTGCCGTTCCTGCAGAACGGCGGCCAGGAACGCCGCCGGCGGCACACCCTGCGGTGCTGGAGCACCTGTGCGCGCGGCGACGTCCGTCGCGAGCCGCTCCGCCATGTTCCAGGCGACCTGGGGGTCGAGTTGCTGCATCCGCGTCAGGTACTGGCGGACGGCGAGCCACAGGTCATCGGGAACCGCCGACAGGTCAAGCCCCGAGAACCGCCCGGCCAGCCACGGCGGCGGCGGGGGAACGAACCCCGTGCGTGCAAGCGGCACCCTTTCCCGTACGACGAGAGTCCCGGCGAACACGTCACCGAGCCGCCGCCCGCGCGCGGACACCAGCGAAGCGATGACGGCGATGACGCCGAACGTCATCACAATCTCGATCACGCCGATGAGACCCCGCACCAACGCGTGCCTGAACCGGATCGGACCGCCGTCGTCGCGCACCACACGCAGCCCGCACGCCAGCTTCCCGAGCGAGCGCCCATGGCTGAGCGTCTCGACCGCGATCGGCCCGCCGACCAGCAACAGAACGAACATCGCGATCGACAGCGCGGTCTGCGCCGCCTCGTCCAGCGAAGCGGTGGCCGCCATCACTCCAATGGTCACGGCGACATAGGCGACCACGGCCACTGTCAGATCCAACAACACGGCCAGCGCCCTGCTGGGCAGCTTCGCGGGGCGCAACTCCAGCGCCACCGCCTCGCCCGTCACCAGCTCACTCACGCCGTTCGTCCTTCCCCTGACCTGCCCCTGGAATGGCCAGTCTGCCAAGCTGAGGGCGCATCGCGCCGCAGTACGACAAGCTGACATCCACGACGAGTCGCCGACGAACAGCCGGGGAGCAGGAAAGCAGATGGACCTCGACGTCTTCGTCACCGCCCACCGTGCCGAATGGGACCGCCTCGAAACCCTGCTCGGGCGCCAGCGCCGCCTCACCGGCGAGGAGACCGACGAACTCGTCTCCCTCTACCAACGCACCGCCACCCACCTCTCCCTGATCCAGTCCAGCGCCCCCGACCCCCAGCTGACCGGTCGGCTGAGCCAACTGGTGGCACGCGCGCGCAGCGCCGTCACGGGCACACGACGCGCCTCATGGCGAGACGTCACCCGCTTCCTCACCCACGGCTTCCCCGCAGCCGTCTACCGATCGCGCCACTGGTGGGTGCCTACGGCGCTGCTGTCCACCCTCGTCGCGGCGCTCCTGGGCTGGTGGATAGGCACGCACCCCGAAGTACAGGCCACCATCGCGGCCCCCAGTGAACTGCGAGAGCTCACCCGCCCCGGCGGCCAGTACGAGACGTACTACTCAAGCCACCCCGCCGCCTCCTTCGCCGCCCAGGTGTGGACGAACAACGCCTGGGCCGCCGCCCTCTGCCTGATCCTGGGCGTCTTCCTCGGCCTGCCAGTGCTCTGGATCCTCTTCCAGAACATGCTCAACCTCGGGGTCGGCTTCGGCTTGATGTCGTCGGCAGGACGCCTGGACACCTTCCTCGGCCTCGTCCTGCCGCACGGGCTCCTCGAACTGACCGCGGTCTTCGTCGCCGCCGGCACCGGCCTGCGTCTCGGTTGGACGCTCATCGACCCGGGCCCGCGCACCCGACGCCACGCCCTCGCCGAAGAGGGACGTGCCGCCATAGGCATGGCGATAGGACTCGCCCTGGTCCTCTTCGTCTCGGGCGTCATCGAAGGCTTCGTCACGCCCTCGGGCCTGCCCACCTGGGCCCGCATCAGCATCGGTATCGCCGCTGAACTGGCCTTCCTGGCTTACGTCTATGTCCTGGGCGGCCGAGCTGCCCGTGCCGGAGAGACAGGCGACGTCGAGGCGGCCGAGCGCAGGGCCACGGTTCCCACGGCGGCCTGATGTGCGTACACACCTGCTGAGCTGCTAGTCTCCTCTTCGCCCCGCAGGAGCCGTTGACACGGAACGTGTGGGGAGGTAGATTCGAACAGTTGCCTGGAAGTGGATGCAGTCCACCCGGGCCGAGTGAAAATCTATCTGCTTCAGTGGAACATCGATTCCCGAGAAGCCCCTCCCGATGAATCGGAAATTGAGTGGCTGGTCAATCCGGCCCGAGAGTTCTGATAAAGTCGGAAGCGCCGGAAAGGGAAACGCGAGAGCGGGAACCTGGAAAGCACCGAGGAAATCGGATCGAGAAAAGATCTGGTAGAGTCGGAAACGCAAGACCGAAGGGAAGCGCCCGGAGGAAAGCCCGAGAGGGTGAGTACAAAGGAAGCGACCGTTCCTTGAGAACTCAACAGC